>NZ_CP101283.1:620000-930000 GCF_024298925.1 Phenylobacterium sp. LH3H17 | reverse complement strand
GAGGCCCTTGGGCCAGCGGCTCTCGACCAGGCGGCGCAGCAGGGATTCGGTGATGCGGGCATAGCCGGCGATGTACCACCGGGGCTCCAGCCCGATCCGGGCGTGGGTCTGGCCCACGGTGCGAACACCGGCGACATAGTCGTCGTCGAACCGCGCCTCGGCGATGACGCCCCAGTGCCGCATCTGACCGGACTGGGCGCCGGCGATGTGCGCCTCGTCGCGGAAGTAGCCGCTCGCTTGGGTGTTGTTGCGCACGTCGGCGTAGAAGCTGTCCAGCGCCGGCTCCAGCGCCTCGGCCAGGAACTCGCGCAGGCCCCGCAGCGTCGCTCGGGCCTTGTCGTCGAGGCCGATGAATTCCAGACGTTCCCGGATTTGGTATGGGTCGGTCATTTGGCCTGCGTCCCCGCAAATACGCACCGGCGGTGAGCCTTCGATGACCTCGCCGCAAGGCGGAAGCGCTAAACCCCAGCGGCCAGCTTCCACTTTGATTTCGATCAATTGTGAATATAGTTTGAGGTTACGGTTCACGGTATTCTGACAGATACACGTTTTCCGGGTAGTCATCGCGGTTCCAGGACGGTGTTTGGAAGACCGGTGTTCGGTTATATTCCACAGAATCATCCCGATCCGTCTCTTGAAGCGACTGTTACTGGCGCCGGCGGTGACGCCCAGAACGGCTGACGGGCGCGCGGTGGGCGGCTAGGGTCGGGGGCATTGGGGCCCTGGCCCGCCGATTCATTTTCCCTGAGAGCGCCTGATGCAGATCATCGATTTCGAATGCGACACCCCCACCAAGGAAGCCGTCGAGGACACCGTGCGGCTGATCCAGTCGGGGCGCGGCTTCGACAAGGAGGGCTACGCCCAGCAGATGGCGCCCGGCTGGGCCGCCCAGATCGGCATGAGCCTGGACGAGTTCAACGAGGCCAAGGCGACCCAGGGGCTGACGGCCCTGGCGCTGAAGCTGTGCGAGGTCGACATGGGCCGGGCCATGAGCCACGCCCAGGTGATCGCCATGCTGGACGAGGCCGGCGTGGCGCGGGCCTGTATCGGAAACGCCGGGCGCCGGGCTAGCAACGCCGACGTCGCGACGTTCGCCGCGGAATATCCCGACCGGCTGATCCCCTGGTTCCGCATCTGGGGCGAGGAGGGCGCGGCCGGGGTGGCGGCCCTGGAGCACGGGGTGCGTGAGCTGGGGGTCAAGGGCTTCGAGGTCTCGTCCTATCGCGAGGGGCGCTACATCAACGACCCGGCCTATTGGCCCTTCCTGGCCAAGTGCGTGGAGCTGGGGATCCCGGCGCGGATCACCGCGGGGCTGCACCTGCTGTCGGACCGGCCCTACGACTACGCCCACCCACGATACCTGGACGAGGTGGCGGTGCGCTTCCCCGAGCTGAAGATCGTGGCGGGGCTGTCGGGCTGGCCCTGGGTGGCGGAGACCTGCGCCATCGCCTCGCGCCACCAGCACCTCTACATCGACTTCGCCTGCCGCCGGGTGAAGCACATGCTGGCGCCGGGCGCCGGCTACGAGGCGCTCATCTACTACGGAGCCCGGAACCTGCAGGACAAGGTGATCTTTGGCTCCGGCTGGGGGACGCACATGATCCCCCTGGCCCAGCTGGTGGCCGAGACCGGGGAGCTGCCGCTGAAGGACAGCGTGCGCGCCAAGTGGATGGGCAGCAACGCCGCGCGGGTGCTGGGGCTGGACTAGGGCCGGTCGGCCCCGCCCTCGACAACAACGGTCCGGAAACCCTCTTGCGAATACTGTCCCCCGACAGACGGGGAGACGGACGTGGACCACTACCATTTCTGGCTGCTGAACGAGGCCGACGAGCGGACCGAGGGGCTGGACCTGCCCTGCGAGGCCGACCGGGAGGCGTGGCTGGTGGCCGATCGGCTGCTGGCCGAGTGCCGCTCGGTGGAGATCTGGAACGAGCACGAGCTGATCGGCCGGGTCGGCGCCGCCCCGGTGGCGGTGGTCGACGGCCTGGCCTTCGTCTGGCCGGCCAAGCCGGTCAAGCGCCGGGCCCGCGGCGGATCGAAGCCCGCGGCCAAAGCCCAGCGGCGGCCTCCGGCGGCCCGCAAGCGCCGCACGGGCGCCTGAGCGGCCGGCCGGCGGCGGAATTCCGCGACTGTTGAATTCGGACGCCTTCGCATCTGCGAATAGTGGCCGCACGGCGCCGAAACACCACCGGTAGCCCCCTCCCCTACGTATCCGCGCGACGATAACTCTGCGATGGAGCTCTCCGGCACGCTCCCGGGCGGATGGACATTTCTAGTATCGGGAGAATCGGGGACGACGACTCACGAAAATGTTCCACCAATTGATGCTCTACACAGCGAAAACATGGTTGTGCCCCACTCTTAACGGTTTACTAACCATTGGCGTGGGGCTAACGATACTACCTGAAGGCGCCCGAGCGTTGGGTGTCTACGGCTGATAGGGGCTTTGAAATGACGAGTAAGTTCAAATTGGCGGCCCTCGCCGCCACAGCTTTTGTCTCCTTCGGCGCCTCGGCGCAGGCCGCCGTGACGATCCACTCCTATGTGAGCTACCAAGCGGCCGTGAACGGCGACGAATACTTGGTCACCGACTTCGGCCTGCCGTTCACCCTGGCGCCCGGCTGGGGGATGGGCGGTACGGCGACCTTGCTGACCGGCACCTCGGGCCTGGGCGCGGCGCCGGCCTTCGGTCCGTCCGATCCGGCCGACGACGACCCGACGCAGTTCCTCAGCGTGCAAGGCTCTCAGGTCGCGACCTTCACGGCGCCGAACGTCTCGCGGGTGAGCATGTATATCGGCTCGCTCGACGACTATAACTCGATCACCTTCTATCTGAAGGGCGGCGGCAGCCAGGTCATCACCGGCTTCCAGCTTGGCGCGGTCTCCGGCGCCAATGATGGGGATCGTCAGCAGGCCGACACCAACGGGCGGTTCACCTTCTACTCGACCGACAACATCGTCGGCTTCGACCTGGCCTCAAGCAGCAACTCGTTCGAGCTCAGCAATATCGGCGCGGCGGTTCCGGAACCGGCGACCTGGGCGATGATGATCATCGGCTTCGGCGCGGTCGGCTCCATGGTCCGCAGCCAACGGCGTAAGCAAGCGCTCGCGCTCGCCTAGCACCAGCCTCGCGGCCGGGCGCTCGCGCCCGGTCGTTCCTCCACCACATGTCCGCCGCGGCCTCCCCTCCGAGGCCGCGGCTTTTTTGCGGGACAGGCCGCGCCACCGCCGGCTTGTGGCCCGGCGCCCCAGCCCCTAAAGCAGGCGCCGACATGGAGCGCTCGGCATGGACGTCAGGGACAGCAACGGAACGATCCTGGTCGACGGCGACTCCGTCACCCTGATCAAGGACCTCAAGGTGAAGGGGACCTCGGTGACCCTGAAGCGCGGGACCCTGGTCAGGAACATCCGCCTGACCGGCGACGAGGGCGAGATCGAGGCCCGGGTCGAGAAGATCCGCGACCTGGTCCTGAAGACCGAGTTCGTGAAGAAGGCCTAGGGTCTCACCTCATGGCGGAGATGGGTGGCCAGCCGGGCGGCTTGGCCGCTAGCATCGCCGCACACAGCCGGAGAGCCTCGCCCATGACCACTTCCGCCCCCGCCGACCTCCACGCCGCGCTCGGCCAGCAGAGAGTGGTCTCGCTGGAGCCCGGACGGGCGGCGATCGAATATTTGGTCGGGCCGCACATGTGCCATTCCGGCGGCGTGGCGCAGGGCGGCTTCGTCTGCGGCTGGATCGACGCGGCCATGGCGCACGCCACCATGGCCCAGGACGGCGACATGACGCCGATGTCCCTAGAACTGAAGGTCAGTTTCTTCGCGCCCGTGCGGCCCGGCCTGGTGATCGCCGAGGGCTGGGTGGAGCGGCGTGGCCGCTCCACGGCCTTCCTCGAGGGCCGGCTGCTGAACGCCGCCGGCGAGGTGCTGGCCAAGGGTAGCTCCACCGCCCGGCTGATGCCCCGCGCCCAGGTCGAGGCCAGCGCTCGGCGGGCGGTGGAATAGGCCGCGACGCTCGACTCGGTCAGGCAGCTCCCCCTCCGAAGACAGGAGGATCTGGAAAGGTTCAGGCCCCGGCGGACGTTTCCAGCGGCCGGGGCGCCGGGGCGCCGGGGGGACGGCCGATCCAGATCTGGCCGGAGCGGGCCATGGTCTCGCCCGCGGCGTCGAACAGGGCGACGCCGGCGAAATGCTTGCGGCCCTCGACCTCGCGGGTCCAGGCGACCACCACATAGGTCTCGCCGGCCCGGGGCTTGCGCAACACCTCGCCGGCCATGGTGCCCAGCAGGCCGACCGGCGCGCCGGTCTTGATCCACCAGGCCATGGAGCCCGAGCAGTCGAGCGCGCCCCAGGTGATCTCGTCCGGAATGGTCCCGTCAGGGTTGGCGAAGTTGGCGTGCGGGGTCCAGAGGCCGGCGCAATGGCCCGCGGGCGCGCCCTCGAGCTGGCCCACATGGACGCCCAGACCCTCGCCGTCTTCGCGTTCGATGCAGCAGGAGAAGCAGCCGCGATGCAGGGACCGCGTCGCGAAGGGCGAGGCGGCCTGGGCCGCGCGCGCCTCCTCGATGCCGGGCGGCGCCGGGGGTGTCGGCGGGATGGCGTCGTCCGTGGCCGGACGCGCCGTGCCCAGCAGGGCGCCATCGGCGTTGGAGAGCACCACGCCGCCGTCCTCGCCGGGCGACAGGGTGACGGTCACATCCAGGGGCACGCCGGCGCGCAGCATGGCCGCGCCGCGGCCGCCGACGGCGTTCGACAGCACGCCGCAGATGTATCCGCCATTGGCAGTGAAGGGAGGCCCGCGGAATTGGCGGGGCACCACGATCTCGGTCATTGAAATTCTGGTCTCTGGAAAAGGAGTGGAATCGAAGTCGGCGTCTATGAATGGCTCCATCATGACCAACCGGGACCCTTGGTGGAAGCCCCCTAGACCATCCGCGTGACGATACGCCCGACCTCCGCCAGCACGGCGTTGCGCGCGTCGGCGCCGCCCTTCGATCCCGTGAGGTAGGCCGCGACCAGGATCGGGCGGCGGTTCGGGGGCCAGAGGATGGCGATGTCATTGGTCGTGCCGTGGCCCCCCGAGCCGGTCTTGTCGCCCACCTTCCAGGTCTTGGGGAGGCCGGCGCGCAGGCGCGCGTCGCCGGTCTGGTTGGCCACGAGCCAGCCGGTGAGGCGCGCGCGGGAGGCCGGCGTCAGGACGTCGCCGAGGGTCAGCTTGCGCAGGGTCTCGACCATGGCCGACGGGGTGGTGGTGTCGCGAGGGTCGCCGGGGGCGGATTCGCTCATCGCCGTCTCCCAGCGGTCGAGGCGGGTGACCGGATCCCCGATCGACCGGCACCAGGCGGTGAAACCCCTGGGGCCGCCAAGCCCCTTCAGCATCAGGTTGGCCGCGGCGTTGTCGCTGACGGTGACGGCCGCCTCGCAGAGCGCCGCCAGCGTCATGCCCGGGGCGCCGACCTGGCCCGTGGTCACCGGCGAATATTCCACCAGGTCGGCGGCGGAGAAGACGATACGTCGCCCTAGGTGATCTTTGCCTTGATCGACCCGCGCCAGCACCTGGGCGGCCGCCAGGGCCTTGAAGGTGCTGCACATCGGGAACCGCTGGTCGCCGCGCCAGGCCAAGCGGGCGCCGGTCTGGGTGTCCAGGACCGCGACGCCGAGCCGGCCCGTGCTGTGGGCCTCCAGCGCCTCGAATTCCTTTGTGATCCTGGCCTGGGCGTGTGCGAGCGCGGGCCACGCGGCGGCCGCGCCCGCCAGGGCGAAGGTGAAGTCCCGACGTCTCATGCCCGTTCTCTCTCCTGTTGATCTGGAGAGATTGAAAGCTGGCGCGGGCCGGCGCAAACGATGATAGATCGGCGCTCACCCTAGAAAATTTTGGGGATTCGACCCGTGTCGCGCAGCCAACTGCCGCTCAACGCGCTCCGCGCCTTCGAGGCCTCGGCCCGACATCTCAGCTTCACGCGGGCCGGCCTGGAGCTGGCGGTGACCCAGGCGGCGGTGAGCCACCAGGTGAAGGGGCTGGAGGCGCGGCTGGGCGTGGCCCTGTTCCGACGCCTGCCGCGCGGCCTTGCGCTCACCGACGAGGGCCAGTTCCTGCTGCCGGTGCTGCGCGACAGCTTCGACCGGGTCGGCGAGGCGATGGACCGCTTCGAGGCCGGGCGCGTGCGCCAGGTGCTGACCCTGGGCGTGGTAGGCACCTTCGCCGTGGGCTGGCTGCTGCCGCGGTTGCCGAAGTTCCATGAGGCTCATCCGTTCGTCGACCTGCGGATCTCCGCCAACAACAACCGGGTCGACCTGGCGGGCGAGGGGCTGGACTGCGCGATCCGGTTCGGAGACGGCGCCTGGCACGGGACCGAGGCCGTTCGGCTCATGCCGGCGCCGCTGACCCCGCTGTGCGCGCCGGCGACGGCTCAACGGCTGGAAGGCCCCGCCTCGCTGGCGGCGGAGATCCTGCTCCGCTCCTACCGGGCCGAAGACTGGCCGGGCTGGTTCGCCGCCGCCGGCCTCCCCTGCCCGCCGATACGCGGGCCGGTGTTCGACTCCTCCTTCGTGATGGCCGAGGCCGCCGCCCAGGGGCTGGGGGTGGCGCTCGCGCCGGCCTCGATGTTCGAGCGCGACCTGGCCTCGGGGCGCCTAGTCCGACCGTTCATCCAGGAGTCGGGGTCCGGCCACTACTGGCTTAGCTGGTTGAAGTCGAAAGAGCCGACGGGCGCCATGCGGGCGCTGCAGGGGTGGCTCGCGGTCAGCATTCCGCCGACCGTAGGTCGTGAGGGCCGCGATATACCTAAACGGGTCTCAACAATACGTGAGGCGGCGCAAGCTCAACCGATTGATCGGCGTATCCCGGGGGACTAGGCTCGCGCCAACGCAAGAATCCAGGAGGGGCACGATGCGCAAGACCTTAACGACGACCCTGGCCATGAGCCTCGCCGCCACGCTCGCCATTTCGACCCCCGCGAGCGCCCAGTACGGCATGGACAAGAAGCAGCCGAAGAACGCAGCGACCCCCGAGCTGCCGCGCTGCGACCGTCCGCTGGGCACCGCGGCGGTGCAGGAACCGGCAAACCGCTGGTGGACCGAACTGGGGCTCTCCAATCCGGAAGCCCTGCTGAAGCTGTTCGCCGCCCGCTCCAACTGCCTGCGTATCGTCGACCGCGCCGGCGGCCTGGCCATGCGCAACCAGGAGGCCGCGCTCGGCGGCTCGGGCGACCTGCGTCGCGGATCGAACATCGGCAAGGGCCAGGTGGCCTCCGCCGACTACTTCATCATCCCCGACATCGCCAATTCGGACGCCAACACCGGCGGGGCGGCGATCGGAGCCATCGCGGGCTCCCTGCTGCCGGGCGGCTTCGGCGCCCTGGCCGGCGGGCTGCGCACCAAGAAGGCCCAGGCCCAGGCGCTGATCACCCTGGTCGACGCGCGCACCACCGAGCAGATCTATGTGGCCGAGGGCGTGGCCCAGAAGACCGACATCAGCTTCGGCGGCGGCGGCGGCCTGGGCGGGACCACCGGCTTCGGCGCGGCGGCCGGCGGCGGCTACGCCAACACCGACATCGGCAAGGTGATCACCGCGGCCTATTTCAACGCCTTCATCGACCTGGTCCGCTACATGCAGCAGGGCCAGGTGGCCACCGGCGCCGAGGCCTCGGCCAATGCCGGGGTCCAGGCCTACACCGCCAAGTCGGCGGTGGTGCTGCGCAAGGCGCCCTCGCCGCAGGCCGGCGCGGTCCGCTCGTTCGCGGTCGGCGAACTGGTCTATCCCACCGGCCAGAAGAACGGCATCTGGTGGGAAGTCGACGACGAGAACGGGAATCGCGGCTGGGTCTCCTCGGCCTTCATCACCCCGCGCAACTAGGCCTACGGCCCAGCTCGGAACTCCATGGCGGCTCAAGGGTTGAGGTTGTAGCGCACCTAACCCAGGAGCCGTCATGAGCATCGATATGAACGACCGCGTCGCCGTTGAGCGCCGGTTGTGGGAAGAAATCGAACGCCATCAGGTCGGGATGCTGGGCGTGGTCGGCCGATTGGCCCATCACACCCAGCCGATGACCGCCTTCGTCGAGCGCGAGGCCGAGGAGATCTGGTTCTTCACCAGGTCCGACAGCGATCTCGCCCAGCATGTCGGCGCGGGCCACAAGGGGATGTTCGTCTTCCAGCAGCGCGAGCTGCAGGCCTGCATCTGCGGCCAACTCACCGTGCAGCACGACCAGGCCCGGATCGACAAGTACTGGAACGCCGTGGTCGCCGCCTGGTACCCGCAAGGCAAGTCCGATCCGAAGCTCACCCTGCTGAAGATGACCTGCGAGGATGCCGACGTCTGGATCTCGCAGGGCGGGCCGGTGAAGTTCGCCTGGGAGATCGCGCTGGCCAACGCGACCCGCCACGAACCCCACGTGGCCGGACGCGCCAACCTGCACTTCCACTGAGGACGTAAGCTCCCGTCCGCGCTGGATCGAGGCGACTGTGCGACGCATCGTCGCGCTTAAAGTCGTAAGATCACCGCTTCAAGATCAGCAGCGGATTCTCAGGCCGGGAATTTGCGCGCCGCAGCTATACTTGCGTCGACTTGTCGACACATCTGAGCGCCGTCATCACGGGACATATCTTCGCTGCTCTTGAGGGGCTAATTCTGCTTTTGCCGAACTCGCATCGCATTTGTGTCGAGTTCTCGACAGTCTTTGCGGGGCGCCGTCGATAACTTGCAACCTAAGCCATATGGCTGCGTTCCGATTCCCCGATGCAAAGGCCCCTGATCTCGGTGCAAAATCGCTTGCTCTCGGCCCTGCCCCCTGAAGACTACAGGCTGGTGGCGTCGCATCTTACCAATGTGGATCTGGAACGGGGACGTCTGCTGTACGAGCCGGGAGACCGGGTCGATACGGTCTATTTCCCGCATGACGGCGTCATCTCGCTGATGACCCTGATGGAGAACGGCGCGGCCATCGAGAGCGCAACCATCGGGCGCGAAGGCGCCCTGGGGCTGATGGGCGCCGTGTCGCCCCGCCAGTCGCTGTCGCGGGCCATCGTCCAGACTCCGACCCGGGCCGCCCGCATAGGGGCGAACCTGCTGCACGAGGCCTGGGAGAAGAGCGCCAAGATCCGCGAGATGGTGGACATGCACACCGAGGCCCTGTTCGGCCACGCCGTGCAGTCGGTGGCCTGCAACGCCCTGCACTCGGTCGAGGCGCGGTTCTGCCGGTGGCTGCTGACCTGCCACGACCGTATCACTAGCGACACGGTGGCCCTGACCCAGGAGTTTCTGGCCGACATGCTGGGGGTGCAGAGGACCACGGTCACCGCCGTCGCCCGCGCCTTGCAGGAAAAGGGCTACATCCGTTATCGCCGTGGCGTTGTCGACATCATCAGCCGCGAGGGCCTCGAGGCCGTATCATGCGAGTGTTACGACGTGGTGCGGCGAAACTACGAGCGCCTGCTGCCGCAGCCGGCCATCGACCGGGTCCGCGGCTAGAGCGAGAAGACCATGCGGGCGGAGACGCCGGCCTGGCTATCCAGCACGAACTCGCCGCGCACCTGGGCCGCCAGGCTGCGCACGAACCACAGGCCGAACCGCTCGCGGGCCCCCGGCGCGGCCGGATCGAAACCCTGGCCGTCGTCCACCACGGTGAGCTCGCAACGTTCGTCTTCCAGCCGCTTGAGGCCGATCTTGACGACCCCGACGCGGTCGTCCGGATAGCCGTGGGCCAGGGCGTTGGCGACCAGCTCCTGAGCGATGAGCGCGAGCGTCGAAGCCGCCTGGTCGGAGACGTGAAGCTGGGCGCAGGACAGCTGGATCTCGGCGGGCCGTGTCCCCTGCCGCCGCTGCCAGACCGGGATCATGTCGGAGAGATAGGCCGCGAAGTCGACGCCCGCCTCCTGCCGGTGGCGCTCCAAGGCGCCGAGCGAGCCGATGGCGTCGGCCATCCAGACAAGTTGGCGCCGCGCCTCGGGTTCGCTGGTCCTCTGGGCGCGCATTCGCGCCAGGGCGGACATCAACTGGAACGTGTTGGCCATGCGGTGGCGTAATTCCGCCGCGGTGCGCGGATCGCCCTGCTGGTCGCTCATTCCGGACAACGCCCCCCAGCGTTTGAAAGCAGGTCTAGTAATACGGCCTCCACGGCGCGCGTCCGTCGCCGAGGTGACAGTTATCGCAGGAATTGGCGCCCATCACCCGTCTTTTATGTGGTGAAGGTTGAATAACTCGCGTCTAGCGCGAGTTTCGCCGGGCTCCGAGGCGCGATCGGGCGGGCCGATCCCGCGGCGGCAGGGTCAGGGACGGGGCTCCAGGCGGGCGATGGCCGCAAGCGCGTCGACATCGAAGGCCTGCTCCAGCGCCAAGGCGATCTCGTCGAGGGCGGCGTCCACCCGGGCGGCCTCATCGACGCCGTCCGAGGTCGCGCCCAGGGGCGCCAGCAGGGCGGCCCTGGCCTCGCCCAGGCCGAACAGGCCGTGGACATAGGCGCCCATGACCCGGCCGTCTGCGGAGATCGCGCCATCGAAGGTTCCATCGTCGCGGACCAGCAGGGGGCGGGCGAGATCGGGGCCCGCCGTGCGGCCCACATGGATCTCATAACCCTCGAAACGACCGCCGGCGAGGAGGCGCCCGGCGGTGGGGGTCAGCACCTTTTCGTCGGTCAGGGTGGTGGCGACGTCCAGCAGCCCCAGGCCCGCGGCCTCGCCCGGCGGACCCTCGACGCCCATCGGATCGGCGATGGACCGGCCGAGCATCTGGAAGCCGCCGCAGATCCCCAGCACCCGGCCGCCGCGCCGGACATGGGCGGCGAGGTCGATGTCCCACCCCTGGGCGCGCAGGAAGGCCAGATCGGCGAGCGTCGCCTTGCTGCCCGGCAGGATCACCAGGTCGGCGTCGCCCGGCAGGGGCGTGCCCGGCGGCACGAAAGCGAAGTCCACCTCCGGCTCGGCGCGGAGGGGGTCGAATTCGTCGAAATTGGCGATGCGCGAGAACATGGGGGCGACGATCTTCACCCGCCGCTTCACGCCCGGAGCGCGGCGATCCAGCACCACGGCGTCCTCGGCGGGCAGGCGCCGGGCGGCGGCCAGCCAGGGGGCCATGCCGCAGTCGGCCCAGCCGGTGCGCCGCACGATCTCGGCCCGGCCATCGGCGAACAGGCTGGGATCCCCGCGGAACTTGTTGATCAGGAAGCCGGCGATCATGGCGCGGTCGGCCGCGTCGAGGACGGCATGGGCTCCGACCAGGGCGGCGATGACGTGCCCCCGGTCGATATCGCCGACCAGGACCACGGGGACCTGGGCGGCGCGGGCGAAGCCCATATTGGCGATGTCGCCGGCCCGCAGGTTGGTCTCCGCCGGGCTGCCGGCGCCCTCGACGATCACCAGGTCGCACTCGGCCTGGAGGCTGCGGAAGCTTTCCAGCACCACGTCCAGCAGCTCGCCCTTGCGGTCCTGATAGGCGCGCGCCTGCCAGGTCCCCGCCATCCTGCCCCGCACCACCAGCTGGGCGCCGACATCGCTCTGGGGCTTCAGCAGCACGGGGTTCATGTGGACGGTGGCCGGTGTGCGGCAGGCGACGGCCTGCAAGGCCTGAGCGCGGCCGATCTCGCCGCCGTCGACGGTGACCGCGGCGTTGTTGGACATGTTCTGCGGCTTGAAGGGCCGCACGGTCAGACCACGGTTGGCGAACAGGCGGCAGAGCCCGGCCACCAGCACCGACTTGCCAACGTCGGAGCCGCAGCCCTGGATCATCAGCGCGGCCATCAGCGGCCCCGCCCGACGATCTCGATCAGCGGGCCGGCCGCGCCCGTGGTGAACCGCGCCTCGATGCCGTAGGCGGCGGCCAGGACCTCGGGCGACAAGGCTTGGCTGGGCGGGCCGTCGGCCAGGATCCTGCCCTGCGCCATGACCACGATGCGGTCGGCGATGCGGGCGGCCAGCGACAGGTCGTGCAGGGTCAGGACCACGCCGCGACCCTGGTCGTGGGCCATGGCGCGGAACAGGGCGCCGGTGTCGAGCTGGTGGCCGGGATCGAGGCCGGTGAGCGGCTCGTCGGCCAGCAGCCATTCCGGATCGCCGGCCAGGGCGCGGGCGATCAGCACCCGGCCCCGCTCACCGCCGGAGAGCGTGGTGACATCGCGGTCGGCCAGGGCCTCCACCCCGGCGGCGGCCATGGCCCGGTCGATGGCCTCGGAATCCTCCAGCGACAGGCCGCTGGCGCCGATGAAGGGGGTGCGGCCGAGGCCGACCAGGATCCGCGCCTCCACCGCCCAGGCGATCTCCGGGGTCTGGGGGATGAAGCCGATGCGGCGGGCGCGGGCGCGGGGGGCCACGGAGAGCAGTTGGGCGTCGTCGAGGCGCACATGACCCGTCAACGGCTTGCGCAGGCCGGCCAGGCAGGCGAGCAGGGTCGACTTGCCCGCGCCATTCGGGCCGAGGATGGCGGTGACGGTCCCGGCCTCGAAGGTCGCGACGACCCCGTCGACCGCCAGCTTATCGCCGAGCCGGACGCTGACCGCGTGGGCGCTGAGCGCGCTCATGCGATCCTCTTCCGCAGGGAGAGCAGCAGGGCGAAGAAGAACGGCCCACCCAGGACCGCCATCGCCACGCCGAGCTTCACCTCGCCGGCCGCGGGCGCCAGGCGCACGGCGATATCGGCGGCCAGGACCAGGACGGCCCCGCCGATGGCGCTGGGGATCAAGAGGCCGCCGGGCCTGGCGCCCACCAGAGGGCGTAGCAGGTGGGGCACGATCAGGCCGACGAAGCCGATGACCCCGGTCACCGCCACGCTGGCTCCGGCGGTGAGTGCGACGCCGATGGCCAGTAGCCAGCGGGTGGCCGTCATGTTGATCCCCAGCGAGCGGGCGCCTGTCTCGCCGAGCGTGAGCGCGTCCAGGCCCCGTCCGATCAGCAGCAGCAGGAGACAGCCGACGGCGATCAGCGGCAGGACCATCTGGACCTCGGCCATGCCGCGGTCGGCCAGCGAGCCCATCAGCCAGTTGACGATCTCGTTCACCGCCCAGGGGTTGGGCGCGAGGCTGAGGGCGAGCGCCACGCCGGCGCCGGCCACGGTCTGCAGGATCACGCCCGCCAGCAGGAAGGTGACGATGCTCGAGGCCTGCCCCGAGAGGGCCAACAGCAGGAAGACGGCGATCAGGGCGCCGGTCATGGCGGCCGCGGCGATCACCCAGGGCTGGGAGGCGCCGGCGCCGAGATAGAGGGTCAGCACCGCCCCCAGGGCCGCCATCGACGAGACGCCCAGGGCGCCGGGATCGGCCAGGGGGTTGCGCGTGTAGCCCTGCATGGCCGCGCCCGACATGCCCAAGGCCGCGCCGACCGCGACGCAGAGCAGGGTGCGCGGCAGGCGCAGCTCCAGGATGATCACCGAGCGGGGGTCGGCGGTGTCGGCCCAGTCGGCGAACGGGACCCAGAGTCGCCCCGCGGCCATGCTGACCAGGGCCAGCAGGACCGCGAGGGAGACGAGAACCGCGAGGGTGAGGGCGCGGCGGTTCATGCGCGGCCCCTCGCGGCGCGGGCCGCCAAGGCCTCCCTGCGCGCCTTGGCCAGGAAGGCGGCGGTGCGGATCAGGGTCGGTCCGCCGCAGAAGGTGAGCTGCGGGGGGAAGTCGGCCCGGTGCATGCGGTGGGCGACGCGCGCCAGCGCCGGATGGCCGATCACCCGGTCGGACCAGGTGGGCACGCCTGGCCTGACGAGTCCCGCCAGCAGGACGTCCGGCGGGTCGGCGACCAGGTATTCCAGCGGCACGGCGCCGGTGCGCTCCAGACCGTATCGAGTGGCGGCGTTCTCGAAGCCCGTGCGGCGCATCATCTCGTCGATCAGGGTGCCCCGCGCCGAGGCCAAGCCGCCGGCCTGGAAGACCAGGGCGGTCAGCACCGGGACGCCCGGCGGCGGCGCGGCGGCGGCCAGGGCCTCCTCGATCCGGGCGACCAGGGCCTCACCGCGTTCCGGACGGCCGACGAGGCCCGCCACATGACGCACCTGGGCCAGGCTGGAGGCCACCGTCTCGCTGAGGTCGAAGAACTCGGCGGGGACGCCTAGGCGCCGGAACGCATCGCGGGTCGCCGGCGGCGTGAACCGGGAGGCCAGCACCAGGTCAGGCGCCAAGGCGAGCACCTCCTCGGCCGTCCCGTAGGTGACGGGAAAGGCCGCGCCCAGCGCGCCGATGCTGGAGCTGCTGGGCTCGCGGGAGTAGTGGCTCAGGGCCACGATCTGGCCGCGGTCGGCGACGTGGACCAGGATGGCGTCCAGGCACGGATTGAGCGAGACGATGCGGCGCGGTCCGGTCCTGGCGGCGCGGCCAAGCGGGACGGCGACCCCGGCGGCCAGCGCCGACCTGCGGGTGATCATCCAGCTCAAAAGTCGATCCCGCGGTGGTCGGCGTTCCTGTCGTCTTCGGCGGTCATGGGGCCTCCACGATTGGAAAGACGCGGGTCAGAACTTCGCCCGCACACCGACATAGGCGCCTCGACCGGGGGAGCTGTAGTTTCGGGTGGTCTCATAGTCGTCGTCGAAGACGTTCTCGACCCGGCCATAGACCTCAAGCGCCCCGGTCAGGGGATAGGAAGCCCGCAGGTCCAGCAAGGTGTGACCCTGCAGGACATAGGTATTGCCGGCATTGTCGAAGCTGGCGCCCACATGGCGGATGGCGCCGGAGATCGAGGCGTCGTTAGCCCAGCGATAGGTCGCCAGGATATTGGCCAGATGCTCCGGCCGGCGGGTGAGACGCTTGCCGTGGTTCACGCCTTGGGGCGAGACGTTCTCGGTGTCGGTCCAGGTGTAGTTGGCCGAGACCGTCAGAGGCCCGAGATCGGCCGAACCCTCCAGCTCCACCCCGTGGGCCTTGGTGCGCGCGGTGTTGGCGTAGAAGCCGAAGCGGGGGACGCCGTTGCGCTGGCACAGCCGATTGGTATTGCCCACCGTGCAGGAGAAGAAGTCGATCTGGTTCTCGGTCTCCCGCTGGAACCAGGTGGCGGCGACCCTGAAGCGGCCGGCGAAGCGGTGCTCGATCCCGGCGTCCCAGCCGTCGGCTTCCTCGGGGGCCAGGGCCAGGTTGCCGAAGTCGCTATAGAGCTGGAACAGGGTCGGGGCCTTGAAGCCCTGGCCAAAGCTGGCGCGCAGGACGGTGTCGCCGTCATTGAGCGACCAGGCCGCGGCGAGCTGGCCCAGCATCTGGTCGCCGAAGGTGTCGTGGCTGTCGCGGCGCAGGCCCGCGGTGAGGGTGAGGCCGTCGATCACCTCCCCCTGGACCTGGGCGTAGATGCCGTCGATCCCCGCCTTGCCGCGCACGGGCGGCGGGTTGGGCGAAAACGCGCTGGGCGAGACCGTGCGCATCTCGGCCTCCTCGCTCTCTGCGCCGAAGGTGGCGGTCCAGGCCTCGCTGACCGTCCAGACGCCCTGGTACTCCCAGCGCCGGTTCTCGCCGCGGGCGTCGAAGGTGACCGGCGTGACCGCCTGGTCGGGATCGAGGTTCCGGCGGTCGGTGCGGGTGTAGCCATAGGCGACCCGGTTCTTCAGGGCGCCCAGGTCGAAATTGACCACCGCGTAGCCGACGAAGTCCTCGGTTGTCCCGTATTCCCGGGTGTCGTCGAAGGCGAAGGCCGGCGCCGGGAAGCCGTCAAAATCGTTCTTTCCTTTGGAGTAGACGGCGCGAAGGTCGAACGACACGGCGTCGGCGGCCTGGATTTCGGCGCGGCCGCTGAAGCCGGTGTTCTCGTAGCCGTCGGTCTCGGATCCCAGGCGATAGGCGGAGTCCCCATCGGTGTCGAAGCGGCCCGCCGCCAGGCGCCAGGCGAGGCGCTCCCCCTTGCCGCCCAGGGCGGCGCGGGCATAGGCCGTGCCCCGGGCGCCGGCCTCGAGCTGCAGGGAGCCTTCGAACGGTTCGACCGCCTGGGCGGTGACGATATTGACCACCCCGCCGATGGCCTGGCTGCCCCACAGGGTCGACTGGGCGCCGCGCAGGATCTCGATGCGCGCGATGTCGCCGGCCAGCAGGTTGGCGAAGTTGTAGCCGCCGCCGGCCTGGGACGGGTCGTTCAGCTTCACGCCATCGACCACCACCACGGTCTGGTCTGTCTCGGCCCCACGGATGCGCAGCGAGGTCGCGCCGCCGATCCCGCCGTTGCGCGAGACGGTGACGCCCGGGGTCTGGGCCAGCAGGGTGGAGACCTCGGCCACCTGGCTGGCGGCGATGTCCCTGGCGTCAAGGACCGTGACGCTCTGGCCGACCCGGTCGGCCTGCTGGGGCGAGCGATTGGCGGTGACGATCAGTTCGCTGACGCTGGCCGCGGCGATGGGGCCGACCTGGGCGAGCGCGCCGGTGGAGACGCCGCACAGCAGCGCGGTGGTGGATAGCAATAGGGTCTTCATTCGGGTTTCCCCCTGACACGCGACGACGAAGCCCGCGCAAGCGCGGACCAACGGACGTCGTCTCTCGGGAGTACTCCCCGTTCGTGCGGCTCCACCGGCCGGACGAAGGACGACCGCGTCAGGCAGGTCTCCTGGCTCGCGGGTCGCAGCCGATGCGCGCCGCCTTCCCAGACAGATGTCCAGTGGCTCGTGACGCGCGGGCTCGCCGCTTACAGTTGCGGGGACAGCCCAGGTATCTCACCTGAGTTCCCTATTAATCCCCTCGCGGGGAACCTGTCGCAGGGTCGCCATTAGGCTTTGCCATGCAGAGCGTCAATCGTCATGCGGCTGACCCTGTCACCCTCCGAGGCGTCGACCACGACGACGAAACCCGGCCGCTTCGCGGCGGCCGGGTACGCTCAGAGCGGCAGGCTCAGTTCGAACCTCAGGCCGTCGCGGGCCCAGTCGAAGCTGGCCGCGCCGCCGAGCTGGCGGGCGAGGTCGGAGATAAGCTTGGAGCCGAACCCCTTTCGGGTCGGCGCGCGCACCGGCGGTCCGCCGGTCTCGCGCCAGACCACCCGCAGGACCTTGTCGTCTTCCAGGGTCCAGTCCACGTGGACCTCCCCGGCTTCGGCGCCGAACGCCCCGTACTTGCTGGCGTTGGTGGCCAGCTCATGGACCACCATGCTGAACGGCTGGACCTGCCGGGGCGAAAGCAGCACCGCCGGGCCCTCCAGATGATAGGCGTCGGCCTTGCCCACCGTGGCGAGTTCCTCGGCCAACACCTCGGCCACCAGGGCGCCCTCCCATCGACGGCTGGCCAGGGCGCCCTGGGCGCGGGCGAGCGCATTGACCCGGCCGATGACGATCTGCTTGTAGCGCGCGACGTCGCCGGCGCGGGTCAGTTGAATGATCGACTGGACCACCGCCAGCATGTTGCGCGCCCGGTGATCAACTTCGCGCATTAGCAGCTCGCGGGCGGCTTCGTTGCGCTTGCGGTCGGTGATGTCGGTCAGGGTGACGGCGATGCCGCCGCCATGCATGGGCGCGATCCGCAGCTCCACCACACGGTCGGGGCGCAGGCGCGACGGGGTCTCGAAGACGGAGGTCTCAGCCTTGTCCATGGCCGCCCGGCAGGCGCGTTCGAACGGCGTCCCGCGACCTTGGGGAAAGACGTCCCACATGACCTTGCCCAGCAAGGCCGTGCTGGAAACGTTGAAATAGCGCTCGGCGGCGCGGTTGAAGAGCACGTAGCGCCAGTCGCGATCCAGGGCGTAGAAGCCGTCGCTGACGCTTTCAAGCACGGCGGCCAGGCGCGCCTCGGTCTCCGACGGCTCCGGCGACTCCATGGCGCCCATCTCAACCCCCCTCGCCCCCTGGAGAACATGGGAATCGGCGGCCCGCGCCGATGCGTACCCCCTGGTCAAAAGCGCCGAGCGGCGGTTCGAGTTCCGCGTGTGACGGCTTCAGCCCCGGGCGGCCTTGGACTGGCGCGCGGCCTGGGCCTGGGGCATGGCCTGGGGCTGGGGCGGGTCGAACGAGCGGCTGTTCTCCAGGGTCTTCAGGCGGGCCGCGAACTCGACCGACAGCCGCCATCCGAAGCCGCGAACCGTCTCGATCACCTCGGCTCCCAGCTTCCGGCGAATACCGTGGATGACCACGTGCACGCCCGACAGGGTGCGGTCGGCGACGTCGTCCAGACGCGGCAGGGCCTCGTCGAGCGAATAGACGTCCAACAGACGGGGAAAGGCGCCCTTGAGCGCGGCGATGATCGCGATCTCCTGCGGGCGCAAGCCCACCATCCAGGGGGCCACCTCGATCGCCTCGATATGCACGGCGCGCAGCTGGGTCAGCAGGACGTCGATCTGCGCCCGCGCCTTGCCGAGCTCGTCCTCGAGCTCGCGAAGCCGCGGCCGGCGCGGCTCGAGGTGGGGAGGCAGACTCAAATGCCCGCTCCAGCGGGGCGCGCGTCGGTGTGGGTGCGGGAGGGCAAGGCCTCGCCTTGCGTCAAGTTGTTCGGCATCGGAACCTTGAAGCTAGGTGGGGGTGGCTGAAGGTCGCCGAACCCTAACTCCCGATTCCAACCGCCGCCTTGGGGCGGTTCGTCGCACTGCCGCGCCACGATCTTGACATATTGTCAAACCCGTTACAGCCAAGCCTTTGCGAGCTTGGGTTTGCGGTCAGGACGCGGCCGAGTCGGGCGACCGCCGCCGCGCCGAACTGCGTCAATATGTCGGGAGGCCGACACCGGAATTGCGCCCCGAAAGCCGGCCCCCGACGTGCTAGCGCTTGCTAGGGTTGATCAGGTACTTCTCTCCGGTTGCACGCCGATTGTAGGCGGCGATGATGTCCGGGTTGAGGGCCTCGGCCAGGGACACCTCATGCGAGTAGTGGCTGGCGAAGGTGGTCTTCAGTTCGGCGGCGACTCGCTCGCGCAGCTTCTGGGCCGCCTCGGGACCGATCTTCATCAGGAACGGGGTCAGCAGCCACCCGCCAAGCCCCCAGGCCATGCCGAAGCCGCGATTGAGCTCGGTGGGCCGGGTGTCGAGGCCGCCATAGATATAGACCTGCTTGTGGACCGATGAGCCGTAGCGGCTGTAGGTCGTGGCGGTCTGGTTGGCGGCCGCCTCCATGCCGCTGAGGATCTGGCCGGCCAGCTTGCCGCCGCCGATGGCGTCGAAGGCCAGGGTCGCGCCCGTGGCGACCAGGGCCTTGATCAGGTCCTCCATGAAGCCGGGCGCGCTGGAGTCGACCACGTACTTGGCGCCGATGGCCTGGAGGATCGCCGCCTGTGCCGGGCTGCGCACGACATTGACCAGGCCCACCCCCTCGGCGAGGCATATCTTGTTCAGCATCTGGCCGAGGTTGGAGGCGGCGGCCGTGTGAACCAGCGCGGTGTGGCCCTCGCGGCGCATGGTCTCGACCATGCCGAGCGCGGTGAGCGGGTTGACGAAGCACGAGGCGCCGTCGGCGGCCGTGGCGCCCGGCGGCAGGACCAGGACGTCGGCGGCCTTCAGGCAGCGGTATTCCGCGTACATGGCGCCGCCCAGCATGGCGACGGTCTTGCCCAGCAGGTGTTGGGCGTCTGCCCCGGCCTTGATGACCACTCCGGCGCCCTCATTGCCGACCGGCATCGACTCGTCGAGGCGTCCGGCCATGGCGCGCATGTAGGCCTCCGGGATCTTGGCGGTGAGCACCGGCTGCTCGGCCGTCCCGCTCGCGACGGCGGTGGACATGTCGGCGGCGCCCAGCAGCAGGCCGAGGTCGGAAGGGTTGATGGGCGCGCCCTCGACCCGGACCAGGACCTCGTCGGCGGCGGGTTCGGGGATCGCCACCCGCGCCAGCGATAGCTCCAGCTCGCCGCTCGCCTTGACCAGTGAACGCAGCTGCAGGCCCGTGTTTTCGTTCGCCATGTGACGTCTCCCATCCCGTGTTTCGTTGCGCGCTAAAGAGCGCGTCGCGCCGCCCGCCGCAATCAGCGGTTTTCTGTTGGACGGATGAGAAAGCTTGCGGTGGCCGGGACGGAAAGGCGCCTGGGCGCTTGCCGATTTCCTTTGATGCCCGGTACGCAACGCCCAACCGCCCCGCCGTTATTGATGGCGATCAAGGTGAGAGCGGCCGTGTCGGCCATACAGAAGCGATGTCGGTCACGTCTACTGCCAGCACGCCTTCGGGGCCGCAAATCGAAGCGCCCGCCACGCCAGGAGCGGCGCCCTCCACGGGCAAGGGGCGGGCCTCGGACCGGAGCCTGGAGGAAATTCTCGGTGGCCCGCGGCGGCGAGGGCCGAAGATTAGGCGCATCGTCGCCGTAGCAATGCTTGTCGCCGTTGCAGCCGCGGCCGCCGTCGTCCTGTGGAGCAGGATGACCCCGGCAAGCGCACCCCGCTTCCAGACCGAGCCCCTGGCGCGGGGCGACCTGGTGGCCAGCGTCTCGGCGACCGGGACCTTGGCCCCGCTCAACCAGGTCGAGATAGGCAGCGAACTATCGGGGACGATCGAGCGCGTCCTGGTCGACGATAACGACGTGGTGGGCGCGGGACAGGTGCTGGCGCGGCTGGATCCCTCCCGTCTGCAGGATCAGATCGTAGGGAGCGAAGCCGCGGTGTCGGCCGCACAGGCGCGCCTGCGGGAGGCGCAGGCGACCGTCCGCGAGACCGGACTCAGAAACGACCGCATACGGCGCCTCTGGAAGGGCTCCGCCGGCGGCTATCCGGCGCGCGCGGATGTGGACGCCGCCGAGGCCACGGCGGAGCGTGCGCTCGCTAGCGCCGCCTCGGCCGCGGCATTGCTCCGCCAGTCAGAGGCGACGCTCCGGACCAACCGCACCAATCTCGCCAAGTCCGCCATACGCTCACCGATCGGTGGCGTGATCCTGGACCGGCGGGTAGAACCCGGCCAGACGGTCGCAGCGTCGCTCCAGGCTCCTGTGCTGTTCGTGCTGGCCGAAGACCTCCGCCGGATGAATCTCGAGGTGGACATCGACGAGGCCGAGGTGGCGGGCGTCCAAGAGGGGCAGTCGGCGACCTTCACCGTCGACGCCTACCCAGGCCGAACCTTCAAGGGACGGGTGACGCGCGTCGGGCTGGGCTCCCAGACCAAGGAGGGCGTCGTGACCTACACGGCCCTGCTGGCGGTGGACAACACCGATCTCCGCCTCCGCCCCGGCATGACCGCCACCGCGGAGATCATCACCGAGCGCCGTGAGGACGTCTTCCTCGTTCCCGAACAGGCGCTGAGGTTCAGCCCGCCTCGCGCCAGCACGCGGCCCACCGGCCTGGCCAGCGCCCTCGCGCCGCGGATGCCGCGCGGCGGCGGCGCCCAGCGCCAGTCGAACGGCAGCCAGATCTGGGAGCTGCAGGACGGAAGCCCCGTGCGGATTCCCGTCTCGGTGGGGGCCTCGAATGGGCGGATGTCCGAGGTGCGCGGCGCCAACCTGCGAGCCGGGATGCCGGTCATCGTCGGGGGCGGCGGAGACGCGCCGTGACAGGCTCCGCGCCCCCCCTCGTCGAACTGGTGGGCGTCACCAGGACTTTCGGCTCGGGGGCGGCCGCTTTCCAGGCCCTGCGGGGCGTCGACCTCACCGTCCAGGACGGCGAGTTCCTGGCCATCATGGGGCCGAGCGGCTCCGGCAAGTCGACGGCGATGAACATCATGGGCTGCCTCGATACGCCCACCAGCGGATCCTACCGGTTCCAGGGCGTGGCCGTGGAGCAGCTCACCCGCCGCCAGAGGGCCCTCCTGCGACGCTGGCGGCTCGGCTTCGTATTCCAGGGCTACAATCTGCTCCCCCGCACCAGCGCCCTCGAGAACGTCGAGCTTCCCCTGATGTACCGGCGCGTGGCGACCGCGGAGCGCCGGCGCCTGGCGCGCGAGACCCTGGCCCTGGTCGGGCTCTCCGGGTGGGAAAAGCACACGCCCGCCCAGCTCTCCGGGGGCCAGCAGCAGCGCGTTGCGATCGCTCGCGCGATCGTCACCAATCCCACCGTCCTGCTCGCCGACGAACCGACGGGCAATCTCGACAGCGAGAAGGGCAATGAGATCATGGCCCTGCTCCGGTCCCTGAACGAGGACCGGGGCATCACCATCCTGATGGTCACCCACGAGCCCGACATGGCGGCCTATGCGCATCGCATCGTCCGGTTTGTCGATGGCCGCATTCAGTCGGACGCACCGCGGGCGGCGGCGGCCTGATGTTCTGGAGCGCGCTCAGGTTGGCCCTCTCGGCGATCCGCCGGAACATCGCGCGCTCGATGCTCACCGTCCTGGGCGTTGTCATCGGCGTGGCGGCGGTGATCACCATGGTCAATGTGGGCGCCGGCGCCACCCAGGCTGTCTCGGACCAGATCGCCAGCCTTGGCAGCAACCTGCTGATGGTCCGGCCCGGTCAGAGGTTGGGGCCAGGCGGCGGGGGCGGGACCCGGGCGCCGCCGTTCCGCGCGGCCGACGTGGAGGCGGTGAGCCGGCTGCCCGGCCTGAGCGCGGTCTCCGGGTTCGAGACCACGGGCGTGGTCGCGGTCTTCGGCGCCGAAAACTGGTCCACCAGCGCTGTGGGCGCCAACCGGCCATACTTCGCCGCCCGAAAGCTCGAGCTGGCCTCCGGGCGCATCTTCAACGAGGCGGAGGAGGAGGCCGGCCGCGCCGTGTGCGTCCTGGGCCAGACCGTGCGGAAAGAGCTCTACCGCGAGCGCAATCCCGTCGGGACCCGCCTGCGCGTGCGGCAGTTCAGTTGCGAGGTGATCGGACTGCTCAAGGCCAAGGGCCAGGCCGCCATGGGTCAGGACCAGGACGACGTCATCCTGCTTCCGCTGCGAACCGTGCAGCGGCGGCTCACGGGCTCCCAGGACATCGGCAGCATCGCCATCGCGGTCGCCGACGAGGCCTCGGGGGATCGGGTGAAGTCGCAGCTCGCGGAGTTGCTCCGCGAGCGCCGGCGCATCGGCCGCAACGAGGACGACGATTTCAACGTCCTCGACACCCGCCAGATCGCGGAGGCGGCCACAGGGACCACCAAGGTGATGACCGCCCTGCTGGCGGCGGTGGCCGCGGTCAGCCTGGTCGTCGGCGGCATCGGCATCATGAACGTGATGCTGGTGTCGGTCACCGAGCGCACCCGCGAAATCGGGGTGCGGCTCGCGATCGGGGCGCTGGAAGGCGATGTCTTGCTGCAGTTCCTCATCGAGGCGGTGACGCTCTCGGTGATCGGCGGCCTGCTCGGCCTGGTCGTCGCGGTGATCGCCACGGCGATCCTGGCTCAGGTGATGCACGTCCCGCTCATATTCGACCCCCTGACGAACCTCATGGCCTTCAGCATCTCGGCCACGGTCGGCGTCATCTTCGGCTACTTCCCGGCCCGGCGCGCCGCCCGACTGGATCCCATAGACGCGCTGAGGCACGAATGAGCGCATCCAGAACCAGGCGGATCAGATCGTGATGACCAAGCATCGAATCTACGGGACCAGCTTCGCCAGCGTCTATCCGCTCTATGTCGCCAAGGCGGAAAGGAAGGGGCGCACCAAGGCCGAGGTCGATGAGATCATTCTCTGGCTGACCGGCTTGAGCCAGGCGCAGCTCGACGCCCACCTTGCGCAGAAGTCGGACTTCGAGACCTTTTTCGCCCAGGCGCCCCGCCTGCACCCCGCCCGGGCCGACATAAGGGGCGTGGTCTGCGGCGTTCGCGTCGAGGACATCGTCGAGCCGCTGATGCGGGAGATACGTTACCTGGACAAGCTCATCGACGAACTCGCCAAGGGAAAGGCGATGGAGAAAATCCTGAGGGGATGACGAACCCAAGTCATTGAAAACATGGAGCGGGCGATGGGATTCGAACCCACGACATTCAGCTTGGGAAGCTGACGCTCTACCCCTGAGCTACGCCCGCGCGCCCCTTGCGGGGTGGGGGTTGTCTAGCGGCTCCTTGCGGGGGGCTCAAGGTCGATCTGGGCCGGCCGCGGTCGTTGACCTTCGCGCGCCCTCGCCGCACCATGGCCTGAACAACGATAATCCAGGGAGACAGCCATGGCCGACGACGCCGGCAGCGCCAAGTTCCACGCCATGACCGAGGGCACCCTCGAGGACTGGATGGCCATCGGCCGGGCCGGCGCGCCCTATCGCAACGAACTGCCCGACCGGATGCTGGCGCATCTGAAGATGCTGGAGGCCGACAGCGGCGGTTTCGCCGTAACCCGGCTGGAGCACTCCCTGCAGACCGCCACCCGCGCCTTCAAGGACGGCCGTGACGAGGAATACGTCGTCTGCGCCCTCATGCACGACATCGGCGATATCCTGGGCCCGTCCAACCACGCCGAGATCGGGGCCATCATCATGAAGCCCTACGTCTCGGAGCGGAACTTCTGGATGATGGACAAGCACGGCATCTTCCAGGGCTACTACTTCTTCCACTATCTCGGCCTGGACCGGGACATGCGCGACCAATACCGCGGACACCCGGACTTCGAATACACCGCCCAGTTCTGCCACCAGTACGACCAGAACAGCTTCGACCCGGCCTACGAGTCGATGCCGCTGGAGGCCTTCGAGCCGATGCTGCGGCGGGTGCTGGCGGCGCCGAAGCGTTCGATCTACCGACGGGAAGAAGCGGCGGCCTAGGCGTCGACGCCCCACAGCCCCTCCCTGGGACTGAAAGCTACGACCAGGCCTTGAAGTGCTTTGAAAGCTTCAAACCCTGGCGCTGGTAGTGCGACCCCTGGTCGCCGTAGAGCCGGGTGGGCTTCTCGGTCAGCGGTTCGTAGACCAGGCGCGCGACCGTCTGGCCGTCCTCCAGCAGGAAGGGGGTCTCGTGGCTGCGGACCTCCAGCACCCCCTTGGAGCCGACGGCCTTGGCCTCCTCGGTGCCGAAGCCCGGATCGAAGAAGCCGGCGTAGTGGACGCGGAACTCGCCGACCGAGGGGTCGATGGGGGTCATCTCGGCGGCCTGCAGCACCGGGATCTCGACGGCCTCCTTGGAGGCCAGGATGTAGAACTCGCCGGGATCCAGCAGCAGCTCGCCGCGGCGAGGGTACAGCGGCTCCCAGAAGTCCTTCGGGTCGTGGCCGTCCACATGGTCCATGTCGACCACGCCGGCGTGACGGCGGGCGCGGAAACCGGCGATGCCATCGGTCAGGTCGGAGAGCTCGACGCCCACGCTGCGGATCGAGAGCTTGGGCGGCGCGCCCCGCTTCAGGCGCAACTGGTTCAGCCGGGTGTTGGTGCGCACCAGGATGGAGAAGGTCTGGGGCGCGACCTCGATATAGGTCGGGCCGGCATAGCCCTCGGCCACATCGTCGAAGGCGACCGAATTGTTGGTCAGCAGCCGCACGAACACGTCGACCCGGCCGGTGGAGCTCTTGGGATTGGCCCGCGCGGAGACGCCCGGCGGCAGGGCCAGGCTCTCCTGCAGCTCGGCGATATAGACGCAGCCGCGCTCGAGCACCGCGCCCCGGGTCAGATCCAGCTCATGCATGGCGACGTCGGCGATGCGTTGGGGCACCGTGCGGCCGAGGCCGGGCAGGAAGGAAGCCCGCACCCGCCAGGCGCGCGCGCCGAGCCGCAGGTCCAGGCTCGCCGGCTGGACCTGATCATGGTCGAAGGGGTGGACGGACGTGATCGCCCCGCGGGCGATCAGGTCGTCGATGGATTGGCAGGGCAGGATGCCGGCGGCGTCCTTGGATGGGGTGTCGGTCATCGGGGCGACACTCGCCGCCCGGTACGAGTCTGGCAAGGCGCAGACCACGTTCGCCTGGGGGTCGCGACAGTTTTTCCGCTGTGGCGGGCGCCGTTTTCGCCGGGTAGAAGGCCCTGCCCCATCTGAACTGGAGACCTCCATGGCCGAAGATCCGCGCGACTGGCAGCAGGAAACCAAGCTGGTGCGTGGCGGCATGGCCCGCTCGCCCTATGGGGAGATCTCCGAGGCGATCTTCCTCACCCAGAGCTTCGCCTACGAGAGCGCCAGCGCGGCCGACAAGCGCTTCTCGGGCGAGGACCCAGGCTTCATCTACCAGCGGTTCGGCAACCCCACGACCCAGATGTTCGAGGACCGGCTGGCCCTGCTGGAGGGCGCCGAGACCTGCCGCGCCACGGCGTCGGGCATGGCCGCGGTGCACGTGGCCCTGCAGGGTCTGGTCCGGGCCGGCGACCACGTGGTGGCTGCGCGCGCCATGTTCGGATCCTGCCGCTGGATCGTCTCGGAGTGGCTGCCGCGCTTCGGGGTCGAGGTGACCTTCGTCGACGCCACGGACATCGAGGCCTGGAAGAACGCCGTGCGGCCCAACACCAGGGCCTTCCTGGTGGAGAGCCCGGCCAACCCGCTGCTGGAGGTGACCGCCATCGGCGCGGTGGCCGACGTGGCCCACGCCGCCGGGGCCAAGCTGGTGGTGGACAATGTCTTCGCCACTCCGATCTTCCAGAAGCCCCTGGCGCTGGGCGCCGACATCGTCGTCTATTCGGCCACCAAGCACATCGACGGCCAGGGCCGGGTGCTGGGCGGGGCGATCCTGGGCGCCGAGCCGCTGATGACCGAGGCCTACAAGGACATCCTGCGCCATACCGGCCCCGCGCTCTCTCCGTTCAATTCCTGGGTCCTGCTGAAAGGCCTGGAGACCCTGGAACTGCGGGTCCGCCGCCAGACCGAGAACGCCGGCAAGGTGGCCGACGCCATCGCCGCCCATTCCAAGGCCAAGCGGGTGATCTATCCGGGCCGGCCCGACCACCCCCAGGCGGCGATCATCGCCAACCAGATGAGCGGCGGCGGCAATGTGGTGGCCTTCGATCTCGGTTCGCGTGAAGCGGCCTGGCGGTTCCTGGACACCCTCGCCATCATCGACATCTCCAACAATCTCGGCGACGCCAAGTCGATGGCGACCCATCCCTCGACCACCACCCACCGATCAATGCCGGAGGAACAGCGCCTGGAGATCGGCCTGACCGAGGGCTGGGTGCGGATGAGTGTCGGGCTGGAAGGCTCGGGCGACCTGGTCCGGGACGTCAGCCGGGCGCTGGACGCGGCGTAGCCCTCAGCCAGTCCAGGATTTCCGGGTTCAGCTCCCGGGGGTAGGTGTGGCTGAGATCGGCGATCTCGCGATAGGTCACCGCCGCGCCGGCCGCCGACAGGGCCTCGTACGCCTGCCGGGCGACGTCGATGGGGAACATCCAGTCGAGCTCTCCATGCGCCAGATGGATCGGCAGGCCCGCGATCCGGCCGGGGTCGGCCATCTGGGCGATCATCGGATGGAACGAGGCGGCGATCGGAGCCAGGTGGGTGAAGGGCGAGTGCGGCTCAAGGCCGGTCACGTAGCTGAAGGTGCCCCCGTCGCTCAGGCCGGTCAGCAGCAGGCGGGCTGGATCGATGTTCCACTGGCCGCGCACGCCATCGACGATCCGATTAAGGTTCGGGGTGTCGAGGTCGGCACCCGCCAGGGCCCAGGTCCCCCCGACGGCGGTCGGGGCGACCAGGATGGCGCCGTGGCTGCGGGCGTCGCGCAGCCAGCTCCACAGGAAGGCGCGGCCATTGCCGCTGCCGCCGTGCAGGGCGACCACCAGCGGCCAGGCGACATCCGGCGTGTAGGTTTCGGGCACGTACATGGAGAAACCGCCGCGCGAGCCGGGCGCGTTGTCCACATGCATGACGCCGGTGTCGGCACGCGGCGGCGCCTGGGCGAAGCGCGCCTGAAGCCCGGCGTCGGCCCGCATCGCCGGCTCCAGGAAGAAGCGGCTGACCGGAGGCAGGACGGCGGCCAGGGGATAGAGCGCCTCCTGGGCGCGCGGCGGGTGGCGCAGGGCGCGAAAGATCGCCCGCAGGTCACCCGCTTCGCCGAACTCGTCGAAGGCGGCCAGGGCCTCGGCCCCGGCGGTTTGCAGCGGACCACGAAGCTGGGCCAGGCTCTCGGGCCAGGAGGCCAGGCGGCCAAGAGAGGCGCGCAGATCGGCGTCCCGCCCCTCCACGGCCTGCATGACCTGCGGCAAGTCCGGCGGGTTCAGATAGCGGGCGACGAAGCCCAGCGCCTCCAGGGCCTGGAGCAGGGCCGGCGCCACGACGGCCAAGTCTTCGAGCTCACGATCTTCCACAGCCGCCTCCCGCGCCGGGTCACCCTGGCGCCGGTCGCGGCCCCAGGCCAGAGCGGATGGCGCCGCGAGGGCCTTGAGGGGCTGTGGCGCATCTGGCCCCTCCGCCCGCCTTCATTCCGTCAAATGAGGAACCAACTCTAAAGCGCAGCTTCCCCCATAGCGCCGACCACCTCGACGCCTGAAACCCTGGAGCCCGCCATGAGGCTCGCGCTCGCCGCCATGATCCTTGCCGTCGCCGCCGGCCCCGCCCTGGCCCAGGACGCCCAAGCGCCCGCCAAGTCGACCGCCGCGATCCCGACCGTCTATGTGATCCACTACAGGACCGGCCCCGCCTGGCTGGTCGGCAAACCCCTGCGCGAGCAGCCCATGGGCCCGCACGGCATCTATATGCGGAAGCTGTTCGCCGAGGGCCGGATGCTGGCCGCCGGGCCCACCGTCAACACCGAGGGCGACGCCCCGCTGGTCGACGGGGGGGTCATCCTGCTGCGCGCCGCCGGCCTGGACGAGGCCAAGGCCGTCATGGCCGCCGACCCGGCCATAACCGCCGGCCTGTTCGTCGGCGAAGTCCGCACCTGGCGGGTGGCGTTCTCGAAGGGCGAACCCCTCGCGCCGCCTTCCTAGGGCAGAAACGGGCTAGGCCGCGGCGATCGCCTCGGGCTCCACCACATAGACGGTGGAGCAGTATTCGCAGGTCACCCGGATCTTGCCGTCGGGCTCGACCATATCGGCCTGTTCCTCGGCGCCGAAGGATCGCAGCACGCCCTCGATGCGCGTCTGCGAGCAGCGGCAGAAGGCCTGGAGAGCCTTGGGCTCGAACACCCGCACGCCGTCTTCATGGAACAGGCGGAACAGCAGGGTCTCGGCCGAGATGGTCGGGTCCAGCAGCTCGTCCTCGCCGATGGTCTCGAAGAATGCCTGGGTGCGGCGCCACGCTTCGCCGTGGGAGCCGCGCGCCTCGTCCTCGGCGATGTTCTGGATCAGCATGCCGCCGGCCCGCCAGTGAGGCCCCTCCCCCGCGTCGGCCTGGCCCACCGCCAGGCGCACACGGGTGGGCGTCTGCTCGGACTGGGCGAAGTACTGCTCGGCGCAGAGCGCCAGGGTCTCGCCCTCGATGGGGGTCACGCCCTGGTAGCGGTCCATGTCCGCGCCCTGGTCCACGGTCATGATGAACACCCCGCCGCCCAGCAGAGTCTTGGCGCCTGGACGGATGAAGCCCGTGGCCGCCTCGGCGACCGCCTCGGGGTCGAAGCGGCAATAGCCGCGCAGGGCGCCGGAGGTGTCGTAGTCGGCCACCACGTAGCGCACGGGGCCGTCGCCCTGGGCCTGGATGATCAGCCGGCCCTCGAACTTCAGGCTCGACCCGACCAGGCCCGCCAGCGCGCAGGCCTCGCCCAACAGGTTGGCCACGGCCTCCGGATAGGCGTGGGCCCTGAGGATCGTGTCGACCGCGGGACCCAGACGGACCAGGCGGCCGCGCACGGTCTCGCCCTCGATCTGGAACGGGGCGACGAGGTCATCGGGGGCGATGGGCAGCGGCGAGTTCGGCATGGTGCGGGGATATAGGGCGACGAGCCCTCGTTTGCGAGCGCGGCGTTCCGCCTCGCCAACCGACGAGAGGGCTACCCGATCTTCCCGAAGCACCAGGCCAGGATCGACTTCTGCGCGTGGATGCGGTTCTCGGCCTCGTCCCAGATCAGGCTGCGCGGACCGTCGATGACCGCGTCGGTCACCTCCTCGCCGCGGTGGGCCGGCAGGCAGTGCAGGAACACGCTCTCCGGCGCGGCCAGGGACATCAGCTTCTCGTCGACCTGGTAGGGCTCGAGAGCCTCGAGGCGCTCGTCGTGGTCGGTGTCGCCCATGGAGACCCAGGTGTCGGTCATGACGCAGTCGGCGCCCTCGACGGCGGCGCGCGGGTCGTCGGTGGCCTCTACCTGGCCCTGCTCGGACTGGGCGCGGGCCAGGTCCATCAGGTCGGGATGGTAGATGGCGGGGCTGGCGATCTTCAGCCGGAAGCCCAGCTTGGGCGCGGCGTGGATGAAGCTGGCGCAGACATTGTTGCCATCGCCCACCCAGGCCAGGGTCTTGCCGGCCACCGGCCCGCGATGCTCCTCGAAGGTCATCAGGTCGGCCAGGATCTGGCAGGGATGGCCCTTGTCGCTGAGGCCGTTGATCACCGGGACGGTCGAGGCGAAGGCCAGCCGCTCCACGTCTTCGTGGCTGTTGGCGCGGATCATGATGGCGTCCACCATCCGCGAGAGCACCTTGGCGGTGTCCTCGATGCTTTCCCCACGACCGAGCTGCATGTCGGCGGACGTCGAGATGATCGTGTCGCCGCCCAGCTGGCGCATGGCCGCGTCGAAGGAGAAGCGGGTGCGGGTCGAGTTCTTCTGGAAGATCATCGCCAGGGTGCGTTCCGAGGCCGGGGCGTCGGGATCCACGCGGCCCTGTGTCCAGCCGCGGCGGGCGGCCTTACGGGCGGCGGCGTCATCCAGGATGGCGCGCAGGTCGGCGCCGGAGAGCCGCCAGAGGTCGACGAAGTGTCTCACGGGTTGGGTCATCGGTGGAATTCCAAAAAACTCCGCTCATCCCGGCGAAGGCCGGGACCCAGATTCATCTGGCGAGAGCGGAGGGTTTCACCTGGGTCCCGGCCCTTGGTCTACCCTTGGGTCGGCCTTTCGGCCGAGCCAAGGGGGCCGGGATGAGCGGATTGGTTCCTAAGCCGCGGCCTTGGCCTTGGCGCGGGCGGCGTCGCAGGCGCGCTCCAGACGCTCGACCGCCTCGCGGGCCTCGTCGAGGGTCAGGTTCAGCGGCGGCAGAAGGCGCACGCAGTTGTCGCCGCCGCCGGCGATCAGCAGGTGCTGGTCGCGGGCATGCTGCATCATCTCGCGGTTCGGCGTGGCCAGCTTCAGACCGATCAGCAGGCCCTTGCCGCGGATGTCGAGGATGACGTCCGGATAGCGGTCCTTCAGGCCGGTGAACTGCTGATTGAAATAGCCCGCGACCTCTCGGACATTGGCCAGCAGCTCAGGGCTGGTCAGCTCTTCCATGGCGGCCAGCGCCACGGCCATGGCCAGCGGGTTGCCGCCATAGGTGGAGCCGTGGGAACCGACGCCCATGCCCGAGGCGGCCTCGGCCGTGGCCAGGCAGGCGCCGACCGGGAAGCCTCCGCCCAGGGCCTTGGCCACCGCCATGATGTCCGGGGTCGCGCCCTGCGCCCACTCATGGGCGAAGAGCTTGCCGGTGCGTCCCAGGCCGCACTGGATCTCATCAAGGATCAGCAGGGTCCCGGTCTCGTCGCAGAGCCGGCGCAGGTCCTTGAGGCTCTGTTCCGACAGCGAACGCGCGCCGCCCTCGCCCTGGACGGGCTCGATGATGATCGCCGCGGTGGTCGGGCCGACCGCCGCCTTCAGGGCGTCGAAGTCGTCGAAGGGCAGCTGGATGAAGCCCGGCATGCGCGGGCCGAAGCCCTCGAGGTAGCTGGCGTTGCCCGAGGCGTTCACCGCCGCCAGCGTGCGCCCGTGGAACGAACCGTCGAAGCCTATGATGTCGATGCGTTCCGGATGGCCCTTGGACCAATGGTACTTGCGCGCGGTCTTGATCGCGCACTCGATCGCCTCGGCGCCGGAGTTGGTGAAGAAGGCCACGTCGAGGCCGGTGGCCTGCGTCAGCACCTTGGCGAGCTTCTCCTGGCCCGGGATCGTGAAGACGTTGGAGACGTGCCAGAGCTTCTCGGCCTGGTCCTTCAGCGCCTGGACCAGCTTGGGATTGGCGTGGCCCAGGCCCGTGGTGGCGATGCCGGCCATGCAGTCGAGGTATTCCTCCCCGTCCGTGGTGTAGAGGCGCGCGCCCACGCCTCGTTCGAACGCCAGCGGGGCGCGGTTGTAGACGCCCATGATGTGGTCGTTGGGAACGGTCGCGGCTTGAGGCGCGGTCTTTTCGGACACGGGATAACCCTCCAAAACGGAAGCATCCCCGCCGCTTGAGCGACGGGGACCGGAAGGCCTGGCGTTTTCGGCTTCGAACGGCGGTCTGTCAATCTTCGGTTCGCCCCCAGGCCGATGCGAGCGGCCTCAAGCGACGAGCCCCTGCCGCTCGAGCTCCGTGAAATCGTTGGCCGGCAGGGTCGGCCGGGCCGCCAGTTCGATCACCGCCGTGTAGGCCTCGGGCGGGGCGTCCGCCTTCATGCCGGTGAGCAGGCCTGTCCGCTCGGTGGGGTTCATCGCCGGAAGCATCAGGCGCATGAACGCGATGACCTCTTCCGGCGCCAGCGATCCGATGATCGCCATCTCAATCCCGGCCAGTTCCTGGTCGGTGAACAGGGCGCACAGCTTCGGCCAGATGATCGTCTCCTCCTGCCGCATGTGCTCCAGGTCCTCGGCGACGAAGCCGCTGAAGGCCAGGTAGAGCACGCGGCCCAGCATCGGCCGGTCGGCGGGGGCGGCGTGCTGCACGGCGCGGATGGAGATGGCCAGGCTGTCGAACTGCGCCCGGTGATGGTCGTGCTGGGCGTCGAGATCGGCGGTGGCGCCCGGCGCGCGGGCCTCCAGGGCGGCGTGGATATGGGCCTCTTCGTGGGCCAGATGCTTGGCTCCCAACGCGAGGTGGCCGGCGAGGTCGGCCAGCAGCTTGCCCTGGTCGCGGGTGAAGTCGGCGCGACCCAGCCTGGCGGCCATGTCGCCGTGGGCGAGTCGCAGTCCCTTATGGACCGGACCATAGATGTCCCAGCGGCCCGCGACGGCCTGGGTCAGGAATTCGGATTCGGACATTGGGCGTCTCATCATCTAGCCGCTTCGACGAGGCGTCGCGGCGGCGGGGTTTCGATGGACGCTCTGTAGGCGCGGCTCCCCGGCCCCTCATCCTAAATGGTTCCTATCGGGCGAACGGCGTTCCTAAGATTACGCTATGCAGCTAGTGTCGCGGCGGACCGCGATGGGGTGGCGGCGCGTGATCGGACAGGACTTGGCGGCCTTCATTGAAGGCCCGGTGATGATGGTTTTGGGGACGCGAAGCCTCGCGGGCCTGCCGGCCGTCGGCCGCGCCATCGGAGCCCGCGTGACGCCTGAGCGCGACGCCATCGACATCTTCGCTTCGCCCAGCCAATGGGCCGACGCCCTCGGGGGCGTCGCGGCCGGCTCGCAGATCGCCTTCACCGCCTGCCGGCCTTCCGACTACAAGACCTTCCAGCTCAAGGGCGAGGTTGTGGACGTCGCGCCCGTGGACCCCGCCGATCAGGTGGTGGCCGAACGCTATGCGGACGACATGACCAGGGTGCTGCTGGATCTGGGAGTGCAGCAGCGCCAGATCGACCAGTGGCTCACCCGGGTCGGGCTGGTGCGGCTGCGATTGAGCCCCAGCTCGACCTTCGCCCAGACCCCCGGTCCCGGGGCCGGCGCGCAGCTCGGCAAGGTCGCGCCATGACCGTGCCCCTCAGCGCCATCCGCGACTGCTTCGAAGGGGTGATCCCGTCGATCGTCGCGACGCTCGACGCGGCCGGCACGCCCAATGTCTCATATCTCTCCCAGGTCTATCTGGTGGACGAGACCCACGTGGCCCTCTCCAACCAGTTCTTCTCCAAGACCGTCGCCAACGTGAAGGCCACCGGACGCGCCGCGCTGGTGGTCGTCGACGGGCGGACCGGACAGCAATACGCACTCGACCTGGCCTACGAACGCTCCCTCGGCGAGGGCGAGACCTTCGAGCGCATGGCCGCCCAGCTCAAGGCCATCAGTTCCCAGCACGCCATGGGCGAGGTCATGGCCCTGCGCAGCGCCGACCTCTATCGCGTGATAGATTGCCGCCCCGCGCCGGGCGGCGCCGCGGTGACCGCCGTACGGCCGCCGGAACCGGTCAATGACGGAGAGCGCCTGGCCCTGGCCGCGCGGCTGGCGGCGACGGTGGCCGCCCAGTCCGACGCCGACGCCATGATCGACCGCACGCTGGACGGACTGACCCGCGACCTCGGCTTCGCCAACGTGATGGTCCTTTCACTGGACGAAGGCGCCGCGCGCCTGACCACCCTTGCCAGCCGCGGCTATGCGGTCGGCGGGGTCGGCTCCGAGGTGGCGCTGGGGGATGGCTCCATCGGCATCGCCGCGGCGACCCTGCAACCGGTCCGCCTCAGCGACATGAGCCGGGGGCGACGTTTCGCCGAGGCCGTTCGGAACTCGGCCGAGATCGATGCGGCGCGCCACATACCGTTGCCCGGCCTCGTCGAGCCCCAGAGCCAGCTGGCCGCGCCGATGGTCAGCCGCGGGCGGGCGACGGGCGTTCTGTTCGCCGAGTCCCCCGAGCGGTTCAGCTTCACCGGCGAGGACGAGGACGCCTTGACCCTGATCGGCGCCCAGTTGGCCGCCAGCCTTCGCCTGGCCGAACTTGAGGCCCGCGAATCCGCCGCGCCCCTCGCCCCACCGTTGGCCGGCGCAGCGGGAGGCGTCGCCGCCGGGAGCTTTCGGGTGAAGTCCTTCAGCTTCGACGACAGCGTGTTCATCGACGACGCCTACCTGATCAAGGGGGTGCCCGGCCGGCTGCTGTTTCACCTGCTGCAGGTGTTCGTGGAGACGGGACGGCGCGACTTCACCAACCGCGAAATCCGCCTTGAACCCAGCCTCAGGCTGCCCGACCTGAAGGATAACCTCGAGACCCGGTTGATCCTGCTGCGCCGGCGGCTGGACGAGAAGGCCGCCCCTGTCCGGTTGACGCGGCCGGGGCGCGGCCAGATCCGGCTGGACGTCCAGGGGACCCCGCGCCTGGAGATAGCGCCGGCAGGCTAGGCCGGCGCGACCTCAGGTCTTCAGCTTGTAGCCGGTCTCGAACATCCACAGGCAGGTGAAGGCGAAGGCCGCGACCAGGCCGGCTGTCATGCCCATGCCCGCGACCAGCGAGCCCTCCGCATGGCCGATGAAGCCGTAGCGGAAGCCGTCGATCAGATAGAAGAACGGGTTGAAATGGCTGGCCGTTCGGAACGGCTCTGGCAGCTTGTCGACCAGGTAGAAGGTGCCCGACAAGAAGGTCAGCGGCATGATGATGAAATTGGTCACCACCGCCATGTGATCGAACTTCTCCGCCCACAGACCGGCCATGATGCCGAGGAAGCCCAGGATCAGGGCCGCGCCGATCCCGTAGTAGAGGATCGCCCACAGGTGGACGATCGGCAGGCTGGCGAAAGGCAACACCGCCAGCCAGGTGACCGTGCCGACCACGACGCCGCGGGTCGCCGCGCCAAGCGCGAAGGCGCCGACCTGTTCCAGCGGGGTGAGCGGCGGGGTCATGAAGTCGCCGATCAGGCCGTTGAACTTGGCCTGCAGCAGCGACGAGGACGAGTTGGCGAAAGCGTTGTTGAGGATCTGCATCATGATCAGACCCGGCGCCACGAAGGTCGCGAAGGGCGTGCCGTGGATCGGCGGCGCCGCGCCGCGCACGGCCACCACGAAGACCATCATATAGAGCAGGGCCGTGACCACCGGCGCGGCGAGGGTCTGCATCCCCACCTTCCAGAAGCGGCGGATTTCGCGCAGGTAGAGGGTCGAAAAGCCGGCCCAGTTGAAGCCGTGATAGTCGCGCGGCAGGGGCGGAATGACCGCCGGGGCGTCGGGAACATCCTTCATGCCGCCGATGTGCGCCCGCCGCGCGCAGATCGCAAGGGTGCGGCGTGGCGACGCTACATCTTGTTCCTGTGGACTAAGCGTGTGGCGCCTATTGTGGCCGTTAGGGATTTAGTTACGATATCTAGTAGTTGATGGAGCCCGCAAAAGCGTGCTGCCACAAGATGTTGATCCCGGACACCACCGCGGGGGCGGCGCCGGGACGTTACCAAACGGTGGAGGCCAGACATGGGTTGGACCGACGAACGCGTCGAGAATCTTAAGAAGCTCTGGCAGGACGGCCTATCGGCCAGCCAGATCGCGAAACAATTGGGCGGGGTGACCCGCAACGCCGTCATCGGAAAGGTCCACCGCCTGGGGCTCTCGGGCCGCGCCACGCCGTCCAAGCCGGCCCGTCCGGTGTTCAAGGCTCCGCGTCCCGCCCGTCCGGCGGTCCAGCCCGCCGCGCCGCGCCGCTTGGCCGAGCCGGTCAGCGCGCAGAACCTGCCTGTCCCCTCGCCCGTCCGCTACGTCGAGGAAGCCCCGGGCACCGCCACGGTGCTGACGCTCGGCGCCCACATGTGCAAGTGGCCGATCGGCGATCCGTCCAGCGACGGTTTCACCTTCTGCGGCCGCCGCCAGGACGACGGTCCCTACTGCCTGGAGCACGCCCGGGTGGCCTATCAGCCGGCCCAGACCAAGAAGCGCTCGGGCGCCAACGAACTGGCTCGTTCGCTGCGCCGCTACATCTAGTTCCGAGATCTCAGTTCCGGGGGGATGGGTCGCGGGCGCGTTCACACTGAAGGGCGATGCGTATCGTCGCCGAACGCGCCCCGCCTATTTTCGCGATCTGTAGTCTAGGGGGTTGGGTTTACGCCCACCCCCGCTACCTTCCTCCCCGATGACCGACGTCGACACCGACTCCAACGCCAAGGCCTATTCCGTCTCGGAACTGGCCTTCGCGCTCAAGCGCACCCTGGAGGACGCCTACGGCTTCGTGCGTCTGCGCGCCGAGCTCAGCAAGGTGACCCACCACTCCAACGGCCACGTCTATCTGACGCTCAAGGACGATCGCGCCGCCATCGACGGGGTGGTGTGGAAGGGCTCGGTCCGCAACCTCTCCGTCCGGCCCGAGCAGGGGCTGGAGGTGATCGTCACCGGCAAGATCACCACCTATCCGGCCGGCTCCCGCTACCAGATCGTCATCGAGACCATGGAGGCGGCCGGGGTCGGCGCCCTGCTGGCCCAACTGGAGCGGCTGAAGGTCAAGCTGCAGGCCGAGGGCCTTTTCGAAGCCTCCGCCAAGCGCGCCCTCCCCGCCCTGCCCGCCGTGGTGGGGGTGATCACCAGCCCGACCGGCGCCGTCATCCGCGACATCCTGCACCGCATCCGCGATCGCTGGCCCTGCCGGGTGATCGTCTGGCCCGTGGTGGTCCAGGGCGAGACCGCCGCCGCCCAGGTCGCGAACGCCATCGCCCGGTTCAACGCCCTGGAGCCCGGCGGGCCGGTCCCGCGCCCCGACATCATCATCGTCGCCCGCGGCGGAGGCTCGGTGGAGGATCTCTGGGCGTTCAACGACGAGGCCCTGGCGCGGACCGTGTTCGCCGGGACCATTCCGCTGATCTCGGCCGTGGGTCACGAGACCGACACCACCCTGATCGACTTTGTTTCCGACCGGCGCGCGCCCACGCCGACGGCGGCGGCCGAGATGGCCACCCCGGTCCTGAGCGAGTTGCGCGCCGGGATCGCCGACCTGTCGGCCCGCCTGCACCGCGGCGGCGGCCGAATGGTGGAAGACCGCCGAGGCCGGGTGCAGAACGCCGGCCGCGCCCTGGCCCGCGTGCCCGACCTCGTGGAGATGGCCGGCCAGCGCTTCGACTTGGTCGCCAGCCGGCTAGGCGCGGGGTTGGCGCGAAACGTGGCGGCCCACGAAACCGCGCTGGTGCGCGCCGGCGCGCGTCTGACGCCGATGCTGCTTCAGCAGCCGCAGCGGATTCGGGCCGAGCGGCTGAAGGGCGTTGGCGAGCGCCTGACGGCGAGCCTCGAGCGCAGCGTCACCCTGCGCCGCAACGAACTGAACCGGGTCTGCGCGCGGCTCATTCCAAGTCTCCTGCAGCGCCCACAGCAGCTTCAGGCCGATGCCCTGTCGCGGATCGCCGTCCGACTCCGCCCCGCCGTCGACCGCGGGCTGGAGCGGGCCGGCGAGCGGCTGACAAGCCTGGGCAAGCTCTATGCCTCGGTGAACCCCGACGCCCCGCTAAAGCGCGGCTTCGCCCGGGTCGAACGGCCGGACCGCTCGCTGGTGCGCGAAGGCGGATCCTTGGTCAGCGGGGAGAGCGTTCGCCTGATCTTCGCAGACCAGGCCCGCGAGGCGACCATCGACGGGACGCCGACCTCGGCGGCGGCGGCGGCGCCCAAGCCCGCAAGGCCGGCCAAGCCCGCCGCCACGCCATCCGCCCAGGGCGATCTATTCTAAGCGCGCAGATCGCGGCCAAGTGCGATTCAAGCCACGGGTGAAGCTTGTGGCCAGTTCTCCTAATTATCCCCAATGATGACCCCAATATCAGTATTGGGCTTGAGCAAGCGAAAACTTGGCGATTAGAATTGTGTTTGGGGACACGCCGATGAAATTGCGCGATCGCTGCTTTCTTCGTGATGACAATGGATCGTCAGCGGCCGAATACGCGCTGCTTCTGGCCTGTGTTTCCGCGGCCCTTGGCTTGTCCGCCTTGGGCCTGAGCACTTCGATCTCCACCAGCTTCAACTCGACCTCGATCGTGATGGCGAGCGCGTCCAGTGGACAGTCGAGCGGAGGATCCGGGGGTTCCGGGGCGCCGGGCCAATCCGGCGGGGCGCCAGGGCAGAGCGGCGCAACACCCGGCCAAAGTGGCGGAACGCCAGGACAAGGCGGCGGAGGTCCCCCTGGTCAGAGCGGCGGCACACCCGGCCAAGGCGGCGGCGCGCCAGGCAAGTCCAAGCCCTGACCCACGCAGGCTTGCCGATCGTCGGTTCGGCGCTTGAACCCAGGCTGGCCTGTTCGAACCGGCCTTCCACGGTTAGAATGGCGCCCATGAACGCTCATGATCGTGACCTCGCCGGCCAGCCGGCCGACCTCGCTGTCCTGCACTACGGCGACGGCGAATTCGTCGTCCTCAAGCCTGGCCGCTATGTGCTCTGCGCCGTGACCAAGGCCAAGATCCCGGTGGAAGCGCTGCGCTATTGGAACCCCGCGCTGCAGGAAGCCTACGCCACCCCGGCGGAGGCCACGGCGCGCTGGAAGGAACTGAACCCCTGAACCGTCGGGCGGCGCTCAGCGGGCCAGCTACATTCGCGCTGTTCGGACCGGCCTATAGCGCCCCGCCCGCGCCTCGGCCACCGGCGCCTTCGTGGTCGGCTTCGACCGCGCCACCGGTCGCCAACTGGTGCGTGCTGTGGCGCGGCCGGCGCATGGATCCCATGCTGATGTTGGGGGGCGCCGCGCCGGCCTGAGCTCGGCTACCGCGCGCGCTTGTAGACCTCGCTAGGCCAGCGGCGGTGGGTCCAGAACCACTCGGCGGGACGTTGGAGCACCTGGGCCTCGATGAAGGCGTTGACCTTGCGCACCCCGGCCTCGATGTCGGCGGCCATGTCACCGGTCTTGGTGAGCGCGATGGGATCGTGGACCACCACGCGGAAGCGGGCCTTGTGCTTGCGCTGCACGGACATGGGCTGCAGCACGGTGTCGAACCGCAGGGCGAGGCGCGAGGGCCCGGGCGCGGTGTGGACGGTGCGGCCGAAGAACGGGGCCGCCACCCCGCCGTTGAACTTCTGGTCGTTCATCAGGGCCACGGACTCGCCACGCCCCAGGGCGGCCAGGAGTTCGCGCGCGCCGTCGCCGCCCTTGGGCGCGAAGTAGCGGACGCCGTAGCGGAAACGATAGTCACGGACCCGCGCCTCCACATACGGGTTGTTCATCGCCCGATAGGTGATCTGGCTGACCACGGGCGAATTCACGATCACCGCGGGCATCACCTCGAAATTCGAGAAATGGCCCGAAACGAACACCACGGGCTCCTTCTTGGCGGCGATCTGCCGCAGGCGCGCGGCGTTCACCACCTCGACGCGATCCGGGTCGCCGATGATCCGGTCCATGATCAGCAGCTCCAGGAAGGTGCGGCCGGTATTGTCCCATTGGGCGCGCAGCAGGCGTCTAATCTCGGCGTCGGAGGCCTGCGGGAAGACGATGCGCAGGTTGGTCTCGGCGACCCGGTGGGCGCTGGTCAGCGGGCCTAAGGTCTTGAAAAACCAGGCGCCGAAGTCGGAGACCGCGTCCACCGGCAGGGCGCGGGCGAGCAGGATCACCGCGTCGAAGGCCAGGGCCTCGAGGCGCCAGAGGAAGTCCTGCCATCGGGACGGTCCAGCCTGCGTCATGTCCCTCTAGTAGTCGTGTCGTTCCCTTCCGTGCAACGCGAACTCCGCTCGCTTGGCGCGCGATTTGCGCGATCCAGCTCAAGCCGTTTCGTTTTGGGACGGCTCCAAGCAGATGCGAGGGGGGCGATATGGAGCCCATGGGCAACAACATCGACGTTCACCTGGGCAAGCGTCTTCGCCGGCGTCGCCGGCTGCTCGGCCTGACCCAACAACAACTGGCCGGCGCCTGCGGCGTCCGGTTCCAGCAGATCCAGAAGTACGAGTGCGGCGCCAACCGCATCTCCGCGGCCCGTCTGTGGCAGCTCTCCGAGGCCCTGGAAGTGCCGGTCGGCTACTTCTACGACGGCTTCGCCGAAGCCGCGCAGCGCGAGACCGCGGGCGAAGGTGAAGCCGGCGGCGAGATGTTCGCCCGCAAGGAAACCCTCGACCTGATCCGCGCCTACTACCAGCTCGGCGAGCGTCCGCGCCGCCGCCTCCTAGACCTCGCCAAGTCGCTCAACGGCGACCATCCCATCGCCTGAGCCCAACGCGACATTGGCGACCCGCGGGCCCTGGGGGGGGATTTCGCGGGGACCGGCGGCGGGGTAAAGCGGGAGCCATGCCCGACTCCATCCTCGCCGCCGGCCGTCTTTTCGAACTGGACAGCTTCCTGATCGAACTCAACGCCGCCTCGGCGGCGGCCATCGAACCGCTGTTTCGCGCCGACCACGGCCTGGAGGACAAGGGCGGGCTCAAGGGCTTCGATCCCGTCACCGCCGCCGACAAGGGCGCGGAGGCCGCGATCCGAAAACTGATCTCGCAGCGCTATCCCGACCACGGCGTGATCGGCGAGGAATACGGCGAGGATCGCCCCGACGCCGAGTTCGTCTGGGTGCTGGATCCCGTCGACGGCACTCGGGCCTTCATCGCCGGCCTGCCGCTCTGGTGCACCCTGATCGGCCTGCGCCACCACGGGAAACCCGTGCTCGGCTCCATCGGGCAGCCCTATCTCGGCGAGCTCTATATCGGCCATGCCGGCGGTTCGCGGCTGATCTCGCGCGGCGCGAGCCGGCCGCTGAAGGTTAGGCCCTGCCCCAAGCTCACCGACGCCATCATCTCCACCACCGATCCGGAGGGCTGTTTCGACGGGCCGGAACTGGGCGCCTGGACCCAGGTGCGGGCCGCCGCCAAGCTGGCGCGGCTGGGCTGCGACGCCTACGCCTACGCCATGGTCGCGGCGGGCACGATGGACATGGTCATCGAGGCCGGCCTGAAGTCCTGGGACATCGAGAGCGCCATCCCGTTGATCGCGGGCGCGGGCGGCCTGGTCACCGACTGGCGCGGCGCGCCGGTCGGCCAGCACGGGGGCCAGATCGTCATCGCCGGCGACCAGGCCTGCCTCGACGAGGCCCTGGTCGCCCTGCGACGGTCGGCGAAATAGCTACTTCTTCGGCGCCGGCTTCTTCGCGACGGCGGGCTTCTTGGCGGTCGCGGGCTTGGCGGCGGCTTTCGGCGCTGGCTTGGCCGCTGCGGGCTTGATCGCCTTGGGGGCGGCCGGCTTCGCGGGCGCCTTCTTCGGCGCGGCGGCCTTAGTCGCGGGCTTGGTGACGGCGGGCTTCGCGGCGACTTTCGCAGGCGCCGTCTTGGCCGGCTTAGCGGCCGCCTTCGGAGCCGCGACCTTGGCGGCGGCGGCCGGCTTCGCGGCGGCTTTGGCGGGAGCCTTAGGCGTGGCGGCCGGCTTCGGCGCGGCCGCCTTGGCAGGGGCCTTCTTCGCCGCAGGCTTCGGAGCCGCGGGTTTCGGGGCCGCAGCCTTGGGCGCCGCAGGTTTCGGAGCTGCCGGCGCGGCGGGCGCCGGAGTGGGAGCCGGGGTGGGAGCCGGAGCGGCGGCCACCGGAGCGGGCGCCGGCGCGGCGGCGGGAGCCGGGGCCGGGGCCGGGGCCGGGGCCGGGGCCGGGGCCGGCGACTTGCCCGTCAGAGCGTCGAACGCCCGCAAGAAGATGTTCCGCATAGTGTCCGTCTCCATCAGGATTTCGTGGTAGGCGCCCTGCACATCGAGGAACTCGCCCTTCGGCAGTTTCGCGGCCACGGCCCTTTGCGCATCATTGTCGACAAGCTTGTCTTTTTCCGCCGAGCAGATGACGACCGGAATCGCCACGCTTTTCAAGTTCCCCGCCTGGCCGAGATAGGCGGTCGCCCGGAAGGCGAAGTCCAGCCAGCCCCAGGTGGGGCCGCCCAGGGCCAGATCCGGATAGGCCGCGACCTGAGCCTGGGTCCGCGCCCAGCGGGCGCGGTCATGGGTGAGCACGTTGGTCTCGAAGGTCTCCGTCGCGTTGGACGGCGGCCGGGCGTAGCGTCCGCCGCGGCCCAACAGCACGTTGAGGCCGGCCAGCCCGCGGGCGATCACCAGCGGGATATTGCCGGTGCGCACGCCTAGCATGGGCGCGGAGAGCACCGCGCCCTCGAAGTGCCTGGCCTGGCCGTGGGCGAGCGCCAGCAGGGTCAGGCAGCCGCCCATGGAGTGGCCGAGGGCGTACCACGGCTTGGGCAGGCGCGGGCCATAGGCGGCCAGCAGGGCCTCGAAGTCGCGCAGGAAGGCCTGATAGCCGTCGGCGTGGCCGGCCAGACGATCGCGCAGGTCGCGATGCGACAGCCCCTGGCCGCGCCAGTCGTGGGTCAGCACCACGAAGCCGCGGGCCGTCAGCTCCTCGACGACCTCGAAATACTTTTCAATAGGTTCGGTGCGTCCGCCGCTCAGCACCACCGAGCCCAGGACCTTCCCCTTGGCCGGGAACAGGGCCGCGCGCAGGCGGGCGCCGCCGGCGCCGCTGAACCAGTCGGCCTCGCCTCCCTGCGGGATCGGCGCGGTGGGGGTGGCGATAAGGGGTGCGGTCACGGACGTCTCATCCGAGCTTGGAGAACAGCGCTTGCATCTGGGGCTGCAGCGACATGGCCAGCCCCATGTCCGACAGCTTCAACCGGCCGGTCATCACCGCGGTCATGGGATCGAGCTGCCGGCGGCCCAGGGCCTCCAGGTCGGCATGCTTGACCGATAAGGTCAGGTCGGCGGGCTTGTCCTCATTGGTGACCGCGCCGCCGTCGATGTGGATGAAGCCTTCGCCGCGCAGGTCGATCTTGAAGCTCTTGCCCAGACCCGCGTCCTCGCCGACTGCGGCCTTCACACGCTGCGTCAGTTCCTGAAGGGTCGCCATACGGGGATCGTCTCTCACGGGGAAGTGAGCGGCACCTTCGCCCCTGGCGAGCGGCAAGTAAACGGCGCCGCTAGGGTTCCAGTTGAAAAGCGCCACCGCGCCCGTCGATCACTCCGCCTAGGCTGGCGGAGAGGCCGCCGTGGCGGCAGGCGCCGGGCAGGTCTCGGATATCCGCCTAGCCTCGGTGGTCGCCCGGCCGCTGAGCGGCAAGCCCGACCAGGAGGTGTCGATATCGGCAACCATCTTGAAGGTTGTCGGCGAATAGGAACCGGTGGCTTCCAGCAGGGCGGTGTGGCCGTTCCTGGTGGCGCACTTGCCCTTCAGCGTGATCTTGCCGCCTTTGAAGATCCTCGTGGGATAGTCGCATTTGTAGTGGCGGTTGGACGGCCCCATCATGAACTTCTGCACCTCCGAGGGGGTGATGCATCGGTTCTCTTTCTTTGTCTGGCTGATCACCGCGCTGACCTTGTTGGTCACCGCCCAGTAGCCGGGCAGGATCGCGCCGTCCTGGGCGAACGCCGGGACGGCGAAGGCGCCGGCCACGAGGGCGGCGAAGAGGGGCGTGCGAAGCATTCCTGGCCTTTAGCGTGAAGCGACCGTGCCGTTCTAGCCCGGACAAGATGGCCCATTTCTGACGCCGGCCGCGAGGTCCCGTTCATCTGGCGCGCGGCAGCCGTGAGTGGCGGTGAGCTACGAGGGCTTCACGAACCGCAGGGTCATCCGATCGCTCTCGCCGATCTCGTCGTACTTGGCGCGGTCGAAGGCCGGATCCTGGGGCTCGCCGCGCGGCGCGGTCAGGCGCACGGGCGGCAGGGTCCAGACCCCGAAGGGATGGCTGCGCGTATCCTTGGGGTTGGCGTTGATCTCGCTGGCCTTGTCCAGGGCGAAACCGGCCTCCTGGGCCAGGCGCACCGCATAGGCCTGATCGACATAGCCGTCGGCGGCCAGGGCGTCCTGCACCCCGCCGGGCGCGGCGCGGTGCTCCTCCACGCCGAGGACGCCGCCAGGCTTCAGCGCCGCGAAGGCGTCACGGAACGCCTTCTCGACGATGCCCGCCGCCATCCAGTTGTGCAGATTGCGCAGGAAAAGCACCAGATCGGCGGTCCCGGCCGGCGCCACCGGACCGCTGGTCGCCCCGAAGGCCGTGATCTCCACCGCGCCATAGAGCTTGCGGTCGGCTTCCAGCTTGCGGCGGAAGGCCTCGACGGTCTCGACGGCGGCCGGGTCGGCGGGCTCCAGATTGGCGGCGATCAGCTTGCCGTCGTTGGCCGCCAGATAGGGCGCGAGGATATCGGTGTACCAGCCCGCGCCGGGCCAGAACTCCACCACCGTCTGGCCGGGTTTGAGGCCCCAGAATTCCAGGCTCTCGACCGGATGGCGCCAAGGGTCGCGGGCCTTGTCGGCGGCGGTCCGCCAGCTTCCGGCCACCGCGTCCTGCAGGGTCATGGCGTCCTTGACAGGAGCTGCGGGCGCGTCGGCCTTGCGGCCGCACGAGGCCAGGGCGAGCCCGCTCAACAGGGCGCTTCGGCGCGAAAGCAGGGCCATTGAATTCAAGGAATACGCCCCATTCGAAGAACCACCGTCCGGGTTAGACTGACCCGAGACGGTGGTCAAAGCGTGGCTACTTCTTCACGAAGCGCAGGGTCATCCGGTCGCTCTCGCCGATGGCGTCGTATTTTGCGCGGTCGAAGGCGGGGTCTTGGCTGCGCCCGCCCTGTACGGTCCAGCGCGACGGCGGCAGGGTCCAGACGCCGAAGGGATGGTCCTTGGTGTCCTTGGGATTGGCGTTGACCTCCGACTTCGCGGCCAGCTTGAAGCCGGCCTTCTCGGCGGCGGCGATCACATTGGCCGTGGAGACGTAGCCGTCGCGGGCGTCGGCGATCTGGTCGCGGGTCGGATCGGCGCGGTGCTCCTCGACCGCCAGGACGCCGCCCTTCTTGAGCACCGTGGCGAAGTCCTTCATCGACTTGTCCATCATGCCCTCGGTCCACAGCCAGTTGTGGATGTTGCGCGCGGTGATGACCATGTCGGCCGAACCCGGGGCGCCGAGCGGGCCGGACACCGCGCCGAAGCCCACATAGGAGATCTTCCCGAACTTGGCCTCGTCGGCGTACTTGGCCTCGAAGTCGGCGCGGGCCTTGCGGCCGGCGTCGGTCATCTTCGGATTGGCGAGATCGCCCACCCCGGCCACATAGGTCCCGCCGGTGGCCTTGGCGTAGGGCGCCAGGATCTCGGTCCAGTAGCCGGAGCCCGGCGAGATCTCGACGATGGTCTGCTTGGGCTTGACGCCCCAGAAGGCCAGGGTCTCGTAGGGGTGGCGCGCGGGGTCGCGGGCGACATGGGCCGCGCCGCGCTCGGCGCCGGCGACGGCGGCTTTCAGCGCCTTGTCCTCAGCCGCGGCGGCGGGCTGGGAAAGCGCGATCAGCGCGCCGGCGGCGAGCAGTACAAATCGACGGGTGGACATCTTTCGAGCGCCTCAGCTGTTTGCGAATTGGGCGCGAGCCTAGTGTGCATCGCGATCCTGGCAAGGCGTCTTGCGAGGCCCCCCTTGAACCAGAATTCAGCTCTCCCACCTAAGCAGTCGAAGGCGCTGGACATCCGGGCCTTCCGGGCAATGCACGAGGCCGACTTGGCTCGCGCGCCGTCCGACAACATCGCAACCTTGCTTACTGAAGAAGGCTCAACATGCGCACTATCGACTTCTCCCCGCTGTATCGTTCGGTCGTCGGTTTCGACCGTTTGGCCGACCTGCTGGAAACCGCCCGCGTCGACGCGGCCGCCGGCTATCCGCCCTACAATATCGAGCGCACCGACGAGAATGCCTACCGCGTCGAGATCGCGGTCGCCGGCTTCCGTCCGGATGAACTGAACATCGAGGTCAAGGAAAACCTCCTGACCGTCCAGGGTCGCAAGGCCGCCAACGACGACCAGCGCAAGTACCTCCATCGCGGCCTGGCCGAGCGCAACTTCGAGCGCCGGTTCCAGCTCGCCGACTATGTGGTGGTCACCGAAGCCGCGCTCGCCGACGGCCTGCTCTCCATCTCTCTGAAGCGCGAGCTGCCGGAGGCCCTGAAGCCCCGCCGGATCGAGATCGCCACCTCGACCCAGCCCGACCTGATCGAAGGTGGGAAGGCCGCCTGACCGCCCCACAGCCAGGTGGACTTCCCTTCCGGGCGGCGCGCCCCCTCCGCGCCGCCCGCCCCCTTCTACGAACTGGCCGGCGCGAGTCATCGCGCCGGCCTTTTCTTGGTCTCACCAGCTGACCGCACGGCGGCGGCGGAGCGGCTGCCGGACCTGCCCGGAATTCCCGAGCTTCGCCACCGGCGAGCCGGACGGGTAGCTCAGAACGCCCCGCCGCGACCCTCGCCGGCGACGAAGCGGGCGGCGCCTTCGCGGGCCTCGCCCGACCGCAGGGTCTCGAGGCCGATGTCGACCTCGGCCTGCATCGCCGCCTCCCAGTCCAGCGACCACTGGCCGATGGCCGAGAGCCTGTCGTTGCGCAGGCAGGTCTGGGGAAAGGCCGACAGTTGGGCGGCGAGCTCCAGCGCCGCGTCGAGGGCCCCGCCGCGCGGCGCGATGCGGTTGGCCAGGCCGATGGCGTAGGCCTCCTGCGCCTCCACCGGCCGACCGGTGAGGATCAGGTCCATGGCCCGGGAGTGGCCGATCAGACGCGGCAGGCGCACGGTCCCCAGGTCGATCAGCGGCACGCCGAACCGGCGGCAGAACACCCCGAAGACCGCGCCCTCGGCGGCGACCCGCAGGTCGCACCAGGCCGCCACCTCGATGCCGCCGGCCACGGCGTGGCCCTCGACGGCGGCGATCACCGGCTTGCCGAGCGCCAGCCGGGTGCAGCCCATGGGCCCGAGGTCGCCTTCGCGTTTGACCGGATTGCCCCGCGCCTCGCTGACGCCCTTCAGGTCGGCGCCGGCGCAGAAGGTCCCGCCGCGACCCTGCAGCACCGCCACGTCCAGGGCGGGATCGGCGTCGAAGGTCTTGAAGGCGTCGTAGAGGGCCTGGGCGGTGGCGCTGTCCACGGCGTTGCGTCGCTCGGGACGCTCGATGGTGACGATGGCGGTGCGGCCGCGGGTCTCGACGCTGACGGTGTCCATGCTGGGTCTCCCGTTGAGATGACCCGAGACTAGCGGCTGCCCGGACGCCAGCCCACTGGAGACTAGGCGGCCAGCACGATCTCGAGGCCGACCGAGCCCGCCAGGCCCACGTCGCGCAGGCTGGCGCCGGTCATGATCGCCCTGGTGAAGTCGCTGCCGCGCAGGTCGGCGCCGTCGAGGATCACCCCGGTCATGTCGGCGCGCTGGGCGATGGCGTAGCGCAGCTTCGCCCCGCCCAGTTGCGAGGGCTGACTGCGGCTGGGGCCAAGCGGTAGCGGGGCGAAAACCGTGTCGCGCAGATCGGTCTTGATCAGGTTGGCGCCCGCCATCCGGACGCCCCGCAGGTCGCCGGAATCCAGGATCGCCCCGCGCAGGTCCGCGCCCTCCAGGTTGGCGCCCTGCAACTGGGTCCCCGTGAGGTCCAGGCCGACCATGATTGCGCCCTTGGCGCTCATGGCGCTGAGGCGCAGGCCACGCAGCTTGTCGCCCAGGGGCCGCAGGTCCTCGCCGTCCAGCATCGCCGGTTGTCCTTCCCGTCCGCCGGTCTTGCACCACAGGTGGTTGGACAGGGCTTGGTCCAGCAGCGACGGCGCCTTGGCCATGGCCTCGGAGGTGACCACTCCGATGGAACCCAGCATGTTGGTGGCGTCGGACAGCCGCGCGGCGCCGACATCGACGTCGCACAGCACCGTGCCGGAGAGGTTGGCGCCCTCCAGGTTGGCGCCGGCCAGATCGACCCCGTCGAAGATGGCGCCGGCGAAATTGGCGTCCTTGCAGTTGGCGCGGGCGAGCTTGGCGCCCTTCAGCGAGCAGTCGGTGAAGTCGGCGGCATAGGCCGAGGCCTCGTCCATCTGCGAGCCGTGCAGGGTCGCGCCGGCCAGCACGGCGTTGTCGAGCTGGCCGTGCCGGCGCTCGTGCGACAAGGAGGCCAGGCCCTTGCTGGGATGCGGGATGGCGATCTGGCCGATGCGGAAGTCCGCCTGGCTGAGATCAGCGCGGCTGAGGTCGGCTCCGCGCAGGCAGGCGCCGCGCAGATCGGCGCGCGTGAGGTTGGCGTGACGAAGGTCGGCCTTGCGCAGGTCGCAGCCGAACAGGTTGGCTCGCGAAAGGTTGGCCCCGACCAGCTTGGCGCCGTCGAGGATCGAGGCCGAGAGGTCGGCGTCCGAGAGGTCGCGCCCCGAGAGCTCGGCCCGGGAGAGGTCGACGAACCGCAGGGCGGCCCGTTTGCCGCCGGGCTTGCCGGCGACGAAGCGCTCGTGAGCCACGACGATCATCTCGATCTCACCCGCAGAAAGCTTGCGGCGACCCGACAGCCCGATGGCGCTCACGGAACGATCTCCCTCTTAACCTCACGATGCCGGTCGTCTACGCGCGGAAGACCGACTGAACCGTTAAGCCTACTGGGAGCCGTGCGGCTGACGCGTCAGATGGCGTCTTCCAGGCCCCGGGCGCCCCACTTCTGGGCGTTGGTGAGCACGGTCTGCTTGACCATGGCGTTGGTGAAATTGGCGCGGCTGAGATCGGCGTCGACCAGGATGGCGTGGCGGACGTCGGCGCGGGCGAGGTCGGCGTTCTTCAGGCTGGCCCCCGTCAGGTTGGCCGGCAGCATGCGGTCGGCGCCGATCAGCAGCGGTCCGAGCTGGGCGTCGCGCAGGTCCGCGCCCGACATCTTGGCCCCCACCAGCCGCGCGCCGCGCAGGTCGGCCCGGCGCAGGTTGCAGTTGCGCAGGTCGGCACCGTCGAGCTGGGCGCCCTGCAGCTGCACACCTTCCATGTCGAGGCCGTAGAACGTCGCCCCCTTGGCCGACAGCGCGGTCAGGTTGAAACCGCGGATGGTCTCCAGGGCCCGCAGGTCGGCGTTGTCGAACACGCTGGGCGTGCCCTCGGAGCCGCCGGTCTCGCACCACTTGGCGTGGTCGCGGATCATGGTCTTGTAGGGCAGGTCCTCGACGGACTTGCCCGAGGGCTCGTCCGTCAGGGCGCCGCGCATGTCGGCCTGGCTGACGTTCCACGCGAAGGTCTTGGCCCCGACGAGAATGCAGTCGCGCATGTCGGCTCCGGCGAGGTCGGCGCCCGACAGGTCCGCGCCGGCCATGTTGGCGCCGGACATATTGGCCTGCTTGAGGTTGGCCCGGACCAACTTGGCGTCCTTCAGGATCGCATCGCTGAAGTCGGCCTTGATCGCCATGACGCCGGACAGGCGCGAGCGCTCAAGATTGGCGCCGGCCAGGATCGCGCCGTTGGCGTCGCCCACCCGGTTGTGGTGCTCCAGCACCCGCAGGCCCTTGTCGCGGTCGACGGCGGCGATGGAGCCTTCGCGCAGGTCGGCCTCGAACAGGTCGGCGCCCGTGAGATTGGCGTTGCGCAGGCAGGCGCCGCGCAGGTCGGCCCGGCGCATGGAGGCGTCGGTCAGGTTGGAGTTCTGCAGGTCGGCGCCGAACAGGTTGGCGTGGTCCAGCCGCACGCCCTGCATATGGCAGTCGGCCATGATCGCGCCGGTGAAGTCGGCGTCGCAGAGATTCTTGCCGCGAAGATCCAGCCCCGACAGGTCACGCCAGGCGAACACCGCCCGGGCGCCGCCGGGCTTGGAGGTCCAAAGGCGGTCGTGCTTGGCGCAGATGGCTTCGAACTCGGTCTGTCCGAGCTTGGGAAGATCTGGAGTAGGCGCGGTCAGGATCGACATACGGAACTTGGGGAACCCGGGGAAACTGGGCCAATCCTACCGCCCGGCAATTAACACGCTCTTTCCGCCACTTAAGGCGGTTAGGGTGAATCGTCGCAGGGTCGATAGCCGACATAGAGCGCGCTGGCCTCGCCGGCCAAAACCCCCAGTTGAACCTCGATCCCGGCGGCACGCAGCCGTTCGGCGCCCTGTCCGGCGGCGAAGGGCGAGGCGTCCTCGCAGGCGATCAGCACCCGCGCCACGCGCGCGGCGACCAGTCGCTCCGAGCACGAAAACCCGCCCGACGAACGCGCCCCGCAGGGCTCTAGGGTGACATAGGCCGTGGCGCCCCGCGCAGCTTCTCCCGCTCGATCAAGGGCTTGCTCCTCGGCGTGCGGGCGCCCGCCCGGCGCGGTCGCCCCCTCCCCGACGATCTCGCCGGCCCTTACGATGACGCAGCCGACGGACGGGTTGTCCGCGGTCAGGCCGAGGTTGGTTCGCGCCAGCTCGATCGCGCGGCGCATGTGGTCCTGGTCGGTCGCGCTCATGCCGCCTGGGGCAAGGACGTGGCGCGGCTCTCGTCGAGGTAGCGCGCCGCGATCGGATTAAGGTTAGCGTCCAGGTCGATCAGCAACGGATTTCCGGTAGGGATCTCGACGCCGATGATCGCCTCGGAGTCGAGGCCGTACAGCAGCTTGACGATCGCCCGCAGCGAATTGCCGTGGGCGGCCACCAGCACGGTCTCGCCCGCCTTGAGGTGCGGCGCGATCTCCGCGTCCCAATAGGGCTGCACCCGCTCCAGGGTGGTCTTCAGGCTCTCGGTGTCCGGCAGGACGGCGCCGGTGTAGCGGCGGTCCTTGGCGAAGTCGAACTCGCCGCCGGGCGCCAGGGGCGGCGGCGGGATGTCGTAGGAGCGCCGCCAGATCTTCACCTGTTCGGCGCCGTGCTTGGCGGCGGTCTCGGTCTTGTTCAATCCCGTGAGGCCGCCGTAGTGGCGCTCGTTCAGCCGCCAGTCCTTGGTCTCCGGGACGAAGACCTGCCCGGCGCTGGTCAGCGCCAGCCACAGGGTGCGGATGGCCCGGGTCAGCACGGAGGTGAAGGCCCGGTCGATCGAGAGGCCCGCGGCCTTGATCAGCTCCCCGCCCTTGGTCGCCTGGGCCTCGCCCTCGGCCGTCAGGTCCACGTCGACCCAGCCGGTGAAGCGGTCATCGAGGTTCCACTGGCTCTGGCCGTGGCGGAGGAGGATCAGTTTCGACAAGCGCTTGGCTCCTTCAGCGGTTGCGAGCGGGCTAAGGGCCAGGGCCGCCAGCGTCAAGGCCCGCTGGCTCCTTGTCTAAGCGCCGTCTATATGTGCGCCGATGCTCAATCGCCTGTTCTTCCCGGCGCTCGCGGCGCTCGCCCTAGGTCTGATCGCCCTGGCGATGGTCTGGCCCCAGGGGCTGGGCGACCGGTCATGGGGACCGTTCGGCCGCCCGCCGATCCAGCGCACGCCGGAAATGCAGGCGGCGATGAAGCGCGAGACCGAGGCTTCTGAGCAGCGGCTGAGCCAGGCCCGAGCCGCCGTCTCCGACCTGCAGACCCAGGCGATCTCGCCGACCAAATGACGGACCCCGCCCGATGAGCAATTTCGACGCCGTCGCGGTGGCCCGCCGCGTGCTGAACACCGAGGCCGACGCGCTGCGCCTGCAGGCCGACGCGCTGGGCGCCGACTTCGTGCGCGCCGTCGATATCCTGGGCTCGGCCAAGGGCCGGATCGTCTGCACCGGCATAGGCAAGTCGGGCCACGTGGCGCGCAAGATCGCCGCCACCTTCGCCTCCACCGGCCAGCCGGCCTTCTTCGTCCACGCCACCGAGGCCAGCCACGGCGACCTGGGCATGATCGGGCCCGACGACGTGATCCTCGGGCTCTCGAAGTCCGGCGAGGTGCGCGAACTGGCCGATATCCTGGCCTACGCCACCCGCTTCCACATCCCGTTGATCGCGATCACCGCCTCGCTCGACAGCGCGCTCGGGCGGGCCGCCACCGTGGTCCTGGAGCTGGCCGACGGGACCGAGGCCACCGCGGAGGTCAATGCGCCGACCACCTCCACCACCTTGCAGATCGCCCTGGGCGACGCGCTGGCCGTGGCCCTGCTGGAGCGGCGCGGCTTCACGGCCAAGGACTTCAAGACCTTCCACCCCGGCGGCAAGCTGGGCGCAATGCTCCGCACGGTGGGCGACCTGATGCACGGCGCCGATCAGGTGCCGCTGGTGACGCCCGACACCCCGATGCGCGACGCCCTGATGGTGATGACCGGCAAGACCTGGGGCATCGTCGGCGTGCAGGGCCCGGACGGACGGCTCGTCGGAGTGATCACCGACGGCGACCTGCGCCGTCACTTCGACGACCTGGTGACCCATACCGCGGGCGAAGTGATGACGCCTGGTCCGAGAAAGACCGTGCCGCCCGGCATGCTCGCCTCCGAGGCCCTGGCCCTGATGAGCGATCCGCCGCCGTCGGTCACCGTCCTGTTCGTGGTCGACGAGGGCCGGCCGGTGGGAATTCTGCACGTCCATGACCTGCTTCGCGCCGGTGTGATGTAACCAATGTCGCAATCGCGAAGTTCATAGGCGGCGTTCGGATAGTCTTAAGGGTGGAACACCTTTAAACACGACGCCCGACACGATCCGATGGAGTTCCGATGCTGCCCGTTCCGCGCGCCGACCTGATCCCCAATACGATCGAGTACGAGAATACGCCGCTGGTGAAGGCCACCGGCTTCCGCGAATACGACGCGCGCTGGATGCTGGGGCCGGACATCAACCTGCTGGGCATCGAGGCCCTGGGCGTCGGCCTCGGGACCTATATCCAGGAACTGGGTCAGACCAAGATCGTGGTCGGCCACGACTACCGCTCCTACTCGACATCGATCAAGCAGGCCCTGACGCTCGGCCTGGTCTCGGCCGGCTGCGAGGTGGTCGACATCGGCCTGGCCCTGTCCCCCACCGCCTACTTCGCCCAGTTCGAACTGGACGCCCCCTGCGTGGCCATGGTCACCGCCAGCCACAACGAGAACGGCTGGACCGGGGTGAAGATGGGCGCGGAACGGCCCCTGACCTTCGGCCCCGACGAGATGGGCCGGCTGAAGGAGATCGTGCTGGGCGGCCTGGGTCAGTACAAGGCCGGCGGCTCCCTGACCCATGTCCAAGGCTTCGCCGAACGCTTCATCGCCGACGTCTCCAGCCGGGTGAACATCAAGCGCCCGCTTAAGGTGGTCTGCGCCTGCGGCAACGGCACGGCCGGCGCCTTCGCCGCCGAGGCCCTGCGCCGGATGGGCGTGGCCGTGGTCGTCGAGATGGACTGCGAGCTCGACTGGAACTTCCCGCGCTACAACCCCAATCCCGAAGACCACGAGATGCTGCAGGAGATGGCCAAGGCGGTGCGCGAATTCGGCGCCGACCTGGCCCTGGGCTTCGACGGCGACGGCGACCGCTGCGGCGTGGTGGACAACACCGGCGAGGAGATCTTCGCCGACAAGATCGGCCTGATGCTGGCCCGCGACCTGTCGGAGCTGCACAAGGACGCGACCTTCGTGGTCGATGTGAAGTCGACCGGCCTGTTCGCCACCGATCCGGTGCTCAAGAAGAACGGCGCCAAGACCGTCTACTGGAAGACCGGCCACAGCTACATCAAGCGCAAGACCGCCGAGCTGGGCGCCCTGGCCGGCTTCGAGAAGAGCGGCCACTTCTTCTTCAACGACCCCATCGGGCGCGGCTACGACTGCGGCCTGACGGCGGCCGCGGCGATCCTGGCGATGCTGGACCGCAACCCGGACAAGAAGCTGTCGGAACTGAAGGACGCCCTGCCGATCGCCTACACCTCGCTCACCATGTCGCCCCACTGCGCCGACGAGGTGAAGTACAAGGTCGTCGAGGACGTGGTGGCCGAGTACGAGGCTTTGGCCAAGGCCGGCGGCACGATCCTGGGCCGCAAGATCGTCGAGGTGATCACCGTCAACGGCGTCCGCGTGGCGCTGGCGGACGGCTCCTGGGTCCTGGTCCGCGCCTCGTCCAACAAGCCCGAGATCGTGGTGGTGGTGGAGAGCACGCAGTCGGACGCCGACATGCGCGCCCTGTTCCGGGAAGAGGTTAAGCCGCGCCTGGCCAAGCGGCCGCAGGTCGGCGCCTACAACCAGGAAGTCTGACCCAGGACCGTCGTTGGGCGCGGCTTTTGCTGCACCGCGATACGAATGTGCCGTTCTGGTTCGGCGTCGTGATTGCGGGTGCGGTCGCGGCGTGGTGAAAGGCGGCCGAACCCATTTATCGAGGATAGTCCATGCACGTCGCGATGATCGGAACCGGCTATGTGGGCCTGGTTAGCGGCGCCTGTTTCGCCGACTTCGGCCACACGGTCACCTGCATCGACAAGGACGCCAGCAAGATCGAGCGCCTGCGCGGCGGCGGCATCCCGATCTATGAACCGGGCCTCGACCTGCTGGTCGCCCAGAACGTCAAGGCCGGGCGCCTGTCCTTCGACACCGAGGCCGCCGAGGCGATCCACAAGGCCGACGCGGTGTTCATCGCCGTGGGCACGCCGTCGCGGCGCGGCGACGGGCATGCCGACCTTTCCTATGTCTATGCCGCGGCCAAGGAGATCGCCGGCCTGTTGAACGGCTTCACCGTCATCGTCACCAAGTCCACCGTGCCGGTCGGCACCGGCGACGAGATCGAGAAGATCATCCGCGAGGCCCGGCCCGACGCACAGTTCGCGGTGGTCTCCAATCCGGAGTTCCTGCGCGAGGGCGCGGCCATCGAGGACTTCAAGCGCCCCGACCGCGTGGTGGTCGGCACCGACGACCCGCGCGCCCGCGCGGTGATGACCGAGCTCTACCGCCCGCTCTATTTGAACGAGACGCCGATCGTCTTCACCACGCGGCGGACCAGCGAGCTGATCAAGTACGCGGCCAACGCCTTCCTGGCGCTGAAGATCACCTTCATCAACGAGATCGCCGACCTCTGCGAGGCGCTGGGCGCCGACGTGCAGCAGGTCGCCCGCGGCATCGGCCTGGACAAGCGGATCGGCAACAAGTTCCTCAACGCCGGCCCGGGATACGGCGGCTCCTGCTTCCCGAAGGACACGCTCGCCCTGGTGCGCACCGCCACCGACGCCGGCTCGCCCGTTCGGCTGATCGAGACCACGGTCAAGGTCAATGACGAGCGCAAGAAGAACATGGCCGGCAAGGTTTCCGACGCGCTCTCCGGCGACCTGGCCGGCAAGACGGTCGGGGTCCTGGGCCTGGCCTTCAAGCCCAATACCGACGACATGCGCGACGCCCCCAGCCTCGACATCATCCCTGCCCTGCAGGCCATGGGCGCCCGCGTCCAGGCCTTCGATCCCGAGAGCGGCCACGAGGCGCGCCAGCTCTTGCGCGACGTGGACTTCAAGGACAATCCCTATGACGTGGCCCACGATGCCGACGTCCTGGTGATCATCACCGAGTGGGACCAGTTCCGCGCCCTGGACCTCGACCGGGTGAAGCTGCTGATGAAGGCCCCCGTGCTGGTGGACCTGCGCAATATCTACAAGCCCGACGAGGTCCGCTCGCGGGGCTTCAAATACGCCAGCATCGGGCGTGCCTAGGCTCTTCCACGTCAGCGAGGAGGCCGGCATCGCGCGGTTCGCCCCGCGGCCGCCGCCTTCGACGGATTCCGGCGTGGAGGGCGACTGCGTCTGGGCGGTGGATGAGGACCATCTGGTCAATTATCTGCTGCCCCGCGACTGCCCGCGCATCACCTATGGCCGGGGACCCAAGACCACCGAGGCCGACGCCGAGCGCTTCCTGACGGGCGCGCGGCGGGTGGTGGCCTTCGAGGCGGCCTGGCTGGAGCGGGTGAAGGCCTGCACCCTGCGCGTCTATGAGATGCCGGTTGAAACGTTCGACCTGGCCCTGGGCGAGGCCGGTTACTGGATATCGCGCGAGGCCGTGATCCCGCTCGCCGAACGGGTGGGGACGGACCTGATCCGGACCCTGCTCGAGGCGGGGGCCGAAGTTCGGGTGTTGCAGGATTTCTGGCCGCTCAGCGACGCCGTGGCGGCTTCCAGCCTCGAATTCTCCATCATCCGCAAGCGCAACGCCTTCCCCCGGCGTTGAGCGCAAGCCGTTACGACAGCAAATGGATGAGGGTGTTGGCGATCCATACGGCGCCGGCCCAGAAGGCAACGCCCATAACGCCGACGAAGGCAAGGCAGGCGATAGAGCTCATGCTCTTCGTCTGGCCTCGCGACGAGCGCCCCATGGCGGGGTGTCGCGACATGTTTCACTCCCAGTTCGTTTCTAAAGTCGCGCCGGTCGAGCGGTGCGAACATTACGAGGCTGTCACAAATCATCCGGCTTGGATAGTGGCGTCGCCTCTCGGGAGATACGCGCCAAAGGCGACGCCAGTTCAGGCCTATGAAGCCAGGCCGGCTCGGTTAGAGTTCGGCCGCACTTGGGGAGCGCGCGCGTGCTGTCGCTGATCGGGATCGTCATCGTCGTTGTGGGCTTCATGGCCCGGCTCAATCCGCTGCTGGTGGTCACCGTGGCGGCCCTGGTCACCGGGGTGGCGGGCGGGATGGGGCCTGTGGAGGTGGTCGAGACCTTCGGCAAGGCCTTCAAGGAGAACCGCTATGTCAGCGTGGTCTGGGTGGTGCTGCCGGTCATCGGCCTGCTCGAGCGGGCCGGACTGCAGGAACGGGCCAAGACCCTGATCGGCGCGATCCAGGCGGCGACCGTCGGCCGGCTGCTGCTGCTCTATTTCGTCCTGCGCCAGGCGACGGCGGCGCTGGGCCTGACCTCCCTGGGCGGCCACGCCCAGATGGTCCGGCCGCTGATCGCGCCCATGGCCGAGGCCGCCGCCGAGACCCGCTACGGCCAGTTGGCCGACGACACCCGACAGACCATCCGCGCCCACACCGCGGCGGCCGACAATATCGCGCTGTTCTTCGGCGAGGACATCTTCATCGCCATCGCCTCGATCCTGCTGATCAAGGGCTTCCTGGAGCAGAACGGCATCATCGTTGAGCCGCTGCAGCTTTCGGTCTGGGCCATCCCGACCGCCGTCTGCGCCCTGGCCATCCACGGGACCCGGCTGATGCTGCTGGACCGGCGCCTGGCCCGCACCCTGGCGGATGCCCGATGATCGGACTGGAGCTCCTCTACGTCATCGCCGGCGCCTTCTTCGCCGCCATAGCCGTTCTCAGCGCCCGCGACGCCAGCAATCCGAAGCGTTTCAAAAATACAGCGTTCTGGGGTCTGTTCGCTGTCTGCTTCCTGTTCGGTTCGCATCTGCCCGACCTGGTCAACGGCCTCTTGGTGATCGCCATGGTGGCGGTGGCCGGGTTCGGCGGCCTGGGCCAAGGCGCCCCGGCCACCAGCAGCCCCGAGGCGCGCCGCGAGAGCGCCGCGCGCTTGGGGAACAGGCTCTTCCTGCCGGCGCTCGCCATCCCCGCCACGGCGCTGGCCGGGACCTTCCTCTTCAAGCGGCCGGAACTGGCCAGCCTGGTCGATCCGAAACAGGCCACCCTGGTTTCGCTGATCCTGGGGGTCTTCGTGGCGCTGGCGATCGCCATGCCGATGCTGCGCGCCAGGCCGGTCACGCCGCTGCAGGAGGGCCGCCGCCTGCTCGACACGGTCGGCTGGGCCGCCGTCCTGCCGCAGATGCTGGCGGCCCTGGGCGCCGTCTTCGCCGCCGCCGGGGTCGGGACCGCCATCGGCGCCCTGGCTTCGGAGTGGCTGCCGGACGGGAGTCAGCTCGCGGCGGTGGCCGCCTACACCTTCGGCATGGCGATCTTCACCATGATCATGGGCAACGCCTTCGCCGCCTTCCCGGTGATGACCGCCGGGATCGGCCTGCCGCTGATCGTCGTCCGCTTCGGCGGCGACCCGGCGATCATGGGCGCCATCGGCATGCTGTCGGGGTTCTGCGGAACCCTGATGACCCCCATGGCGGCCAACTTCAACATCGTCCCCGCCGCCCTACTAGAGCTCACCGACCGCAACGGGGTCATCAAGGCCCAGGTCCCCACCGCCCTCCTCCTGCTGCTCGCCAACACGGCCCTGATGTATGTCCTCGTCTTCCGCTTCTGAGCTCACCCCCGACCTCGCCGCGAAGTTCGCGCGGCTGGCGCTGGGCCACGTCACCAAGCCCTATCCCTACAAGCTCGACCATGTGATGGCCGGCGACGAGGACGTACTGGCGCCCCGGGTGCTGCACCCGATCTTCCACGGCAGCTTTGACTGGCACTCCTGCGTCCACGGCTACTGGCTGCTGGCCCGGCTGCTGCGGCGGTTCCCGGACATGGCGCCCGCCGCCGAGATCCGCGCCCTGTTCGACGCCAACCTGACCCTCGACAAGGCGGCCGGCGAGCTGGCCTATCTGGCGCGCCCGACCAGCCGCGGCTTCGAGCGGCCCTATGGCTGGGCCTGGCTGTTGATGCTGGGGGCGGAGCTGGAACGGCACGACGCGGCCTGGGGTCCGAACCTGCGCCCGCTGGCCCGGGCCTTCGCCGACCGGTTCAAAGCCTTCCTGCCGCTGGCCACCTATCCGATCCGCACGGGGGCCCACGGCAACACCGCCTTCGCGCTCTCGCTGGCGTCGGACTACGCCGCGCAGGTCGGCGACGACGAGCTCGACCGGCTGATCGCGGCCACCGCCAGGGGCTGGTACCTGGCCGACGCCGGCGCCCCGGCCTGGGAGCCTAGCGGCGACGACTTCCTCTCCCCGACCCTGGTCGAGGCCGAGTGCCTGCGCCGCATCCTGCCGGCCACCGACTTCCGGATCTGGTTCGCGCGCTTCCTGCCCGACGCCGCTGATCGCGCGCCCGCCACCCTCTTCACCCCGCCCACGGTCAGCGATCGCACCGACGGCAAGATCGCCCACCTGGACGGACTCTGCCTCAGCCGCGCCTGGTGCTGGCGGTCGATCGCCGGATCCCTGGACGCCGCCGATCCGGTCCGCGCCATGGCGCTGGCCGCCGCCGACCAGCATCTCGCCGCGGGCCTGGCCCACGTCGCCGGCGACTATATGGGCGAGCACTGGCTGGCCACCTTCGCCCTGCTGGCGCTGGAGGCGGGCGACGCCCCCTCTCGCTAGGCCGGGGCGTGGGCCGCCGCGTAGAGGTCGACCTCGACGAGGCGGCTCTCGATCTCGCCGGGCGTCAGGAACGAGCCGGTGAAGCTGTTGCGGGCCAGGGTCACCAGCTCGTCGCGGGTAAGACCCAGGGCATGGGCGGTGGAGATCCAGTTCTCGGCCAGATAGCCGCCGAAATAGGCCGGGTCATCGGAATTGATCGTGGCCTTGAGGCCCAGGCGAAGCATCCGCTTCAGAGGGTGGGACGGAAGCTCATCCACCACGCAGAGCTTCAGGTTCGAGAGCGGGCAGACCGTGAGCGGCACGGCCTCGGCGACCAGACGCTTCACCAGGTCGGCGTCCTCAAGCGAGCGGTTGCCGTGGTCGATGCGGTCGACGCGCAGCAGGTCGAGCGCCTCGCGGACATACTCCGGCGGCCCCTCCTCGCCGGCATGGGCCACGAGCTTCAGGCCCTGCTCGCGGGCGGCGGCGAAGACCCGGGCGAATTTCGAGGGCGGATGTCCCAGCTCCGATGAGTCCAGTCCCACCCCGGCGATGCGGTCCAGATAGGGCCGCGCCTGGTTCAGGGTCTCGAAGGCGGCTTCCTCGGACAGGTGGCGCAGGAAGCAGAGGATCAGCTTGGAGGTGACGCCGAGCGTCGTCCTGGCCTCCTCCATGGCCGCCAGCAGGCCTTCAGCCACGGTGGCGAAGGCGACGCCCCGCTCGGTATGGGTCTGGGGATCGAAGAAGATCTCGGCGTGGGTGGCGCCGTCCTCGGCCACCCGGCGGAAATAGGCCAGGGCCAGATCGTGGAAATCGCGCTCGGTCAACAGCACCCGGGCGCCTTGATAGTAGATGTCCAGGAAGTCCTGCAGGTTGGAGAAGGCGTAGGCCGCGCGCACCGCCTCCACATCGGCGAAGGGCAGTTCGATCCCGTTGCGCCGGGCGAACTCGAACATCTGCTCGGGCTCAAGGCTGCCCTCGATATGCAGGTGGAGTTCCGCCTTGGGCAGGCCGCGGATGAACGCTTCGAGATCGGGCATCACTCGACTCCAGACACCGGTGGGAATCGCCCACATGGCGAAAGTGTCTTCTCCCCATGTCCGAAAGACCAGCCCCGGCCATCCTCGCATCCGCTCATCCCGGCGGAGGCCGGGACCCAGTTTCAGCCGCTGCGCTTGTGGATTTCCCGTCGAGTCCCAGCCTTACGATCTGGGTCCCGGCCTTCGCCGGGATGAGCGGTGGTTTGTTCAGGCCGCGGCCTTCTTCACCGCACCGACGATTTCCCTGACCACCTGGCTGACCAGCTTCTCGTCGTCGCCCTCGGCCATGACCCGGATCAGCGGCTCGGTGCCCGAAGCGCGGACCAGGATCCGGCCCGTGCCGTTCAGGCGCAGCTCGGCCTCGGCGATGACCTCCTTGACCTGGTCGGTCTCCAGCGGCTTGCCGCCCGAGAAGCGGACGTTCTCCAGCTTCTGCGGAACCGGCTCGAACTGGTGTGCCAGCATGCTCATGGGCTGGCCGCTCTCCTTCAGCACCGCCAGCACCTGCAGGGCCGCCAGCAGGCCGTCGCCAGTCGTGGAGAAGTCGGACATTATCATGTGGCCCGACTGCTCACCGCCCAGGTTGAAGCCTCCCTCGCGCATGCGGACCATCACGGCGCGGTCGCCCACGGCGGTGCGCTCCAGCGTCAGGCTGCGCGCGTTGAGATAGCGCTCAAGGCCCAGGTTCGACATCACCGTAGCGACCACACCGCCCCCGGTCAGACGGTCCGTCTTCGCCCAGGCGTCGGCGATGATGGCCATGATCTGGTCGCCGTCGACCACGCGGCCCTTCTCGTCGCAGATCACCAGGCGGTCGGCGTCGCCGTCGAGCGCGATGCCGATGTCGGCGCGGAACTCCTTCACCGCCCGGACCATGGCCTCGGGATGGGTGGAGCCGCACTCCTCGTTGATATTGGTCCCGTTGGGATCGACCCCGATCTTCACGACCTCGGCGCCCAGTTCGTACAGCACCACGGGCGCCACCTTGTAGGCGGCGCCATTGGCGCAATCGATGACGATCCGCAGGCCCGCCAGGCTCAGCCGGCGCGGGAAGGTGGCCTTGGCGATCTCGACGTAGCGCGCCTGGCTGTCGTCGACGCGGGCGACGCGGCCCAGCTTGGTGGGGGCGGCCAGGCCGTCGGCCAGGCCCTGGTCCATCAGAGCCTCGATCTCCAGCTCGCGGGCGTCCGACAGCTTGTAGCCGTCCGGGCCGAACAGCTTGATGCCGTTGTCGGTATAGGGGTTGTGCGATGCCGAGATCATCACGCCCAGGTCGGCGCGCAGGGAGCGGGTCATCATCGCCACGCCCGGGGTCGGCATCGGCCCCAGCAGGCGCACGTCCATGCCGACGCTGGCGAACCCGGCCACCAGGGCGGGCTCGACCATGTAGCCCGAGAGCCGGGTGTCCTTGCCGATCACCACCATGTGCCGGCGGTCGTCCTGGGACATGAACAGCTTGCCCGCCGCCAGGCCCACGCGCAGCGCGACCTCGGCGGTCATGGGATGGCTGTTGGCCAGGCCGCGGATGCCGTCGGTGCCGAAATAGGCGCGCTTGCTCATGGGGTTCTCATGGTGCTCGATTGGGCCGCGAAACGATCCGAAACCCAGATTTAATCGACGCCGCGTTTGCGAATGCTAAAGGCGGCTCTGCGTTGAAGACTATCGACCTGCGCGCGTTTCGACAAAGGATGTGAAGCCACCATGTGCGGCATCATCGGCATCGTTGGGAATTCCTCTGTCCAGGAGCGGCTGATCGACAGCCTGAAGCGTCTGGAATACCGCGGCTATGACAGCGCCGGGGTGGCCGGGATGGTGGACGGCAAGCTCCAGCGCCGCCGGGCCAAGGGCAAGATCCGCGCCCTGGAGGACGTCCTGGCCGACGCGCCGCTGAACGCCACGGTCGGGATCGGCCACACCCGCTGGGCCACCCACGGCGCGCCCTCGGAAGCCAACGCCCACCCGCACAAGTCGGGCCGGGTCAGCCTGGTGCACAACGGCATCATCGAGAACTTCGCCGAGCTGAAGCGCGAGCTGGAGGCGCAAGGCCGCGTCTTCGAAAGCCAGACCGACACCGAGGTCATCGCCCAGCTGCTGGACTCCGAGCTGGACAAGGGCCTGGAGCCGCTGGCGGCCCTGAAGGCCACCCTGGACCGGCTGACCGGCGCCTATGCCCTGGCGGTGCTGATCGAGGGCGAGGACGAACTGGTCATGGGCGCGCGGCGCGGAAGCCCGCTGGTGGTCGGCTACGGCGAAGGCGAGATGTTCATCGGCTCCGATGCGCTCGCCGTCGGGCCCTTCACCAACAAGATCGCCTATCTGGAAGAGGGCGACTACGTCGCCATCGACCACGCCACGGCCCGTATCTTCGACGAGACCGGCAAGGCGGTCGAACGCAAGACCCAGGTCGTCTCGGCCTCTGCGGCCCTGGTGGAGAAAGGCAACTACCGGCACTTCATGGAAAAGGAGATCCATGACCAGCCGGAAGGGTGCCAGCGGACCATCGCCGCCTATGTGGACGCCCTCTCCGACACCACGACGATTCCCGGCGACATCGATTTCACCAAGCTGGACCGGATCCAGATCGTGGCCTGCGGCACGGCCTACATCGCCGGCTTGCTGGGCAAGTACATGATCGAGCAACTCGCCGGCCTGCCCGTGGACGTCGAGATCGCCTCTGAGTTCCGCTACCGCAACCCCGCGATCAGCGCCCAGTCCCTGGCCATCGCGATCTCGCAGTCGGGCGAGACCGCCGACACCCTGGCCGCCCTGCGCCACTGCAAGGCCGCGGGGATGAAGAGCGCCGCCCTGGTCAACGCCGTCCAGTCGACCATCGCCCGCGAGGCCGACGTAGTCTGGCCGATCCACTGCGGCCCCGAGATCGGCGTGGCCTCGACCAAGGCCTTCACCGCCCAGGTCAGTCTCCTCACGACCCTGGCCGTCGCCGCGGCCCGGGCGCGCGGCCGGATCGACGCGGCGGAAGAGAACCGGCTCGTCCGGGTGCTGCTCGAAGCGCCCCGCCTGATGGCGGAGTCGATCAATCTCGAGGAGGCTGTCCGCAACATCGCGTTGGAGGTCTCCAAGGCGCGCGACGTGCTCTATCTGGGTCGCGGCCCCATGTATCCCCTTGCCCTGGAAGGCGCGTTGAAGCTGAAGGAAATCAGCTATATCCACGCCGAGGGCTATGCCGCCGGCGAGCTGAAGCACGGGCCGATCGCCCTGGTGGACGAGGCGACGCCCATCGTCATCCTCGCCCCTTTCGACAGCTATTTCGAGAAGTCTGCGTCGAACATGAGCGAGGTCATGGCGCGGGGCGGTCAGGTGATCTTCATCACCGACCCCGACGGGGCCAGGCACGCGCCCGCCGGGGCCAAGGTGGTGGTCACCGCGCCCAAGTGCGATCCGCTGATCGCACCGCTGGTGATGTCCGCCCCCATCCAGCTCCTGGCTTATTACGTCGCCGTCCAGAAGGGCGCCGACGTCGACCAGCCGCGGAATCTCGCCAAGTCGGTGACGGTCGAGTAACTCCCCCCGGTGGATTTAACGCCCGCGCTCGGCTAGTCCGAGGGGCTGTGACTGGAGGGCCTGCATGACCAGACGTGTGCGCAAGGCGGTGTTGCCGGTGGCCGGATTGGGCACGCGGGTGCTCCCCGTGGCCCGGGCCACGCCGAAGAACCTGCTGAACGTCTTCGACCGCCCGATCCTCTCCTATGTGGTCGAGGAGGCCCGCGCCGCCGGCATCGAGCACTTCGTGTTCATCACCAGCCGCGGCCAGGGCGCCATCGAGGACTATTTCGACGGCAATCCCGAGATCGAGGGCGCGCTGGAGGCCAAGGGCAAGCACGACGTCCTGGCCGAGGTCCGCCGCGACATCCTGCAACCCGGCTCCATGAGCTTCGTGCGCCAGATGGCGCCGCTGGGGCTGGGCCACGCGGTCTGGTGCGCCCGCGACGTCATCGGCGACGAGCCCTTCGCCGTCATCCTGCCCGACATGCTGATGGCCGCCCAGACCCCGGCCCTGGCCCAGGCCGTGGCCGCCCACGACAAGGTCGGCGGCAATATCGTGGTGGTCGAGGCCGTGCCCGACAGCGAGACCCACAAGTACGGCATCGTCGCCCTGGACGGCCGCGAGGGGCGTCTCAACCGCATGACCGGCATGGTGGAGAAGCCGCCCGTCGGGACCGCGCCCTCGAACCTGATCATCTCGGGCCGCTATATCCTGCAGCCGGAGATTTTCGAGCTGCTGGAACGCCAGGGCAAGGGCGCGGGCGGGGAGATCCAGCTCACCGATTCCATGGCCGAGCTGATGAAGTCCCAGCCGTTCCACGCCCTGGAATATGACGGCGTCACCTATGACTGCGGCGACAAGATCGGCCTGTTGCGGGCCAATGTCGCCTTCGCGCTCGCCCGTCCCGACCTGGGCGAGGCCGCCCGCGCCGCGATCACGGCCCTGCTCTAGGCCGGCCCGTTGCGGCTGTTCATCTACGGCTACGGTTTCGCGGCCCAGGCGCTCACCCGCAGGCTCCAGCCGCAGGGCTGGAACATCTCGGCGACCTTTCGCAGGCCCGAGGCCGCCCAGGCGATGACCGCCCAGGGCGTCGACCCGGTCGCCGCCGACGACATCGGCGGCGTGGCCGAGCACCTTGCCAGGACCCAGGCCATACTGATCGCCGCCCCGCCTGGTCCGGAGGGCTGCCCGGCCCTGCAGGTCCTGGTTCCGGCCCTGGCCCGCGCCGAGGCCTTCCCCGACTGGATCGGCTATCTGTCCACCACGGGGGTCTATGGCGACCGCAAGGGGGGCTGGGTGTTCGAGGACAGCCGCCTGGCCGCCCAGTCCACCGAGGGCGCCCGCCGGGTCGGCGCCGAGCGCGACTGGCTGGAAGTGGGCCGCGGCATGGGTCTGACGGTGACCGTTCATCGGCTGCCCGGCATCTACGGCCCCGGCCGGTCGGCCTTCGACCGCCTGCGCGAGGGCAGGGCCCGGCGCGTCGCCGCCCCGGGCCAGGTGTTCAGCCGCATCCATGTGGACGACCTGGCCGCGGGCCTGGACGCGTCGATGGCCCGGCCGCGGGCGGGCGGCGTCTACAACCTCTGCGACGACGAGCCCGCGCCCAACAGCGAGGTCGTGGCCTATGCCGCGCGGCTGCTCGGGATGGAGCCGCCGCCGGAGGAGCCCCTCGACCTGGAGGCCATGACACCCCAGGCGCGGCGCTTCTACGCCGAGAGCAAGCGCGTGGCCAATGCGCGGGCCAAGGCCGAGCTCGGCTGGCGACCGCTCTATCCGACCTACCGCGAGGGCCTGGCGGCGATCCTTGCGGCCGGCGGCTGACCGAGCCCCAGATCCTCCCCTTCTGGGGGAGGTGGCGCGTCGCCCTCTTCGGCGACGTGACGGAGGGGGCTGAAGCCCACAAGCCAGGGTCAAAGTCCCCCTCAGTCAGCTTCGCTGACAGCTCCCCCAGAGGGGGAGCATCTAGACCCCCGCCACCGCGCTCAGCGCGAGGCCGCCCAGGGCGCAGGCCATGAGCGTCGGGACCAGGCCCAGCTCGAACCGCAGCATGGCCAGCATCGCCGCCACGGTGAGCACCGCCGCGCGCCAGTCGAGGCTGGCGAGGTCCGGGAGGTCGACGCCCCCAAGCTCCACGACCCGCCGGAAGAGGACGTGCAGGGCGAACCAGACGGCGAGGTTGGCGATCACCCCCACGACAGCGGCGCTGATCGCCGCAAGCGCCGCGCCGGCCGCCTGATGGCCGCGAAGCGCCTCGGCGTAGGGCGCGCCCACGAAGATCCACAGGAAGCTCGGCGCGAAGGTGACCCAGGTGGTGAGCAGCGCTCCCAGACAGCCGGCCAGCAGAGGGTCCAGCCCGCCCGCATTGCGATAGGCGGCCAGGAAACCCACGAATTGCAGGACCATGATCAGCGGCCCGGGCGTGGTCTCCGCCAGCCCCAGGCCGTCGGCCATCTCGCCGGGGCTCAGCCAGCCGAAGCCGTCGACGGCGGCCTGGGCCACATAGGTCAGGACCGCATAGGCGCCCCCGAAGGTCACCACGCCCATGGTCGAGAAGAAGCCGGCGATCTTGGTCCAGACGCTGGCCTCGCCGAACAGCGCGAACAGCACGGCGACGGGCGCCAGCCAGATCGGCAGCCAGATCGCCGCCACCCGCAGGGCCCGGCCGCGGGACGGGACCAGGTGGGGCGCCTCGCCCCGGGCGATGATCCGGTCCACCAGCCCCGGCGTTTCGTGGTCGATGTCGTGGCCGTTCGCACCGCCGCCGAACAGGCCCGGCGCCGCCCATCCCAGGGCCGCGGCGAGCGCCACCACCAGCGGAAACGGCACGTTCAGGACGAACAGGCCCAGGAAGGCCGCCACGGCCACGGCCAGGGCCGCGCGCGACTTCAGGGCCCGACGGCCCACACGCAGCACCGCCTCGGTCACGATGGCCAGCACCGCGCACTTCACGCCCAGGAACAGGCCCTCGGCCACCGGGGTCGCGCCATAGACGACGTAGAGGATGCTCAAGGCCAGCATCACAACCGCCCCAGGCAGGACGAAGAATATCCCCGCCAGCAGGCCGCCCGCCGTGCGGTGCATCAGCCAGCCGACATAGGTGGCGAGCTGCTGGGCCTCGGGGCCGGGCAGCAGCATGCAGTAGTTGAGCGCGTGCAGGAACCGCCGCTCGCCGATCCAGCCGCGTTCCTCGACCAGCACCTTGTGCATCAGGGCGATCTGGCCGGCCGGGCCGCCGAAGCTCAGCAGGCCGATCCGCGCCCAGACCCGCGCCGCGGCCCAGAAGCTCGGCAGGACGGGGGGTTCGGTCACGCGACGTCCTCCACGGCGGCGATCAGCCGGGCGATGTCCCGGGGTCGCGACAGCCGGTGGTCCCCGTCCTTGATCAGGCTGAACACCACGTCGTGGCCGCGGATCGCCTGGGCCAGTTCCAGGGCGTGGCGCCAGGGCACGTCGGGATCCTCGCCGCCCTGCAGGATGCGAACCGGGGCGTCGACGTTCACGGGGCCCGGCAGGATCGACCAGCGCGCGCCGTCCTCCAGGAGGGTCGCGGTGATCGGATAGGGGTCGCCGTAGTCCGACGGCCGCATCCAGACGCCGGTGGCCTTGAGCTCAGCGCGGCCGGCGGCGGTGATCTCCGGGCCCATCAGCTTCTCGGTGAAGTCGGGCGCCGGGGCGATCAGCACCATCGCCTTCACGTGCTCCGGCGCGGCGGCGGCCACCAGGCAGGCGATCCAGCCGCCCATGGAGGAGCCGACCAGAACCGCCGGGCCGGGCGCAAGCTCGTCCAGCACCGCCAGCGCGTCCTCTCGCCAGCGGGTGATGGTCCCCTGGGCGAAGTCGCCGTCGGACTCGCCATGGCCGAAATAGTCGAACCGCACATAGGCGCGGCCGAGGGCCAGGGCCCAGTCGGCCAGGGCCTGCGCCTTGGTCCCGGCCATGTCGGACTTGAAGCCGCCCAGCCAGACCACGGTCGGTCCGGCCCCGGCGACGCGGCGCCAGGCGATCCTCGCCCCGTCGGGCCGCTCCAGGAATCCGGCTGTCTCGGTCATGGTGTTCTCATAACGCAAGGATGTGACGGCGCGAACGCCGCGCGGGCCTTTACCAAACGTGGGCTTACGCTATGCAAGGCGGCGTGACGCTGCCCCCAGACTTCACCCTATTGCAGGTTGTCCCCGAGCTCGAAACCGGCGGGGCCGAACAGACCACCATCGATGTGGCCCACGCGGTCGTGCGCGCCGGCGGCAAGGCCCTGGTCGCGACGCGCGGCGGGCGCATGGCTTCGCGACTGGAAGCCGACGGCGGACGCCTGGCCCAGATGCCGGTCCAGACCAAGAATCCGCTGGTGATGCTGGGCAACGCCGCGCGGCTGGTGGACCTGATCCGCAAGGAGAAGGTCTCCATCGTCCACGCCCGTTCGCGCGCGCCGGCCTTCTCGGCCCTGTGGGCGGCCCAGGCCACCAAGACGCCGTTCGTGGCCACCTATCACGGGGTCTACAACGCCAAGAGCGGGCTCAAGCGCTGGTACAACGCGGTGATGACCCGCGGCGACCTGGTGATCGCCAATTCCGACTACACCCGCGACCACGTGCTGTCCGAGCATCAGCTCGACCCGGCCCGGATCGTCTCGATCCCGCGCGGCATCGACCTGGAGCGGTTCAATCCCAGCTGGGTGACCCCCGAACGGGTCGAGGCCCTGCGCCGGGCCTGGGGGATCGTCCCGGGGGACCGGCGGGTGAAGCTGCTGCTGGCCGGCCGCCTGACCCGGATCAAGGGCCACCTGATGATCGTCGAGGCCGCCGCCCGGCTGAAGGCGCAGGGCCGCAAGGATTTCGTCATCATCTTCGCCGGCGACGACCAGGGCCGCACCGACTACCGGCTGGAGATCATGTCCGCGATCGCCGCCCACGGCCTGGAGCGTGAAGTCCTGGTCGTCGGCCACTGCGACGACATGCCGGCCGCGTACCAGGTCTGCGACATCGCCATGCTGCCCACCACCAAGCCGGAGTCCTTCGGGCGCACGGCGGTCGAGCCGCAGGTGATGGGCAAGCCGGTCCTGGCCTCCGACCATGGCGGCACCACCGAGACCGTGCTCTCGGGCGAGACCGGCTGGCTGGTCAAGGTGGACGATCCCGACGCCTGGGCGACCGCCATGGCCAAGGCCGCCGATCTCGGACCCGGCCGCCTTGCCGCCATGGGCCAGGCCGCGGCCAACCGCGCCCGCCGGCTCTATTCGGTCGACGCCATGTGCCAGGCCACCCTCGAGGCCTACGAACGCGTGCTGGCGGCGCGCGCCCCGTGAGCCGCGACATCCGCAACGTCCTGGTGATCAAGCTCTCGGCCCTGGGCGACTTCATCCTGGCGCTGGCCGCGATGAAGAAGATCCGCGAGGCCCACCCCAAGGCGCGCATCACCCTGCTGACCACCCCGCCCTTCGAGGCGCTGGCCAAGTCCTGCCCTTATTTCAATCGGGTGGAGACCGACGGCCGGCCGGAGGGGCCCAGCGCCTGGCTGCAGCTGCGCCGCCGACTGAAGGCGGCGCGCTACGACCGCGTCTACGACCTGCAGACCTCGGCCCAGTCGGCCCGCATCTTCCACCTGCTGCGCCCCTTTCCGCCCGAGTGGTCGGGGATCGCGCTGGGCTGCTCGCTGCCGCACAAGAACCGGCGGCGCAATTCGATGCACACACTGGAGCGCCAGGCCGACCAGCTCAAGTCGGCCGGCATCTGGCCCGACGCCCCGACCGAGCCCGGCAGCGCCCCGCCGCCGGACCTTTCCTGGGTGGTGCGCAACGCCCGCCAGGAGCGTCCGGTCCCCGGCGGAGTGAGGCCGCGGCCCTACGTGATCTTCGTGCCCGGCGGTTCGGAGCACCGGCTGGACAAGCGCTGGCCGGCCGAGCGTTTCGCCCAGCTCGGCAAGAGCCTCTACGACCGCGGCTTCGACATCGTCATCATCGGCGGCCCGCAGGAGAGCGCGCTCGCCCGCCAGATCCAGAAGTCGGTCGGCCAGGCCCGCGACCTGACCGGGCGCACCGACTTCGCACGGATCGCCGCCCTGGGCGCCCGCGCGGCCCTGGTGGTGGGCAACGACACCGGCCCGCTGCACCTGGCGGCGGCCACCGGAGCGGCCACCATCGTGCTTTTCTCCAGCGCCTCGAACCCGGCGCTTTCGGCCCCGCGGGGCCACGTGACCGTGCTGCAGTCCCAGAACCTGGCCGATCTGGCTGTGTCCCAGGTCCTACAGGCCGTCAACGCACTGACGCCATCTGCCTAGCCGCGCTTGATTGGGGGGACTCCCTTCGTCATATACTGGCTGGAACGACCGGCGCCCTCTCGCGCCGGGCGCGTTTCGCGTTGAAACAGCCCTAGGAGCGAAAGCCTATTCGCCGCCCCATGCAGTCGCCGCCCGTCAAAGACGGGCCGCGTATCAATGAAGACATCCGCGTCCCCAAGGTCCTGCTGATCGATCAGCACGGCGAGAAGCAGGGCGTGATGCCCACCTCGTCGGCCATGGAGGCCGCGCAGGAAGCAGGTCTCGACCTCGTCGAGATCGTTCCGAACGCCGATCCGCCCGTCTGCAAGATCCTGGACTACGGCAAGTTCAAGTTCCAGGAGCAGAAGAAGAAGAACGAGGCGCGCAAGCGGCAGAAGGTCGTAGAGATCAAAGAGATCAAGCTGCGACCGAACATCGACATCCACGACTACGAGGTGAAGCAGCGCTCGATGCACCGCTTCTTCGAAGAAGGCGATAAGGTGAAGGTGACCCTGCGCTTCCGTGGTCGCGAGCTCGCCCACCCCGAACTGGGCATGAAGCTGCTGCAAAAGGTGAAGGCCGACTTCGAGCCGGTGGCCAAGGTCGAGTACGAGCCCCGTATGGAAGGCCGCCAGATGATCATGATCCTGGCTCCGCGCTAACCGCGCCCTCCACGAGACAGAACCAGCGGCCGTCCTTCCAGGGCGGCCGCTTTTTCTTGGCCGCTTGCCAGCCGCGATGCGAATCAATACTTTAGGGCATGCTAAACCAAGGAAACCAATCCCTCGACCTGATGTTCCAGGCCCTGTCCGATCCGGGCCGGCGCAACATGATCGAGCGCTTGAGCCGCGGCCCCGCCTCGGTCAGCGAACTGGCCCAGCCGTTGGACATGACCCTGTCGGCTGTGGTCCAGCACCTGGCGGTGCTGGAAGCCAGCGGACTGGTGAAGTCGGAGAAGGTCGGCCGGGTGCGCACCTGCACGATCCAGCCGGACCGGCTGCAACTGGCCGAGCAGTGGATCAATGCGCGCCGCACATCCTGGGAGAAGCGCCTGGACCGGCTGGGCGACTTCCTGGCCGAGAGCGAAGAACCCAAGACCTGAAGGCGCCGCCTTGGCCGTCCCGTCTACGACCTAGCCATTCAGAGAAAATACTTAAGTCATGACTTGACCATCGCGCGATCGGTCGATACTTAAGTACATGCTACAGCACGCGACCTCGCTTGATCTCGCATTCCAGGCCCTGGCCGATCCCGTCCGGCGCGCCATGGTGGAGCAGTTGAGCCGCGGACCGGCCACGGTCAGCGAACTCGCCCGACCGCTGGCCATGTCGCTTTCGGCGATCGGCCAACACCTACGGGTCCTGGAGACCAGCGGACTCGTCCGCTCCGCGAAGGTCGGCCGCCTGCGGGATTGCTGGATCGATCCGGCTGGACTGCTCGTGACCGGCCGATGGATCATCGCGCGTCAGGCGAGCGTGGCGCGCACCCTCGAACGGCTCGGCGAGCATCTCGCCGCCCCGACAGACCCCTGGAGAGACCCATGACCCAACGTTCCGTCGTCCACGCCACCTTCGTCGTGGAACGCACCTATACGGCCACGCCCGCCCGGACCTTCGCGGCCTGGGCCGATCCCAAGCTCAAAGCGCTGTGGTTCCCCGCCGCGGAAGAGGCCGGCTACGAGTTCGACTTCCGCGAGGGCGGGCGGGAGTACAGCAAGGGCAGGGACTCGGAAGGCGGGGCGCTCTACACCTTCGCCGTCGACTATCGCGAGATCGTGCCCAACGAGCGCATCGTCTACGCCTACTACATGGACATGGACGAGGTGCGGATCTCGGTCTCCGTCGCCACCATCGAGTTCCACAAGCACGGGGCCGGAACCCGCATGGTGGTCACCGAGATGGGCGCCTTCCTCGACGGTCACGACAATGTCGGCCAGCGCGAACACGGCACCAACTGGCTGATCGACCGGCTCGGCGAGTCGCTGAACGAGGTTCCCGCCACCGCCTGATCGTTTCGCGGAAGTCCGACCTGGGCGGTCGGGCTTGCCGCAGGGCGCGGCTCCCCTTAACACCGATCACATGTCCGACACCGCGCCGCAGGGGGCGTCGCCGCCGTCCTCGATGGCGGCGCCGTCTCTCATCGCCGTCATCTTCATCAATATGCTGGGCTTCGGGATCATCGTCCCGTTGCTGCCCTTCTACGCCAAGTCGTTCGAAGCCCCGCCCTGGCAGATCGCGCTGATCTTCTCGGCCTATTCGGTGGGGGCGTTCTTCGGCGAGCCGTTCTGGGGCCGGCTGTCGGACAAGTACGGCCGCAAGCCGCTCCTGATCTCGACCATCACCGGCAACTGCCTCTGCTACCTGGCGCTCGCCTTCGCACCCAATATCTGGGCGGCCTTCGCCATCCGGCTGCTGGGCGGGCTGGCGGCCGGCAACGGGGCGGTGATCCAGGGCTATATCGCCGACGTCACCCCGCCGGAGAAACGGACGCGGCTGCTGTCCTACCAGGGCGCGGCCTGGAACGTGGGGCTGATCTTCGGTCCGATGGTGGGCGGGATATTCGCCCACCCGGACGCGGGTCCCGTCGGCTTCCGACTGCCGCTGTTCATGGCCTCGGGCCTGGCGGCGCTCTGCGTCATCGGCATCATGGTGTTCATCCGCGAGAGCAAGACCCGCGAGCAGACCATCACCCACCGGCCAAGCCGCTGGTCGGCCATCGGCGATGTGATCCGCCACCCGATCATCGGTCGGCTGATGCTGTTGACCTTCCTGGTGGGCTTCGCCTTCACCGGCATCGAGAGCACCTTCGGCCTCTGGGCCCAGGCGAAGTTCGAGTGGGGGCCGCGCGAGATCGGGGTCTGCTTCGCCTTCGTCGGCGTCTCCGCCGCCGTGACCCAGATGTTCGTCACCGGGCGGCTTTCCGAGCGGTTCGGGGAGGGCCGGATGCTGGCTCTTGGCATGGGGATCACCGTGCTCTCGGCCGCCGGCCAGACCATGTCGCCCGGCGGCGGCGTCACGATCGCCCTCATGTGCCTCACCGCCGTCGGACAGTCCGTCGCCTGGCCCAATGTCGGCTCGATGATCTCTCAAACCGCCGACCCGCACCGCCAGGGACAGATCCTGGGACTCAACAACGCCACCGGCGCCCTGGCCCGGGTGGTCGGCCCCTTCTGCGCGGGACTTATCTTCCCGATGGCGATCGACGGCCCGTTCATCATGGGCGCCCTGGTGGTCGCGCCGGCCATCTTCCTGGCCCTGGCGGCCAGCCGGCGGGTCGCCGCGGCCCGCACGGAGCGGCAGGAATGAGCCAGGGCCCGGCGGCGCCGCCGCAGGATCGCCGCGCCCTGTTCATCCTGCTGTCGGTGACCTTCCTCAACATCGCGGGCTTCGGCCTGGTGATCCCGCTGCTGCCCTTCTTCGGCAAGGCCCTGGACGCGCCGCCGTGGCAGGTCGCTCTGCTGTTCTCGGCCTTCTCCTTTGGCCAGTTCCTGGGCGAGCCCTTCTGGGGACGGCTGTCGGACCGCATCGGGCGTCGGCCGGTGCTGATCGTCACCATCGCCACCGCGGCGCTCTGCTACGTGGCCCTGGCCTTCGCCCCGACCATCTGGCTGGCCTTCCTCGCCCGGTTCGCCAGCGGGGTGTTCTCGGGCAACATCTCGACCCTGCAGGGCTGCATGGCCGACATCACCCCGCCCGCCCAACGCGCCGGCCGCATGGGGGTGATGGGCTCGGCATTTTCGCTGGGCTTCATGACCGGCCCGGCCCTGGGCGGCCTGCTGGCCCAGCCGGAACTCGGGCCCATCGGCTTCCATATCCCACTGTTCGCCGCGGCGGGTTTCGGCCTGGCCTCGGCGCTGGGCGTCTTCCTGTTCGTGAAGGAGACCCGGCCGCCCACGGGCGAGGCCCGCCCCCACGGCCGCCCGCCGGCCCTGCGCGAGGCCTTCGGCCATCCGATCATCTCGCGGGTGATGATCATCTCGTTCGTCATCGTCTCGGGCTTCGCGGGCATCGAGGCGACCTACGGCCTGTGGACCGAGGCTCGCTTCGGCTGGGGGCCGCGCGAGATCGGCCTGGCCTTCATGGTGATCGGGGTGATCGGCGCCTTCGCCCAGGGGATGGGCACCTCGATCCTGGTCCGGCGGTTCGGCGAGGCCCGGGTGCTGATCGCGGGCCTGACCCTGATGTTCATCGGCATGTTCGTGCAGTTCGCGTCCTTCGCCTGGCCGATGGCGGTGCTGGGCCTGGCTATCGTCGGTTTCGGCCAGTCGATCTGCTTTCCGAACCTTGTGGGCCTGATTTCCATCGCCACCCCGCCCGACCGGCAGGGCGAGATGCTGGGCCTCAACATGTCCAACAACGCGCTCGCCCGGATCGGCGGGCCGATCTATGCGGGGCAGCTGTTCTCGCTGGTCTCGCCCGGCGCGCCCTTCGCGCTCGGCTGCATCCTGATCCTGCCGGCCCTGGTCCTGGCCTTCCAGGTGCTGAGGCGGGTCCCACGTCCCTAGCGGGCGAAGAGCCCGGCCAGCAGGTTGATGGTCAGGGCCACCACCACCGTGTTGAAGACGAAGGCCACAAGGCCATGCAGGCCGCCGACCCGTCGCAGGGCCTTCGAGGTGAAAGCGATGTCCGCCGTCTGGCACGCCACGCCGATCACCAGCGAGAAATGCAGGAAATCCCAGTAGTCGGGGGCCTCGCCGCCCGGGAACAGCAAGCCGCCGGCGTCCGCCCCGGCCCTGTCGTCCGGGGCGTAGAACTCGTGGGCGTAGTGCAGGGCGAAGACGATCTGCACCAGGAACCAGGACGCCGCCACGGTGGCGAACACCAGGGCCACCCGCAGCCCCTTCATCAGCCCCGACTCGGCGCTGGCGGCCGAGAGTTCGGCGGCGATCACCCCGATGCTGGCGGCGGTGGCGAGGATCACTAACCCCAGGATCACCGCCTGGCCCTGATCCTGGGTGGCCGCCACAGCGCGAATCCGGGCTGGGGGCGCGCCCCACATCATGTGCAGGCTGGCCGCGATGAAGCTGAGGCAGGTGGCCGTCCAGCCGATGACCCCGGCGGTGACCGGGTCCGGGCCGGCGGGCGCCGCGCCGCAAGCGAGACCCACCACGAGGCCGAAGAGGAAGGCCCCCATCAGGCGTGGTCGCGCCCTGAAGGCGCCCAGCAGGCTTTTCGAACGATCGGAACTCATCGAAAGGTCGCTCCCGCGTGCCAGGCCTCTATAACCCATGCCGTCCGGCGGCGAACGCAAGGACACCAAACCCTTGCCTTCCCTCACCCTTTCGCGTATTTGCCCCGCTCTTCGGAGTCGTCTGGCCAAAAGGCATGCCAGGGCGGCTCATCAATACGCCAGAGGACGGGCCCTTAGGGTACCGCAAGTGAAATGCCCAAACTGAAGACCAAGTCAGGCGCGAAGAAGCGCTTCAAACTGACCGCGACCGGCAAGATCAAGGCCGGCGTCGCGGGCAAGCGCCACCGGCTGATCAGCCACAGCGCCAAGTACATCCGTCAAAATCGCGGCACCAAGGTGATGAGCGCTTCGGACTCGAAGACGATCAAATCCTACCTGCCCTACGGATTGTAAGAGGAGCGCTGACAGATGGCTCGCGTTAAAAGGGGCGTCACCGCCCACGCCAAACACAAGAAGGTCCTTGAGCAGGCCAAGGGCTTCTACGGCCGCCGCAAGAACACCATCCGCACGGCCAAGGCCGCGGTGGACAAGGCCGGCCAGTACGCCTACCGCGACCGCAAGGTCCGCAAGCGCAACTTCCGCTCCCTGTGGATCCAGCGGATCAACGCCGCGGCCCGCATCGAGGGCCTGACCTACGCCCGATTTATCCACGGCCTGGATCTGGCCGGGATCGAAATCGACCGCAAGGTCCTCGCGGATATCGCGGGCAACGACCCGATCGGCTTCAAGGCCATCGCCGACAAGGTTCACGCCGCGCTGGCTTGAGGTCGTTTGGGAGCTTCGGCTCCGCAAGCATTCAAGAGCCCTTCGGCGTGATCCGCCGGAGGGCTTTTTGCTGCCCTCTTCCCGCAACTCGACGCTCCCTCTAAAGCAGCCGTGTCATGACCGATCTCACCCAATTGGAAGCCGAGCTCTCGGCCGCCGTCGCCGGCGCGTCCGACCTCCAGGCCCTCGAAACCATCCGCGTCGCCGCCCTCGGAAAGTCCGGCTCGATCTCCGAGCTGCTCAAGTCCCTGGGCTCGATGAGCCCCGACGAGCGCCGCGAACGCGGGCCGTTGATCAACGGCCTGCGCGACCGCGTGCAGTCCGCCATCGCCGCGCGCAAGGCCGGCCTGGAGGCCGCCGAGCTGGACGCCAAGCTCGCCGCTGAGCGGGTCGACCTCACCCTGCCCGCCCCGCCGCGGCGCAAGGGCAGCGTCCACCCCACCATGCAGGTGATGGACGAGATGATCGCCGTCTTCGCCGAGATGGGCTTCTCGGTGGCCGAGGGGCCGGACATCGAGACCGACTTCAACAACTTCACGGCGCTCAACTTCCCGCCCAAGCACCCGGCGCGGGAGATGCACGACACGTTCTTCCTGCCCGAGGACGCGAACGGCGAGCGCAAGGTGCTGCGCACCCATACCAGCCCCGTCCAGGTGCGCGTCATGCACCGGGTCAACGAGCAGCTCCCCTCCTGGGTGGCCAACGGCCAGGAGCCGCCGATCCGCGTCATCGTGCCTGGCCGGACCTTCCGCAAGGACTCGGACCAGACCCACACCCCGATGTTCCACCAGATCGAGGGTCTGGTCATCGACCGCGCCATCCACATGGGCCACCTGAAGTGGACGCTCGAGACCTTCCTCGGCCGGTTCTTCGAGACCCCGGACGTGGTCACCCGCTTCCGTCCGCACCACTTCCCGTTCACCGAGCCCAGCGCCGAGATGGACGTCCAGTGCGACCGCTCCGGCGGTGAGGTGAAGATCGGCCAGGGCTCCGACTGGCTGGAGATCCTCGGCTGCGGAATGGTTCATCCCAACGTGCTGCGCAATGTCGGTCTCGATCCCGACGTCTGGCAGGGTTTCGCCTTCGGCTGCGGCGTCGACCGGCTGGGGGTGCTGAAATACGGCATGCCCGACCTGCGCGACATGTTCGCCAGCGACGTCCGCTGGCTGGAGCACTACGGCTTCAGTCCCTATGCGGCGCCGAACCCGGCCACGGGGCTGAGCTGATGCAGCTGCCGACCAGCGCCTTCGCCACCACCGACTGGTCGGCGATCGAACCCGTCCAGCACCCCGGCGAGACCGGTCACGCCACCTGGCGGACCCTGACCATGGGCGATGTCCGGATTCGCCGCGTGGACTACAGCCCCGGCTATCTGGCCGACCACTGGTGCGACCGTGGGCACATCCTCTTCGTCATCGACGGCGAACTCGACACCGAACTCAAGGACGGCCGCCGTTTCAAACTCACCGCCGGCATGAGCTATCGGGTCTCGGATTTCGGCGACCCGGCGCACCGCTCCTCTTCCGCCGCCGGCGCCCAGCTGTTCATCGTGGACTGACCATGAAATTCACCCTCTCCTGGCTCAAGCAGCACCTCGAGACCAACGCGACGGCCGCCGAGGTGGTCGAGGCCATGACCATGGCCGGCCTCGAGGTCGAGCACGTGAACGATCCCGCGGCCAAGCTCGCCGCCTTCTCGGTGGCCAAGGTCGTCGAGGCGGTCCAGCACCCCAACGCCGACCGCCTGCGCGTCTGCCAGGTCGACACCGTCGACGGCCGCAAGGAGATCGTCTGCGGGGCCCCGAACGCCCGGCCCGGCCTGACCACCATCTATGCGCCGCTGGGCGCCTATGTGCCCGGCTCGGGAATCACGCTGGAGGCGCGTCCCGTGCGCGGCGTGGTTTCCAATGGCATGCTCTGCTCGGCCGCGGAGCTGGAGACCGCCAGCGAGTCCGACGGGATCATGGAGCTTTCGGACGACCTGGCCGTCGGCACCCCGGCCGCGCAGGCGCTGGGGCTGGAAGCGGTCATCGATTTCGAGGTCACCCCCAATCGGCCGGACTGGCTGGGCGTGGTGGGCATCGCCCGCGACCTGGCCGCCGCGGGCCTGGGCGTGCTGAAGGACGTCGGCGTCGAGCCGGTCCCCGGCAAGTTCCCCTGCCCCGTCGCCATCCGCCTGGACGGCTCGGACGCCTGCCCGCAGTTCGCCGGCCGGCTGATCCGCGGCGTCAGGAACGGGCCGTCGCCGGCCTGGCTGCAGCAGCGGCTGATTTCCATCGGCCTGCGGCCGATCAACGCCCTGGTCGACGTCACCAACCTGATCACCTACGACCGCGCCCGGCCGCTGCACGTCTATGACCGCGCCCTGATGGTCGGCGACGTGATCGAGGCGCGGCTCGGCCGGCGGGGGACCGGTGGCGAAGTCTCCGCCGACCATCCGACACCGACCGCCCATAGCGACGAGCAACTGATCGCGCTCGACGGCAAGACCTACGACATCACGCCTGAGATGAGCGTCATCGCCGACGCCGACGGCAAGCGTCCGATCGGCCTGGGCGGGATCATGGGCGGGACCTCCACCGGCTGCTCGGAGGCCACCACCGAGGTCTTCCTCGAGGCCGCCTGGTTCGACCCGATCCGCACCGCCCAGACCGGGCGTACGACCGGGATCAATTCCGACGCCCAGTACCGCTTCGCCCGCGGCGTGGACCCCGAGAGCCTGGTTCCCGGCATCGAGCTGGCCACCCGGCTGATTCTTGAGCTCTGCGGCGGCGAGGCCTCGGAGATCGTCGTGGCCGGCGAAGCCCTGCCTCCGCCGGCGCCGATCGCCTTCGACCGCGCCTACGTAAAGCAACTTTCGGGCCTTGAGCTTCAACCCCAGCGTATCGACGACATCCTGCGCGATCTCGGCTTCCACCAGGAGGCCGACCTGGTCTTCCCGCCGTCCTGGCGGCGCGACGTGGAGGGCAAGGCCGACCTGGTCGAGGAGGTGGCGCGGATCGAGGGCTATGACGCCCTGCCCGCCCTGCCCCTGCCCGAGATGGCCAAGCCGGCCGGCGGCGTGCTGACCGTGCGCCAGGCCCGCCTGCGCGCCGGCCGCCGGGCCATGGCCGCCAAGGGCTATGCCGAGGCCGTCACCTGGAGTTTCTGCAAGCGCGAGACCGCCCGCCTGTTCGGTGGCGGGGCCGATGCGCTGGTGTTGACCAACCCCATCGCCGCCGACCTGGACTGCATGCGGCCCTCGATCCTGCCCAACCTGATCGAGGCGGCGGGACGCAACGCCCGGCGCGGTTTCGCCGACGTGGCCTTGTTCGAGATCGGCCCGTTCTACATGGGCGACCAGCCGGCCGACCAGGTGACCAGCATCGCCGCCGTCGTCGCGCCACATCCGCCGCGGCGCTGGGACGGCGTGGCCGCCGATCCGTTGTTCGAACTCAAGGCCGATCTCCTCAGCCTGCTGGACGACCTTGGCGCGCCCGTGGCTTCGCTGCAGGTGGTCCAAGGCGGCCTGTCGGACTGGTGGCACCCCGGCCGCTCGGCCGCCCTGCGGCTGGGCAAGTCGACCCTGGTCGAGTTCGGCGAGCTGCACCCGCGCATCATCAAGGCGCTGGACGCCGAGGGCCCGATGTACGGCTTCGAGCTGGTCGTCGATTCCATCCCTGAGCCGAAGAAGAAGGCCGCCAAGTCCAAGCCGGCCCTGGAGCTCTCGCCCCTGATGCCGCTGTCGCGCGACTTCGCCTTCGTGGTGGACGCCGACAGGGCGGCGGGAGACCTGGTGCGCGCCGTGGCAGGGGTCGACAAGGCGCTGATCTCAGGCGCGCGGGTGTTCGACGTCTATCAAGGCCCAGGCGTGCCGGAGGGCTCGAAGTCGGTGGCCGTGGAGGTCACCCTCCAGCCCCGGGAAAAGACCCTCACCGACGCCGAGATCGAGACCCTCTCGGCCAAGGTCGTCGCCGCGGCGGAAAAGGCGGTCGGGGCCAGGCTGCGGGGGTAGTTCTCCGCAAGGGGTGACGTCGGGAACGAGGCTAGATCCTCCCCCAGCGCGCAGCGCGGTTTGGGGGAGGTGGCGCGTCGCCCTCTTCGGCGACGTGACGGAGGGGGCTGAGGCCCGCCAACCCCGCCATTTGACTTCCGCCGACGTCACCATGGCCTCCTGCCGCCCATGGAGATCAACGGCGTCGCGCACACCTTCATCACCGCGGGCGATTTCGAGGCGTCCGTGGCCTTCTATCGCCGGCTCTTGCCCTTCCTCGGCCTGCGCGAGGTGGCCGACAGCATCGACACCTATTACTGCGTCGGCGGCCGCACGGGGTTCGGCGTCCGCCGTCCCGATCCCGAGCATGCCGGCGCGCGGTTCGAGCAGTACAGAGTGGGCCTGCATCACCACTGCTGGCGCGCCCGCGAGCGCGCCGACGTCGATGAGCTGCACGCCTTCCTCGTCACCATAGGGGCGAAGATCGTCCACCCGCCGCAGGATGAACCCTGGGCGCCGGGCTACTACGCGGTGCTGTTCGAGGATCCCGACGGGGTCCGCCTCGAGCTCAACCACGTCCCGGGGCGCGGCCTGTTCGACACGGCCACGCAGCGGGTCGGGGCAAGCCTCGATGAACGCTAGACCCTTTCCGGTCAGAAGGAATCATCTGACCGGATGAAAAGGGTCTGTCTTAAAATGCTTAGAGCGTGACGGCCGCCTGAACCGGCGTCCACTTCAGGCTGTCACGCTCTAGAAGGGCAGTAGCCGCCGGGTGCGGGAAAAGCCGAGATAGCCGACATTGGCGCCCAGCCGCAGACCGACGCCCGCGCGGATCGGCGCCAGGGTGATGTCGTCGGAGCGCAGGTAGTTCACGCCCAGGCCGGCGATCAGATAGGCCGCGCCCTCCACGCCCGGGAACCGCTGGAAGATCACTTCCGGGTACTGGAGATTGTAGCAGAGGGTGAAGACCCGGCTGGCGTTGCCGCCCAGGTCCCAGCCAATCGACGGGCCCTGCCAGAAGACCTCCATCGGCTCCTTGCCCTTCATGTAGAGCAGGCCGCGTCCATAACGGGCCCCGACCGTGATCGCCCCAGCCGCTTCCTCGCCGGCGATATAGGCTGTGGGCGTACCGTTATCCTGGAAGACCCGCTCGATGGCGCCGCCGGCAGCTTCCGCGGCCACGCCCAGGAAGTCCGAAGCGGTGGTGACGAGCTCTTCGCGCGTATAGGGCTCGGCCGGCGGATAGTTGGCGCCGCCGTGCGGAGGCGAGCGGCCGGCCGCGGGATCGCGCGGTTGGGCGGTGGCGCAGCCGGCGCTCGCGAGCGTGGCGATGCTGGAAGCGATGAGCGTGCGGCGATCCATGGCGCGGTATCCTTTAGAGCTTGGGCAGCCTCCCATCCCCGAGCGGCATGAATGCGGCGCTCAGGCTTAACGTTGGATTAACCATGGCCGCGCGGCCCCTTTCTTGCTCTCTCCCCCAGAGGGGCGAAAAAGTGCGCCGGTCTCGCCTCCGACGCGGAATGTGCTAAAGCCCGCCCACAATGACGACGCCCCTCTCCCACATCCGCAACTTCTCCATCGTGGCCCACATTGACCACGGGAAATCGACCCTGTCCGATCGCCTGATCCAGGAGACCGGCGGCCTCACCAAGCGTGAGATGACCGAGCAGGTCCTGGACAACATGGAGATCGAGCGCGAGCGCGGGATCACCATCAAGGCCCAGACGGTCCGCCTCGACTACAAGGCCCGCGACGGCGAGACCTATGTCCTGAACCTGATGGACACCCCCGGCCACGTGGACTTCGCCTATGAGGTCAGCCGTTCGCTCGCCGCCTGCGAGGGCTCGATCCTGGTGGTGGACGCCAGCCAGGGGGTCGAGGCCCAGACCCTGGCCAATGTCTACCAGGCTATCGACAACGATCACGAGATCGTCCCGGTGCTCAACAAGATCGACCTGCCGGCCGCCGAGCCCGAGCGCATCCGCCAGCAGATCGAGGACGTGATCGGCATCGATGCGTCGGAGGCCATCCTCTGCTCGGCCAAGACCGGCGAGGGTATCGCCGACGTGCTGGAAGCCGTGGTCACCCGCCTGCCGCCGCCCAAGGGCGACCGCGAGGCGCCACTGAAGGCCCTGCTGGTCGACGCCTGGTACGACCCGTATCTCGGCGTGGTTGTCCTGGTGCGCGTCCTGGACGGCGTGCTGAAGGCGGGCATGAAGGTGCGGATGATGAACGCCGGGGTCACCCACCAGGTGGACCGGATCGGCGTGTTCAAGCCCAAGCAGACCGAGGTGGCCGAGCTCGGCCCCGGCGAGATCGGCTACATCACCGCCCAGATCAAGCAGGTGGCCGACGCCGCCGTGGGCGACACCATCACCGACGAGAAGCGCCAGACCGCGACCGCCCTGCCCGGTTTCCGCGTGGCCCAGTCGGTAGTGTTCTGCGGCCTCTTCCCGGTGGACGCCGCCGACTTCGAGGACCTGCGCGCCGCCATCGGCCGACTGCGCCTGAACGACGCCTCTTTCACCTACGAGATGGAGACCAGCGCGGCCTTGGGCTTCGGCTTCCGCTGCGGGTTCCTCGGGCTACTGCACCTGGAGATCATCCAGGAGCGGCTCTCCCGCGAGTTCGACCTCGACCTGATCGCGACCGCCCCCAGCGTGGTCTACAAGATCGGCCTGACCGACGGCTCGGAGATGGAACTGCACAACCCGGCCGACCTGCCTGACCCGGTGAAGATCGCCACCATCGCAGAACCCTGGATCAAGGCGACGATCCTGACGCCGGACGAGTATCTCGGCTCGGTGATCAAGCTCTGCCAGGACCGCCGCGGCGAGCAGCGCGAGCTCTCCTATGTCGGGACCCGCGCCCTGGTGGTCTACGACCTGCCGCTAAACGAGGTGGTGTTCGACTTCTACGACCGGCTGAAGAGCGTCTCCAAGGGCTACGCCTCCTTCGACTACGCCATCGAGGGCTATCGGACCGGCGACCTGGTGAAGATGTCGATCCTGGTCAACGCCGAGCCGGTGGACGCCCTCTCCATGCTGGTCCACCGCGACCGCGCCGAGGCGAGAGGCCGCGGCATGGTCGAGAAGATGAAGGACCTGATCAGTCCGCACATGTTCCAGATCCCGATCCAGGCGGCGATCGGCGGCCGCATCATCGCCCGCGAGACCGTCCGCGCCCTGCGCAAGGACGTGACCGCCAAGTGCTACGGCGGCGACGCCAGCCGCAAGCGCAAGCTGCTGGACAAGCAGAAGGCCGGCAAGAAGCGCATGCGCCAGTTCGGCAAGGTCGAGATCCCGCAGGAAGCCTTCATCGCCGCGCTGAAGATGGATGCCGACTAGGGTTGAAGCCCAGTTGCCCCCCGGCCCCGAAGCCGCCTAAAAACCGCCTGGAAGCTTGAGCATCAAGCCGTGACTTTCGAGGGGAGCAAACACATGCGCAAGACCATCGTCCTGGCCCTGGCGGCCGCCGCCCTGCTGACCGCTGGCTGCAACACCGTCGCCGGCGTCGGCAAGGACGCCCAGGCCGCGGGCCGCGCTGTGACCGACACCGCCAACGACATGAAGAAGTAGCCGGCTCAGGCGTCCTCCTCGCGGGACGCCTGCTCGGCGATTCTGGCGGCGTCCTCCGGCGGGACGCCCGGAGCCTCACGTGCGCCGTCCTCCGCCTGGGTGGTCGGGCCGACGTGGCCGTGCACGGGCTTCGTGGCCGGGCGGTCGGACTCTTCCGGGTTCATGGCGAAGCTCCTCTGCATCCTAGGAAGAGATAGGCCCGCCGGTGGGTTCCGCAATCGGACCGCGAGCTGCGGGGGAAATTCCCACAACCTGAAATAAACGACTGATTAGGTAGGACGTTTCGCCGCGCATCGGCGCAATCCCTGACCGGAACTGGCGTTGCTGCGGACCCGTTCCCCCCTGCGACAGCCGCGACGCTTCCCACCGCGAACTATGGAGCGCATACGGCCAAGCATCATTTTTCGCAAATGGCGTAACATGTTCGTCCAGTCGATGTTCCGGGGTCTGAAGGGCCGCTGTCCCAACTGCGGGGACGGCAAGCTCTACTGGGGCTACCTGAAGGTCGAACCACGCTGCAATTCCTGCGGCCACGACCTGGCTCGCTATCCGGCCGACGATGGCCCCGCCTATTTCACCATCCTGATCGTCGGGCACCTGATCGTGGCGCCGCTGCTGTTCTTCTCGATCATCTGGCATGCGCCGACCATGTACGTATTGCCGGCCATTCTGATCCCCCTGGCCATCGTGACCCTGGCCCTGCTGCCTCGGGTGAAGGGCGCCTTCATCGGCCTGCTCTTCGCCATCGCTCACAAGGAGGGCGAGGCCGCCCTCCACATCCGCGACGTCCCTGACCCGCGCCGTTAAGATTTGGGACCACAAGGTTAAGGTTTGGAACCTTCGCCATAGAGGATCGTTCGTTCCGCCTGACATCTCGTCGGGGCTTTTGGGAGACGAACAACCATGTCGCTCGGCACAATCCTGCTCATTGTCTTGGTCCTCCTGCTGATCGGCGCCTTGCCGACCTGGGGCCACTCGCGCTCGTGGGGCTATATCCCCTCCGGTGGGCTCGGCCTGGTCCTGGTGATCGTGCTGATCCTGGTCCTGATGGGACGCATCTAGCCTTTCGCACACGCCGCGAGGCGCCCTAACGTCTCCCCCGGACATGGTTCGGGGGAGACGGCATGAGCGAAACAGGGGTCGACACCCAGGCGCCCAGGGACATCCTGACGCCCGGCCTCACCCCGCTCGCTCGCGCCAAGGCGATCCTGGGCGGATCGGCGGGCAACCTGGTCGAGTGGTACGACTGGTTCGCCTATTCGTCCTTCGCCCTCTATTTCGCACCCCACTTCTTCCCCAAGGGCGACCAGACCGCCCAGCTGCTGCAGGCCGCGGCCATCTTCGCGGTCGGCTTCCTGGCCAGGCCCGTGGGCGCCTGGCTGATGGGGCTCTATGCGGACCGTGCGGGGCGCAAGGCGGCCCTGACCCTGGCGGTGGCCATGATGTGCGCCGGCTCGCTGCTGATCGCCGTCGCCCCCGACCACGCGGCGATCGGGGCCGCCGCCCCGTTGATCCTGTTGCTCGCCAGGCTGCTGCAGGGCCTGTCGGTGGGCGGGGAATACGGCGCAAGCGCCACCTACATGTCGGAGATGGCCGGCCGCGCCCGGCGCGGCTTCTGGTCGTCCTTCCAGTACGTGACCCTGATCATGGGCCAGCTGGTGGCGCTCGCCGTGCTGATCCTGCTGCAGCAGTTCATGGACAAGGCCGACCTGGAGGCCTGGGGCTGGCGCATCCCCTTCGTGATCGGCGCGGGCCTGGCCGTGGTTGTGTTCTGGATCCGCTCGGGTCTGGAGGAGAGCCCCTCGTTCCTGGCCGGACAAGCCGAGGGCGCGCCGCGCTCGACCACCATGCTGCTGTTCGTGAACTACCCGCGCGAGAGCGCGATGATCTTCGTGCTGACGGCCGGCGGGTCCTTGGCCTTCTATGCCTACACGACCTATATGCAGAAATTCCTGGTCAATACGGCGGGCTTCGCCAAGGACACGGCCACCGCGATCACCGCCGCGGCCCTCTTCCTCTACATGTGCGCCCAGCCGCTGTTCGGGTGGATGTCCGACAAGGTGGGCCGCCACCGAACCATCGCCTTCGCCTTCGCCGGCGGGGCCCTGGCCACCTATCCGGTGATGTCGGCCATCGCCCGGTCCGAGGCCCCCATGGCCGCCTTCGGCCTGATGACCTTCCTGCTGGTGATCCTGTCCGGCTACACCTCGGTCAGCGCCGTGGTGAAGGCGGAACTCTTCCCGGCCCATGTCCGCGCCTTGGGCGTGGCCCTGCCGTACGCCATGGGCAACGCCATCTTCGGCGGCACCGCGGAGTACGCGGCCCTCTGGTTCAAGAAGGAGGGCATGGAGAGCGGCTACTACATCTATGTCTCGGTGATCATGACGCTGGCCTTCCTGGTGGCGCTGCGGCTGCGCAACACCAACCGCGAGAGCCTGATCACCGAGGACTGAGCCGATGACGTTCCTGGACGCTCTCACCCCGCTGGACCTCGTCGCCCTGGCCGTCTTCGCGGTCGCCTGGCTGGCCTATGAGCCGCTGCTGAAAGCTGTCGCCCGCGGCAAGGGACTGATCAACACCGACATGACCGTCATCCGCCTGGCCTGGATGCGCAACATGGCCGGGCGTGAGAACAAGTTCATGGACGGCCAGATTCTCGGCCACACCCTGAACTCGGCCTCCTTCTTCGCCTCTTCGAACCTGATCCTGATCGCCGCGGCGGCCGGCGCCCTGTTCGGCGGCGAACGGACCTTCGAGAGCGCGTCCAGTCTGATGGTGCTGAAGACCTCCTCGCGCCTGCTGTTCGAGGCCCAGGTGGCCCTGGTGGTCCTGACCCTGGCCCGCGGGCTGCTCGACTTCATCTGGTCGATCCGCCAGATGAACTACTGCTTGGCGGTGATCGGCGCGGCGCCCGAGACGGAGGACATAGCCTCGACGCGGCCCTACGGCGAGGCCGCCGCCAGGCTGATGAACCCAGCCCTGTCATCCTTCAATCGCGGGGTGCGCGGCTACTACTTCGCCCTGGCCGCCGTGGGATGGCTGTTCGGACCGCAGATCTTCCTGCTGCTGACCTTCCTGGCCGTGGCCCTGCTGGTGACCCGCCAGCGCCGATCCCCCGCCGCCCGCGCCATCGCCGAGGTGCGGCGGCTGCTGGAGCCCTAGAGGCCGAGCTCGGACCGCTGGAGCCGGGTCAGCCGCGCCGCGACCAGAGCATGGGCCGTCACCAGCCAGCCCAGAACCTCGCCGTCGTCGAGGCCTTCTAGATCGTCGAACGCCACCCATTTGGCGCGCGCCAGATAGGGAGCCGGCCGGGCCTGACCGGTCTCGACCAGGACCTCGTAGGCCAGGTCCGTGACCTTCAGCGAGATCGCCCCGCCTAGACCCGCGATGGCGAATATACGACCGCCGATCTTGAAGACCCGCGCCCCCCCCCACTGGACGACCCTGGTCGCCGCCGGCAAGGCCAGCGCCGCGGCCTCGAACTGCGAGGGCGTCACGCCAGGCCCAGCTCGGCGTGGGCCTTCTTGGTCAGCTTCGCGGCGATCATGCCATGGGCGGTGGTCAGCCAGGAGGTGAGATCGGCGTGGGGCGCCGCGGCCGTATCGACGGCGACCCACTGCCCCTTGGCGCAATGGGGCGCCTGGCGACCGACGCCGCTCTCGGTCAGGGCCATGAAGCCGATCTCGGTGACCTTGAACGATACCGACACGTCGCCGCTGATGGCGAAGACCTTGCCGCCGACCTTGAAGACATCGGACTCGCCCCACTGGATCACCTTGGTCACCGCGGGCAGACCCATGGCGAAGGCCTCGAGCTGCGCGCGGGTCACGCCGGCAGGCCCAGCTCGGCGCGAGCCTTGCGGGTCAGCTTCTCTGCGGCGAAGGCCTTCGGCGTCACGCCTGGACGCCGACGCCGATCGGGCAGGTCACGCCGGTGCCGCCCACGCCGCAATAGCCCGCCGGGTTCTTGGCCAGGTACTGCTGGTGATAGTCCTCGGCGAAGTAGAATTCCGGCGCCTCGGCGATCTCGGTGGTGATGGGGCCATAGCCCTTGTCGGCCAGGGCCTGCTGATAGGCGGCGAGCGAGGCCGCCGCGGCCGCGGCCTGGGCGTCGTCATAGGGATAGACGCCCGACCGGTACTGGGTGCCGATGTCGTTTCCCTGGCGCATGCCCTGGGTCGGATCGTGACCCTCCCAGAACACCTTCAGCAGGTCTTCATAGGTCACCACGCGCGGGTCATAGACCACCAGCACCGCCTCGGTATGGCCGGTGCGGCCCGAGCAGACCTCTTCATAGGTCGGGTTGGGCGTGACGCCGTTCACATAGCCGACGGCGGTCACATAGACGCCAGGGACCTGCCAGAACTTGCGCTCAACCCCCCAGAAACAGCCCATGGCGAACTGCGCCAATTCCAGGCCGTCGGGATAGGGGCCCTTCAGCGGGCGGCCGTTGATGAAGTGGGTCTCCGCGGTGGGCAGCGGGCCCTGGCGGCCCGGCAGGGCGGTCGCCGCGGTGGGCAGGTCGAGGGGCTTCTTGCCGAAGAACATGATAATGGCGCCTGTTCGCGATCGGGTATTCCAACATAGGAGCTGTCGGGGCCGATTGCACTCGTCGGCGTCGGCTGACGAGGGCCGGGTTTCGTGGCAAGCTCGGCGAAAGTCCCCAGGGAGGACGCGACATGGCGCGGTTTCGTAAGATCCTGTCAGCAGGGGTGGCGTTCAGTCTGACGCTCGGCGGCGCGGCGTTCGCCGCCGGCGGCGGGGGTGGCGGAGGCGGCGGCATGGACATGCCTTCGGCCTCGGGCCCGACCTATGATCCGGCGGTGGAATACGCCAAGGGCGTCTCGGCCCTGAATGGCCAGAACTACAAGGACGCCGAGAAGTCATTCAAGCGCGTGGTCGAGTCCGCGCCCACCAGCGCCGAGGCGTGGCGCCTGCTGGGCGTCGCCAACCTGGCGCAGAACGACTTCAAGGGCGCCAAGCGCGCCTATGAGAAGGCCGTGAAGCACGGACCCGACGATATCGCCGCCCGCCAGGGCCTGGGGGTGTCGCTCGCGGGCTTGAAGGACGCCAAGGTCCAGGAACAGCTCGACTGGCTGAAGGCCAAGTCCGACGCCTGCGCCGGGACCTGCGGCGACGCCGCGGCGCTGAAGGCGGCGCTCACCGCCGTCGAGAGCGCCAAGGCCGCCGCGCCCAGCGCCGCGTTGCAGAAGCCCCTGCTGTTCGCCCAGGCCGGCGACCACGCCTACCTGCAGGCGGTGGGGCTGATCAACGAGAAGCGCTACGACGAGGCCCTGGCCTCCCTCGACCGGGCCCGCGAGGCCTTCGGCCCGCACCCGGACGTGCTCACCTACCAGGGCTACGCCTGGCGCAAGAAGGGGGCCTTCGACCGGGCCGAGACCTATTACCGCCAGGCCCTGGCCATCGCCCCCGACCATCGCGGCGCGACCGAGTACTATGGCGAGTTGAAGGTCGAGCGCGGCGACATGGACGGCGCCAAGGTCATGCTGGCCCGGCTCGACCGGTCCTGCGCCTATGGCTGCGCCGAGGCCGAGGAGCTGCGCCGTTGGATCGACGCCGGCGGCGAACCCAAGCACTAGGCCTGGCGGCGGCCCTGGTGGCGGCTGGCGCCGCCCCGGCGGCGGACGTGCCGCTGGCGGCGATGCGCTGGCTGGCCCTGGGCGCTGATCCCGTAGCGCTGCTCACCCAGGAGCCGACCGAGTGCCTGGCCCCGCCCGCCGATCCCGCCCTGGCGCGATCGGTGGAGGTCGGCCGCGCGGCCTTCCGCACACCGCTGCTGCTGGGCGGCCAGGCGGCGCGGGCCGGAATCAGCTGCGAGAGCTGCCATCGAGCCGGGCGGAGCAATCCTGACTTCCGCTTCCCCGGGGTCTCCGGCGCCCCGGGCACGGCCGACGTCACCTCGTCCCTGTTTTCCTCGCACCGTGGAAACGGGGTGGACGATCCCAACCCGATCCCCGACCTCTCCGGTCCGCGCGGGGCGCTGAAGGTGGCGCCCGGCGAGGTCGGCCCCTTCGTCCGCGGCCTGATCGTCGAGGAGTTCGACGGTCCCGAACCGTCGCCCGCCGTGCTGCGGGGCCTAGCCGACTATGTCCGCGCACTCGCCCCGCAAGCCTGCCCCGCCGCCGCGACCCGGCCGCTCTCCGCCCAGGACCTGATGGCCGACGTCCGCCGGGCGATCGCCGCCGCCCAGTCCGCCGAGGACGCGACGACCGCCGTCTTCCTGGTCACCGCCGCCCGCGCCCGGCTGTTCCTCCTGGACGAGCGCTACGCGCGCCTGGGCCCCGAACGCAACGCACTGCGCCGCGCCGACCGAGAGCTGGCGGACATCGCCCAGTCCCTGCGCGAAGGCAGTCCCGACGCCCGGATCCGACTGGCCCGCTGGCAGGCGCGAACCCCAGCCCTGGAGGGCCGCCTGCGCCGCGCTGAGCGCCGTTCCCTACTGGATCCCGAAACCCTGGCCGCCGCGCTGTAACGCCGCTTGCCCGCGTGGCCGTCATGAGTATATTGCGCGCCTTCCGCTGGGGGCCAAGGCCACCCTCGGTGAGGTGAGGTGGCGGAGTGGTCGATCGCGCACGCTTGGAAAGCGTGTTTACGGGAAACCGTAACGAGGGTTCGAATCCCTCTCTCACCGCCACCGGTCAAGTGGCGATAAATTATAAATGAAATCAATATCTTGGGAGATGACGCTGTGCGGCGCGTACCCCTTGGCGTACGCCAGAACGTGCCCTGACGCTGCGGTTTTCCTACTAGGCGTATTCCTACCGACCCTCTGTTGTGAACGCACACCGGGCGCTCGTGGCCGAGCACAAAGTTGCAGGTAGGCGCGCAGGATCAGGCTGGCTCCTTGCAGCGTGCAGTGAGATTCTGCAGTGGAATTGAAAGTTTATCGAGGATATGATGTCGCTACTTTGGGCCGGAGATCAGAATCCACTATGCGCCTCGTGATCTTTGGCGCCGGCGACCTTGCCGAGATCTGCCATCACTACTTTACGAACTATACGGAGCACCGGGTCGAAGGGTTTCTCGTCGATGATGACTACCACACCCGGTCGCATCTCCTCGACCTACCTGTGCTGCCCGCACGCGACGCCATCACCACCTGGCCGCCGGGCACGCATGAGATGTTCGTCGCGATTGGCTATGGCGGCGGAAACCTGAACCGGGAGGCAAAGTGCCAGGAGATGCGGGCGCGCGGCTACCGCCTCGCGAGTTTCATCCATCCCACGGCTGTCGCGGACGGGCTTTCGATGGGTGACAACTGCCTCGTGTCAGAACACGCCGTCGTCCAACCGTACTCCCAGTTGGGCGACGGGGTCATCGTGCGCGCGGGGAGCATCATCGGGCATCATGCTACTGTGGGGAACTACTGCTACGTCGCCCCCGGCGTGACCATGGGAGGGGGATGTCGCATCGGGCGCCGCGTGTTCCTGGGTTTAGGCGTGCTCGTGCGCGACAGGATTCTTGTGGCCGATGATGTCGAAGTCGGCATGGGCGGCGTGGTAACGAAGACTGCGGACCGGCCTGGCCTCTATATGGGCTGCCCGGCGCGGCGCGTCCCCGGGCGCCGGGAACCTTCTCCCGGCTGATCCCCGAGAAGATCGGCGGCCTTGTCCCCGACCATTATCAAGAGATCGATGATGCTCACGTGTGGATCGAAGGGCTCGGCGATCTGGGCATAGATCGGATAATCGGGATAGGTCTTGTAGGCCAAGTCGATGCCGGCCGCATCCCAGAGCTCTGGCTGGATGTAGCCTTTCGCCGAGGGGCCGGAGAGGTATCGGGTGCCTCCGAGCCGGCGCGTAAGGTCGATCAACCTCTCGTCCTTCGCGCCGCTCGCGCCCAGTTCCGAAGATCGGACAGTAGGCGTGGAGATCTTGAGCCGCGCCATGACCCGTTGGCAGAGATCGACATCGAGGTCGGCGAGCCGGTGATGCCGGGCGTAGGTCTCCTCAAGCATCGCAAGAGCCTCGTCGAGGAAGGGGGAGGCGCGGTAGTTCTCCTTCAGAATTCGAGCATGTGTGGCACACCAGTCGGAGGTGGAGGAATCGATCTCGACATCCCGGATTAGGTCGCTTCGGGACGCCCGGACGGGGACGGTCAACCACCGTGAGGCGCCGTCCCGCGTGCGGATGCGGTTGCGGTTGCGCCAATCCCGCGTCGTGTACTGGACATCGTCGAGGAAAACGAAGACGTCCACGTCGCGGATGAAGTCAAAATATCCCCGCCAGGGGATGAAGTTCGGTTGAATGATGCCGACGGTGGTCACGTCATCTCAGCCTTCGAAGAAGCCATGCACCGCGTGTATCACGCGGTCGACCTCATCATTCGTCATCGCATTGTAGAGTGGCAGACGGAGAAGGCGGTGCGCGAGATCCTCGGTCACCGGAAGGCTCGGAGGGGCCTCCAGATGGGCGCGCGCGAAGGGCGCTGTATGCAGCGGCACGTAGTGGAAAACCGCCTGGATCCGGAGACTCGCAAGGTACGCGATCAGCCGTTCACGTTCCTCTGTTGATCGCAGGAACATGAAAAAGATGTGGGCATTATGATCGCACAGGGGTTCGACACGCGGCAGCCGGACGGCGCCGCGATCCTCCAGATCCTGGAACGCCGCCATGTAGCGGGCATGGATCGCGCGCCGCCGGGCGGTTAGTTCGTCGAGCTTCTCAAGCTGTCCCAGAAGGAAGGCCGCGGTCAGACCCGACACCGAGAAGGACGATCCGATATCGACCCAGGTGTACTTGTCGGCACTGCCACCGAGGAAAGCTTTACGATTGGTCCCCTTGTCCCGGAGCATGTGCGCGCGCTCGAGATAGGCCGGATCGTTGACAATGAGCGCGCCGCCTTCGCCGCATCCGACATTCTTGGTTTCGTGGAAACTCAAGGCTGCCAGTGCTCCGGCGGAGCCGACCCGCCGGCCACCGCGAGACGCACCGATGGCCTGGGCGGCATCCTCGACAAGAACGAGATCGTTGGCTCGTGCAAGCTCCCCGAGGCGCTCGAGTTCGCAGCCGACGCCGGCGTAGTGAACGGGAAGGATTGCCTTCGTGCGCGGCGTGATCGCCGCCGCGACCGCCTCCGGGTCAATGTTCATCGTCCCGGGTAGCACGTCCACGAAGCATGGCCGCGCGCCCCGCAGGACCATCGCATTCGCGGTCGAAACGAAGGTGAAGGAGGGCATGATGACCTCGTCGCCGGGACCGAGGTCGAGCAGCATCGCGATCATTTCGAGGGCGGCGGTCGCGGACGGTACGAGCAGTACACCCGCGGCCTTGTAGTGACAGGTGAGCCAGTCTTCGCAGGCCCTGACGAACCGGCTGGCTGGTCCGACTTCTCGTTCCGAGATGGCCTGCACGACGTACTCAAGTTCCCGGCCCAGCGGCTCGAGCCTGTTGAACGGGATCTTTGGAGTGGCCGAGGGGGCGGGCGACACCAGCTCCACTGGGCCCCTCATCCCCTGACCGTGTCTCGAACGTGACGCATCCGGACCCGCCCTGCGATCGGATCCTCCGGGTCATCGGGATCGGCGAGCGTCGTAAGGTCCCAGAGATTGACCAGGAGATTGTATTTCATGCGTGCGTTCTTCGCAGGAACCGAGCCGTGGACAAGCAGGGGATCAAAAAGGATGCCGTCTCCTGCTTCCAGTTCGAGAAGCCGCGTCCCGGATGAATCGTAGGCGCTGTCTGGCACGAAGGGCCGTGCTGGATCTGACGTATCGTGAGCAATAAGGCCGCCGAGGTGACTCCCTGGAACCACGAGGAGCGACCCGCTGGTGGCGCTTGCAGGCCGGAGAGTGGCCCAGACCCGGAACGCCCGCCGGCACGGAGTGGCGTAGTCCTGGTGCATCGGAAGGAGATAAGTGTCCTCGTCCGGCACGTCCGCACGTATGGTGGGATAGGCGACGAGAGCCTCGTAGCCAAGCCAGTCGAGAACGCCGGCCGTCTCCAGGGTGGATACCACGTGATGACCCATTTCTTGGACGACACGGAGGTGCTTGAGGTTCGAGAAGAGCGCCTGGCGATATGCGCCGCCCAAGCGCAGTAGATCCGCGATGGCGTCGGGCTCCCCCTGCGACCGTCCCCGCTGGTTCAGCCCAGCCCGGCCTATAATTTCAAGATCAGCCTCGAACCGGGCGCACATCGTCTCCGGAACGACGCCGCCCAGCACGACGAACCCGTCCCTAAGTAACGCGTCGAAATCTACGTTCACTTGGCTGCCCCCAACCACACCCGATGGAGGCCGTATAATACTTGTGACTGTGTGGACAAACCCCGAACGTGCCGCAACTGCTTCGGTGAGCGCAGTCTATACCGGGGCCCCGCATTGTTAACCGGCCTCACACAGTTGCTCGGAAGGGCGGGAGCCCGCGGGGAGCGCGACTGATTGCTTCGCGAGGTCCTGCTGCCGAGCCAAGGCGTCGAGACTCGAAGGCAGCCTGCGATCACCCGGACTGAGCAGCTGTGAACCGCCGCTGTGTCAGATCCACGAACCGGTCGATCGTCGCTTCGCTCTCGCAGGCCATCTCTTCGAGAAGACCGGCCACGAGGTGCTGGGTCGCCCGTGCGTGATCGAAGTGGTCGAACCCGTAGGAAACCCCGAAGCGTGCGATCCGCCGCGTCGCTATGTAGTCGTCGTGACTAGAGAAGTATTTTGGCATGACGATGCTGAGGCAGCCACAGAGTGCCGCGTATTGGGCATACATGGTCATCTCGTCATAGCAGTAGAAGGTATCCATTCTATTGAACGCGTCGGCAATTTCCTCATGACTCTTGTCGTCGAGGCAGACCGAGCCACGAAGATCATGCACGATGTCGCGGTCCCTGCCTTTCCGGATCATGTAACAGGTCCCCGATCGGTTTACGCTGCCTCGGTTTGAGTAGACTGGATTGATCTGCCAGGCTGTGAGGAGAGGCGCGCCTCCGGTCAGCGTGGGATCATCCGAGAAGTTTCCGGCTTTGAAGTACATCTCCCCGGATGTGGGACGGAAAGGATGGATAAGTCCGGGCTTGTTCAGCAGCCACCGGACCACGTATTTCGCGTCAAGAGGATTGCCCTGGACTACTTCCGGATAGACGACGATGGCCTCGCCCACAGAACGGCCCCGACGCAGCCAGTCAGGATGGGGCCTGGGCGGTTTCGCGAACTTCGGCGGAAACAGCCACCTCGACAGCCGGGCACGACGTCCAGGATTGTTTATGGGCGGCATAGGACTCAGTTGTACCGAGTGGCCGAGTTCTTGAAGCCGCCCCGCGAGCCTGTGCAGAAAGAGACTCCCACCGTTGTTCTCATCGTAACTGGGCGCACATACAACGTAATCGAGACGCTTAGTCACCATCAAGACCTCACTACCAATCGGCTCCCAGAGAAGACACCTCAACTCTGAACGCTTTCGGAGGACCAGTTCTAGCTCTCAATTATTACCCGGGGAGGCACTGTCAGCGCAAAAGTTTAGGGCCTGCTGACCGACGCGCCGTGACCGCGCCAGATGGCTCGATCGACCAACTCGTCCCGCTTTTTCGACAGCTCCGCGAGCGGCCAACCGCGATGTCCCAACACTCGGAAGGTTCTCACAAGCTTGATCTTGATTTAAGAACAAACACTGAACATTTGTATTGCGAACGCCAGCGTCGCCAGAGACCACGCCGAGGAGTTCTACATGCCTCACGGCGACGACGAGCACCAAGAGGTCGGCGACGGCTTGGCCTGAGCCCCGCACCCACCCCACCCAAAGCGCTGCCAGACCGGCGCCTGAGTCAGGTCGACGCAACTTCGGAACCGCCTCCGGCGAGCTGCGTTGACGCCTTGAGTAGGGGTGTCACGGTCAAGGTTCCTCGCTGAGTTTCGAGCCTGCGGGGCTTGATGGAACCTCGGCCGGAGAGCGCTCTGCGAAACGAACTGTCGGGGAAATCTGCACATGTCCGCCATCGCCAGCCTGGAGCCCCGCGCTGGGGGCCTCGACGTCCATCAACTTCTCGCCGCGTTGCGAGGCTTCCGCCGGGGCGATTTCTCCGTGCGCCTGCCGAGCGATCTCAGCGGCGTCGATGGCGAACTCGCCGAGGCGTTCAACGACGTCGTCGATCTGAACGACCGGCTGAGCAAGGAATTGGCGCGGCTCGGCGAGGTGGTGGGCAAGCAGGGCAAGATCAACCACCGCGCCGCCCTGTCGGCCGCGGCCGGCTCCTGGGCGGAGAACATCCACGCGGTCAACGACCTGATCACCGACATGGTCCATCCGACCGCCGAGATGGCGCGGGTGATCGGGGCGGTGGCCAAGGGCGACCTCTCACAAACCATGGATCTGGAGAACGAGGATCGGCCTCTGCGCGGCGAGTTCCTGCGGACCGGCCGAGTGGTCAACACCATGGTCGGCCAGCTGGGCTCCTTCGCCTCGGAAGTGACCCGGGTCGCGCGCGAAGTCGGCACCGAGGGCAAGCTGGGCGGCCAGGCTCAGGTGAAGGGCGTCGCCGGCACGTGGAAGGACCTCACCGACAACGTGAACCTGATGGCCGCCAACCTCACCGGCCAGGTGCGGAACATCGCCGAGGTGACCACCGCCGTCGCCAATGGCGACCTGTCGCGCAAGATCACCGTGGACGTGAAGGGCGAGGTGCTGGAGCTGAAGAACACCATCAACACCATGGTGGACCAGCTGAACTCCTTCGCCTCGGAAGTGACCCGCGTGGCCCGCGAGGTCGGCACCGAGGGCAAGCTGGGCGGTCAGGCCAATGTGCGTGGCGTGGCCGGCACCTGGAAGGACCTGACCGACAACGTCAACCTGATGGCCGCCAACCTGACCGGCCAGGTCCGCAACATCGCCGAGGTCACCACCGCCGTCGCCAAGGGCGACCTCTCCAAGAAGATCACCGTCGACGTGAAGGGCGAGATCCTGGAGCTCAAGTCGACCATTAACGTCATGGTCGATCAGCTGAACGGCTTCGCCTCCGAAGTGACCCGGGTGGCCCGCGAAGTGGGCACCGAGGGCAAGCTGGGCGGCCAGGCGCGGGTGGAAGGTGTCGCCGGCACCTGGAAGGACCTGACCGACAATGTGAACTTCATGGCCGCCAACCTCACCGGCCAGGTCCGCAACATCGCCGAGGTCACCACCGCCGTGGCCATGGGCGACCTGTCGAAGAAGATCACCGTCGATGTGAAGGGCGAGATCCTGGAGCTGAAGAACACCATCAACGTCATGGTCGATCAGCTGAACGCCTTCGCCTCGGAGGTGACCCGCGTGGCCCGCGAGGTCGGCACCGAGGGCAAGCTGGGCGGTCAGGCCAACGTCACCGGGGTCGGCGGCACCTGGAAGGACCTCACCGACAACGTCAACCTGATGGCCGCCAACCTCACCGGCCAGGTCCGCAACATCGCCGAGGTGACCACCGCCGTCGCCATGGGCGACCTGTCGAAGAAGATCACCGTCGACGTGCGCGGCGAGATCCTGGAGCTGAAGAACACCATCAACACCATGGTGGACCAGTTGAACTCCTTCTCCTCCGAGGTCACCCGCGTGGCCCGCGAGGTCGGCACCGAGGGCAAGCTGGGCGGTCAGGCCCAGGTCCGCGGGGTGGGCGGCACCTGGAAGGATCTCACCGACAACGTGAACTTCATGGCCGCCAACCTGACCGGCCAGGTCCGCAACATCGCCGAGGTCACCACCGCCGTGGCCAATGGCGACCTGTCGAAGAAGATCACCGTGGACGTGCGCGGCGAGATCCTGGAGCTGAAGAACACCATCAACGTCATGGTCGATCAGTTGAACGGCTTCGCCTCGGAAGTGACGCGGGTGGCGCGCGAGGTCGGCACCGAAGGCAACCTGGGCGGCCAGGCCCAGGTGAAGGGGGTCGCCGGCACCTGGAAGGACCTCACCGACAATGTGAACTTCATGGCCGCCAACCTGACCGGCCAGGTCCGCAACATCGCCGAGGTGACCACCGCCGTGGCCATGGGCGACCTCTCCAAGAAGATCACCGTCGACGTGAAGGGCGAGATCCTGGAGCTGAAGAACACCATCAACGTCATGGTGGACCAGCTGAACTCGTTCTCGTCCGAAGTGACCCGGGTGGCGCGCGAAGTCGGCACCGAGGGCAAGCTGGGCGGCCAGGCCCAGGTGAAGGGGGTGGCCGGCACCTGGAAGGACCTGACCGACAACGTCAACCTGATGGCCGCCAACCTGACCGGCCAGGTCCGCAACATCGCCGACGTGACCACCGCCGTGGCCAAGGGCGACCTCTCCAAGAAGATCACCGTCGACGTGAAGGGCGAGATCCTGGAGCTGAAGTCGACCATCAACGTCATGGTCGATCAGCTGAACGGCTTCGCCTCCGAAGTGACCCGCGTGGCCCGCGAGGTCGGCACCGAGGGCAAGCTGGGCGGCCAGGCCCAGGTCCCCGGCGTGGCCGGCACCTGGAAGGACCTCACCGACAATGTGAACATGATGGCCGCCAACCTCACCGGCCAGGTCCGCAACATCGCCGACGTGGTCACCGCGGTGGCCCAGGGCGACCTGAAGCGCAAGCTGACCCTGGACGCCAAGGGCGAGATCGCGTCCCTGGCCGACACCATCAACGGCATGATCGAGACCCTGGCGACCTTCGCCGACCAGGTCACCAACGTGGCCCGCGAAGTCGGATCGGAAGGCAAGCTGGGCGGCCAGGCGCGGGTGCCAGGGGCCGCGGGTCTCTGGCGCGACCTGACCGACAACGTCAACGAGCTGGCCGCCAACCTGACCACCCAGGTGCGCGCCATCGCCGAGGTCTCCACCGCCGTGACCAAGGGCGACCTGACCCGCTCCATCACCGTGGAGGCGTCCGGCGAAGTCGCGGCGCTGAAGGACAACATCAACGAGATGATCCGCAATCTGAAGGATCAGACCCTGAAGAACACCGAGCAAGACTGGCTGAAGACCAACCTCGCCCGGTTCAGCCGCATGCTGCAGGGCGAGCGCGACCTCTCGACGGTCTCCAACCTCGTGCTGTCGGAGCTGGCGCCGCTGATCAACGCCCAGCACGGCCTCTTCTATGTCTCCGACCGCGACGAGGACGGCGAGCCGGTGCTGAACCTCGCGGCGAGCTACGCCTTCAACCCGAAGCAGCCGCCCGCCGCCCAGCTCCGGCCCGGCCAGAGCCTGATCGGCCAGTGCGCCGTGGAGAAGGAGCGCATCCTCCTCACAAACGTCCCCAAGAAATACCTCCAGGTCACCTCCGGCCTCGGCGGCGCCTCGCCGCATAACATCGTGGTCCTGCCCGCCCTGTTCGAAGGCGAGCTGAAGGCGGTGATCGAATTGGCGACCCTGGGCGAATTCAACGAGACCCAGCAGGCCTTCCTGGATCAGCTCATGGAGTCGGTCGGCATCGTGCTCAGCACCATCGCCGCCAACATGCGCACCGAGGGCCTGCTCACCCAGTCACAGCTCCTGACAGCCGAACTGCAGGCCCAGCAGGGCGAGCTGAAGACCACCAACGACCGGCTGGAGCAGCAGGCGGCCTCGCTGCGGCAGTCCGAGGAGCTGCTGCGCAGCAAGCAGGACGAGCTGCAGCAGACCAACGCCGAACTTGAAGACAAGGCGCGGCTGCTCTCGGATCAGAACCAGCAGGTCGAGGCCAAGAACCACGAGGTCGAGCAGGCGAAGATGGCGCTGGAGGAGAAGGCCGAGCAGCTGGCCCTCACCTCGAAATACAAGTCGGAGTTCCTGGCCAATATGAGCCACGAGCTGCGCACGCCGCTCAACAGCCTGCTCATCCTGTCGAAGATGCTGAGCGAGAACGCCCAGGGCAACCTCAGCGACAAGCAGGTGGAGTTCGCCAAGAACATCCACGACGCCGGCACCGACCTGCTGGGCCTGATCAACGACATCCTCGACCTGTCGAAGATCGAGTCCGGCACCGTCACCCTGGACATCGGCGAGATGTCGTTCGGCAGCCTGCGCGACCAGATGGACCGCACCTTCGCCCAGGTCGCGCAGGGCAAGCGCCTCGACTTCACCATCGAGATCGACAAGGCCCTGCCCCGGGCCATGTATACCGACGACAAACGCCTGCTGCAGGTGATCAAGAACCTGCTTTCGAACGCCTTCAAGTTCACCGAGAGCGGCTCGGTGAAGCTGAGCGTCTCCCGAGCCGGCCTGGGCTGGACCCCCGGCAACGAGCACCTGAACACCGCCGGCCAGGTCCTGGCCTTCTCGGTGCAGGACACCGGGATCGGCATTCCGGAAGAGAAGCAGCGGCTCATTTTCGAAGCCTTCCAGCAGGCCGACGGCACCACCAGCCGCAAGTACGGCGGCACGGGCCTTGGCCTCTCGATCAGCCGCGAGATCACCCGCCTGCTCGGCGGCGAACTGCGCGTTGTGTCCACGCCGGGCGAGGGCAGCACCTTCACCCTCTATGTGCCGCTCAACTTCAGCCCGGCCTCCCAGCCGGCGGCGGGACCACGCGGTCCTGCGGTCGCACCCCAGCCGTTCCGGCTGTCCTCGACCGCCGCTGTCGAGGCCGAACTCACCGACTCCGTGGTCGACGACCGAGACCAGATCGAACCCGGGGCCGGCGTGGTCCTGATCGTCGAGGACGACCCACGCTTCGCCTCCATCCTGCTGTCGCTGGTGCGCGACGTGGGGTTGAAGGGCGTGGTGACCGGCGAGGGGTCCGCCGTTCCGTCGCTTGCCCGGCGCTTCTCGCCCGAGGCGATCCTGCTGGATATCGGCCTGCCCGACATGGACGGCCTGGCTCTGCTGGACCTGCTGAAGCGAACGGCCGACACGCGCCACATCCCGGTGCACGTCATTTCCGCCGACGACCAGGGCGGGCTTGGCCTCTCGATGGGCGCGGTCGGATTCACCAGCAAGCCCGTCGCCCGCGAGGCGGTGATCTCGACTCTCGAAGCCTTGCGCGCCATCGCGGCCCAGACTCCCCAGCCAGTGCTGTTCGTGGGCGCCGCGTCGAGCCCGGTGGCCGAGACGCTCAAGGAGGCCTTCGGCGAGGTCCATCACTATGCCGAGTTGTCGGCCGTTCCTGACGCGGCGCTCACCGGCGACCAGGGCTGCCTGGTGATCGATGTCGGCCAAGGCCCGGTGGCGCAGATCGTCGACCAGCTGAAGCAACGGCGTGCGCGGAATGGCGTGGCGGTCCTCTACGCCTCGGAAGACCTGTCGGCCGAGGATGAGCGCCGGATGCGGCTGGCGACCTTCAGCGGCCTGGCGCGGCTGGCGCGCACGCCCGAGCAGCTGGTGGAGCACACGACGATGCTGCAGCACGCGCCCGTGGCCGACCTCTCGGCGCCGGCGCGCGCTATGTTGAGCCAGGGACGGCACGCCGATGCCGTGCTCACGGGCCGAACCGCGGTGGTGATCGATGACGACATCCGCAACATCTTCTCGCTGGCCAGCGCGCTTGAGGAATATGGCGTCGAACTGCGATACGCCGAAAGCGGGCGGGCCGGGCTGGAGCTGCTCGACGAGATGCCGAGAGTGGACATGGTGCTGGTCGACATCATGATGCCGGACATGGACGGCTATGAGACCATGCGGGAAATCCGGTCCCGGGCGAAATTCTCCGAACTCCCCATCGTCGCCGTCACCGCCAAGGCCATGAAGGGCGACCGCCAGAAGTGCATCCAGGCCGGGGCGTCCGACTATGTCTCCAAGCCCGTGGACATCGACCGGCTGATCTCGGTGCTGCGGGCCTCGGTGCAACGCGCCGACGCCCTTAGAAGCGCCGGGCAGAAGCTCCCGTCGCTGCTTCCGACCGTCGGCTGAGATGATTGAGGCCGTCGCCAACCTGAGCATCGAGCCGCTGCCCGGAGAGCGGCGGCCGACGACGCGGATTCTGATCGTCGACGACGACGAGCGCAATGCGTTCGCCGCCAGCCAGGCCCTGGAGTCGCTGGGTCAGGAGCTGATCGTCGCCCGGTCGGGCGAGGAGGCCCTGCGCTTCCTGCTGACCGAGGACTTCGCCGTCATCCTGCTCGACCTGCACATGCCGGGAATGGACGGCTACGAAACCGCCCGCATGATCCGCCTCCGACGGCGCAATCGCGAGGTGCCGATTGTCTTCCTCACGGCGGTGTTCCGCGACGAGGCCCACATCTTTAAGGCCTACTCCGCCGGCGCCGTGGACGTGGTCTTCAAGCCGGTCGACCCCTTCATCCTGCGCTCGAAGGTCCAGGTGCTCGTGGACCTCCATCTGAAGACCCTGGAGCTGGCCAGGCAGTCCGAGCAACGAAGGCTGCTCCTGGAGGAAAACGCCAAGGTCCACGCCGAAAAGCTGGCGGCCGAGCGGGCGCTGCGGCTCAGCCAGGAACGCCAGGAGCAGATCCTGCGCGCCCTGCCCGTGGTCTTCCACTCGCGGACCGCCGAAGCGCCCTATGCGGCCACATTCGTCAGTGACAGCGTGCTGGGCTTGACGGGCTTCCCCCCGTCGCGCTTCGTCGACGAGCCCGACTTCGCGACCGGGCGGATCCATCCGGACGACCGGGCCGCCGTCGAAGCAGCCCAGGCCGAGGCGCGCACCAAGGGCGTCTATTCCTGCGAGTACAGATGGCTCTGCGCCGACGGCGTCTATCGCTCCCTGCTGGACCAGGGCGTGCTTGCCCCGGCCGAGGAGGGCCAGCCCCCGACCGTGTTCGGCACCCTGCTCGACAACACCGATCGCCGCCGACTTGAAGAGGACCTCGCCCAGGCCCGGAAGATGGAGGCCGTCGGTCAGCTGACGGGCGGCGTCGCCCACGACTTCAACAACCTGCTGACCGTCATCCTGGGCAATGTCGACCGGCTGCAAAGACGGGTCGATGGCGACGAGAAGCTCGGTCGCTATGCCGAGGCGATCCGTTTCGCGACGGATCGAGGCAGTGCTCTGACCCGGCAGCTTCTGGCCTTCTCGCGGCGCCAGCATCTCAATCCTCGGACCATCGAGTTGAACGCCCTGGTGACGGAATTCATGCCCCTGCTCCGCCAGGCGGTGGGAGACGGGGTCACGGTGGTGGCCGACCTAGCCAAGACTGACCTGCACGTGCTGCTCGACGCGGCCCAGTTCGAAACGGCGCTGCTGAACCTCGCCGTCAACGCCCGCGACGCCATGGCCTCGGCCGGAACCGTCTCGATCGAGACGCTCGTCCAGGGCGAAGAGGTCGTCATCCGTGTCGCCGACACCGGCAGCGGGATGGAACCCGATATCGCCGCCCGCATCTTCGAACCCTTTTTCACGACAAAGGAGGTCGGACTGGGTTCGGGGCTGGGCCTGAGCCAGGTCTATGGCTTCGTGCGCCAGTCCGGCGGCCAGGTGTCGGTCGAGAGCGCTCCAGGCCACGGCGCCCGTTTCGAGATCCGCCTGCCCCGATCGTCCGTCGCCGCCTGCCCGCCAGTGGTCAAGGCGGCTACCCCCGTCGTGGTCGGCGGGACTGAGCGGATCCTGGTGGTCGAGGACGATCCCCACGTCCTGGCCCTCACCGAGGAAAGCCTGCGGACGCTCGGCTACGCCGTGATCACCGCCGACTCCGCCAACGCGGCCCTGGGCATCCTGCAGCAGAAGGTGAAGCTCGACCTGCTGTTCTCCGACGTCGTCATGCCGGGCGGCATGACGGGATTCCAGCTGGCCCAACGGGCTCGCCAACTTCGACCCCAGCTGAAGGTCCTGCTCACCTCCGGCTACGTCGGCGACGCCGCGAAGGCCTGGGGCGATTCCTTTCCGTTGCTAGACAAGCCCTATGAGGCTCCGGCCCTGGCCGCGCGCCTCCGCGCCATCCTCGATAGCGACGCGCCCGCCCTGGCCAATTCCTGATCGCCTAGCGAACCGCTGACGGAAAGCCGAAGCTCAGGCTGGAGAAGACGGTGTCGAAGTCGACCTCGCTCGCCGCCGGGGCCGGCTTGGTCCAGACCACGTTCAGAAGCCAGCTCCCCGTCTCCGGCATGGGGAAGCTCGCGCGTCCCGCCTCGTCCGTAAGCCTAGTCGCCACAGGCGCCTCGTCACGATCAAGGTCGGTGAGCTTGATCAGCGCGCCCGCGATCGGCCGGCCCTCGAAGAGCACGCGAACGGGCAAGGCCGTGGGCCTGGGCTCGGCATAGGGGGTCACCTCGGGCACGATTTCCAGGGGGAGGCCTATCGCCTGCGTCGCCGGCTCCTGCGCGCCCGCCGATCCCACCTGCACGATCGCCTTCGCCACCCGGCCGTAGCGCTCCGAGCCTTCGGCCCCGGTGCGGCCGGAGCCAATCCGCGCCTCCAGGGCGGGGGTCAGCCCCTCGGCCTTGAGGTAGGCGTTGAACCGGGCCGCGGGGAGATGGCTGCGCGCCCGATTGTCGGTCTCGAGCGCCAGCACATAGGCGCCGGGCGCCGGAAGGCGGATGACCCCGTCCGCCTTGTCGCCGCCAAGGCGCAGCGACGGCCTGAGGTCGATCGCCGCCGCGTCCGGTCCGCTGGCCGAGAACCGGATGATCCGGCCGAGCGGGATGAGCGAGCGCTGCCGATCGTCGCCGTGGCCCACCTGCAGGGTCATGGGCGTCGCATGGCCCGGCTCAAGGCGGAAGGCTTCCGGCTGGATCCAGAAGTCATGGGCCGCCGCGGGACCGCCGAACATCAGGGACAAGGCGAAGGCGAACGGCGCGCGGCTCATGGGGCGGAGGCCTTGGCGGGCGCGGCCAGGAAGGGAAACACCGCGGTGGAGTGGACCTGGTCGTCGCGGTCGACGCCGTCGTCGACGCCTGCGGTGGAGCCGTTCACCAGCAAGGACCGATAGACGTCGACCGCATCATAGTCCGGCGAACGGCCGCCGCAGTCGCCGCGAAGCTCGCCTCGCCCGCCCAGCGCGGCGAGTTCGACCGCGAACAGCTGGGTGCAGACGCGCGAGATGCCGTTGACCCAGAGCCGGTCGTCGGCGAGCAGGACCGCCATCAGCAGGTAGCGTGACGCCGAGGGCGATGGCCCGGCCAGGAACTGATCGCCACAGCGCCCGTCGAGTCCGTCATAGAGCCCCAGCGATGTCTCGATTTCCGGAATGAACGGGTCGGACGTCGCCGGCGTCGCCCGGTTGTATTGCTCCTTCAAGACGTCGCCGACCTCGGCGGGACCCAGGGTCGCCAGGAGGGCGTTGCCCGTCAGCGGCCGGCCCATGCGGTCGATCCGCTGGCCGCCGGCGGTGGCCGTTTCGGCCCAGACCGCGAGCATGTCTCCGCCGCCATTCACGACATCCAGGTCGACGGAGATGACAAGCGAGGCCGGCGTCCAGCCTGCCAGGAGGTTCCTGGCCGGGCCGCCCTCGGTTTGTCGCCACCGCTCCAGGATCGTCCGCGAGGTCGCCGCGTCGAACCTGGGACAGCCGGCCGCGTCCTTCGTCGCGCCGTTCCGCACCGCGTCGGCCGCGACGTTGTAGGCCTCGCGCGTGCCCCGCACGTTGTTGAAGAAAGGGTCATCGCGCAGACCGGCGAAGACCCGGAAGCGGCGACTGCGTCCCTCGATCCCGGCGGGCTGTGAGGCGTCTCCGCGCACGTGGCCCGCCCCGCCCGCCCGGCATTGCGTTTCACCGCCCACAAAGCGGCAGTCGATCGACGTCGTGGTGGTGGTCTTGCCGAACCGCGGCCCGCTGTCGACGTGGAACACGTACCGGTGCTTGTCCGAGAAGCTGTGACCGACGATCGTCATGGCCAGGTTCAGCCGTCGGCCATCAGGCGAGGTCCAGGCGAACACGTCGCCGATGTCCAGGCGAGCATCGGCGATCACGCTGGGGGTGTCGCGATGGTCCGCGGCATGGGCGCTGGACGCCGCCCCCAAAGCCAGCAGCGCCGCAACGGCCGCCCTCACCACAATCGAACCTCGCACCGCGCGCGCCTCCGTGAACCTCTCGAAGCCGGCAGCTAGCCCGGAGGCGCGAGGGCGCGCTGTCAGGATCTTTAGCGAGATTGCGGCGCGGGGCCGCTCGGCCTCACAGGTCCAGGCGATAGATCCGGGCGGCGGTCCCGGAAAACAGGGCCGTCTTCTCGTCGGTCGAGCAGCCCTTGGCCAGCAGCTTGAAGGCGTTCCAAAGGACGTCGTAGTCGCAGCTGCCTATGTCGACGGGAAAGTTGCTCTCGAACATGCAGCGCTCGACGCCGAAGGCCTCGATGCAGGTCTCGATATAGGGCTTCCACTCCGCCGCCAGGGCCTCCGACGAGGCCGGCGGATCGGACATGAACGAGGCGAAGCCCGGGAACACCATGGCCAGCCCGCCCAGCTTCATCGCCACATTGGGCAGGGCGCCAAGCTTCAGGATGTTCTCTCGCCAGATCGGAAAGCGTTCCTCCCGCCGGCCGGTATAGCTGGCGATGCCGAGCGGGGTGCCCACATGATCCAGCACGATCTGGGTCCCGGGGAAGGCCCTGGCGAGGTCGATCAGGTCGGGAAGCTGCGGCTCCAGCATCCAGGCGTCGAAAGAGAGCCCGAGCGGGGCAAGCTGCGCGAACCCCTCACGGAACTTCGGCGACAGGTAGAGCCCGCCTCCCTGCCGGGCGAGCGGTCCCAGCACATCCTTGTCAGGATCGGACGACGCCGATTGGCGGATGCCGCGGAACCGGCCGCCGCCGGCCGCCATATGAGCCTCCAGCACCTCGGCGACCGCGCCGCCGAGGTTGCAGTCGGCGTGGCCGACGATGCCGGCGCAGGCCAGGACGTCGCCATAGAGGCCGCTGGCCGACATGGCCGCCACCCCGTTCACGAACTCGGTCTCGCCCACCGGCCGCATCGCCGCCGGACCCCGGCTCCGGTACATGGAACCGCACTCCATGTAGACGGTCGCGATGACGTTGTGGCCGGACTTCATGTCGGCCAGCAGTTCCTCCAGCAGGTAGCGCGGGACGCGGCGGATCACATGCTCGAAGCCGTGCTTGGGCGGCGGCAGGGCCGCGACCAGGGCCGCGGGCCGATCCCACAGGTGATGATGCGGATCGACGATCGGCAGGTCGGGCTCGAGGATGGGCTCTTTCACGCGGCTGCCTCCTGCAGGATGGCGTCGGCCATCAGGGTCTGTGTGGTCGCCTGCAACGCCGGGGCGGTCTCGCTCAGCAGCTGGACCATGCCGACGAAGATCAGGTCGTTTTGCGGATCGACCCAGAACCAGGTCCCGGCCGCGCCGTCCCAGTGATAGGTCCCCCGACCCACCGGTATGCCGGCCGCCTCGGGATCGGTGAACACCACCCCATTGAAGCCGTAACCGAAGCCGGGCCGGATCTGCTGCTTTCCGACACCCCAGCCCTGGCGCAGCATCTCGTCCGAGAGCTGGTTGGTCATCATCAGCCTGACGCCCTCGACGCTGACGATTCTCCGTCCGGCGAACTCGCCGCCGTCCAGCAGCATCTGGGCGAACCGGGCATAGTCGCCCGCTGTGGAGATCAGACCGCCGCCGCCGGAGGCCAGGGCCGGCGGCGCCGCATGGTCGGGCAGCAGCGGATTGTTGGCCAGCGGAACCAGGCCTCGGCTGGCGCTGAAGCGATAGAGCGTCGCCAACCGAGCCTTCTTCTCCGGCGGGGTGTGGAAGGCCGTGTCGACCATGCCCAGAGGTTCGAAGATCCTCTCCCGCATGAAATCCGGCAGGCTCCGGCCGCTGAGCTTCTCGATGATCGCGCCCTGAAGGTCCATGGAGAGGCCATAGACCCAGCGGGTTCCCGGCTGGAAGGCGAGCGGAAGGCCGGCCATCCGCCGCGACATCTCGGCCAGATCCGCCGCGCCCCAGACATCGGCCGCCTGATAGAGCGTCTCCAGGCCGCCAGCCGGGGTGAAACCGTAGATCAGGCCCGCCGTGTGGGTCAGCAGTTCGCCCAGGGTGGGGGCGTGGTCGGGGTCGTGCAGGGTGACGGCGCCCGCCGCGTCCAGGCCGCCGAACACCTTCACATCGGCGAACTCCGGCAGGTGCCTGGCGATGGGGTCGTCCGGCGACCAGAGGCCCTGGTCGTGCAGGATCATCATGGCCACGGCCGTCACCGGCTTGGTCATGGAGAAGATGCGGAACATGGTGTCCGCCGCCATGGGTTCGCCGCCGGACAGCTCCTTCTTCCCGAGCGTGCTGACGTGGGCGACCTTGCCGTGTCGGGCGGTCAGGGTGACGAGGCCGGCCAGCACCCCCTTGTCGACCAGTCCCTGCAGATAGGCGTCGATGGCGGCGAGGCCGGCGGGGGCGAGACCGACCTCAGCGGGGGCCGTGGGTGAAAGATCACGCGTCATGGGTCTGCGCCTGGCGGGCCAGCACCGCGGCCCGGATGAGCGGCAGGCGGTCATTGCCGAAATACATGTCGTCCTTGCCGACGAAGATGGTCGGCGACCCGAAGCCGCCGCGGGCCATCACCTCCTCGGTGTTCAACCGAAGCTGCTCCTTGATCTCCGGGGTGGCGATCCCCGCCAGGAAGGCCTGGCCATCGACGCCAACCGCTTCGCAGATCGCAGACAGCACCGCGTCCTGCGAGATGTCGAGATTGTCGCCCCAATAGGCCTCGAACACCTTGGTGGCGAAAGGGACCAGCTTGCCCTGCGGCGCCAGCCAGATGCAGCCGCGCATGGCCTTGACGCTGTTCACCGGGAACACCTTGGGCGGGAACGTAATGGCGATCCCGGAGTGGCGCGCCCAGTCCTGCAGGTCCTTGCCCATGTAGCGGGCCTTGGCCGGGACCGGCGTCGCGCGCTGCTCATAGACTGACGGATTGACCGTGTTGAAGATGCCGCCCACCAGGATCGGCCGCCAGGTCACCTCCACCCCCAGCTCCTTGGCCAGAGGCTGCAGGTTGTGGAAGGCCAGATAGGTCCACGGGCTGGAGCAGTCGAAGAAGCACTCGATCATGTGGCGGCCTTTTCGCTGACGATCCCGAACAGGTTCTTCCTTGTCTCGGCGTCCATCTCGCCGGGCCGCGCCATCTTGCCCACCGCCGTGCCGGCCGCCACCCCGGGCCGCGCCCGCACGGTGGCGAACCAGCGCTTCACGTTGGGATAGTCATCCAGGGTGAAGCCCTGCGCCTTGTGGGTGATGATCCAGGGGAAGCAGGCCATGTCTGCGATGGTGTACTCATCCCCCGCCACATAGGCGCCGGTCCGGCCGAGCTGGCCGTCCAGCACGCCGTAGAGCCGGGCCGCCTCGCGCCCATAGCGGTCGATGGCGTAGGGTATCTTCTCGGGCGCATAGAGCTTGAAGTGTCCGTTCTGCCCCAGCATCGGCCCCAGGCCGCCCATCTGCCACATCAGCCACTCGATCGCCGTGGTGCGGCCGCGCAGGTCGGCGGGCAGGAACCGGCCGGTCTTTTCGGCAAGATAGATCAGGATCGCGCCGGTCTCGAAGACGCTGACCGGCGGACCGCCGCCCGGCGGGTCCCGGTCGATGATCGCCGGGATGCGGTTGTTGGGGCTGATGGCCAGGAAGTCCGGCGCGAACTGCTCCCCGCGCCCCAGGTTCACCGGATGGACCTCGTACGGCAGGCCGCACTCCTCCAGCATGATGGAGATCTTCCAGCCGTTCGGCGTGGCGGCGTAGTAGAGATCGATCAAGCGCGTCCTCCCGGGCCTCTGGTCGGGCCTTGAGGACAGACTACTTGGCTCTCCCCGCCGCGCCAGCCTCTGCGCGCAATCAGGCGGCCTCTAGCCGGTGTTGCGCAGGCCCGCGGCGATGCCGTTGATGGTCAGATGGATGCCGTCGCGCACCGCCTCGGTGTCCTCGCCGCCTCGCCGGCGCCGGATCAGCTCGATCTGCAGATGGTTCAGCGGATCGATATAGGGCAGGCGCGAGCGGATGACCGCGGCCAGGTCCGGGTTCTTCTCCAGCAGGGCCGATTGTCCGGTGATCGCCAGCAGCGCCTCGACCGTGCGGTCCCACTCGGCGCGGATCTCGCCGAACACATGGTCGGCCAGGGCGCGATCCTCCACCAGGCCCGCATAGCGGCCGGCGATGGCCATGTCGCCCTTGGCCAGCACCATCTCCATATTGGCGAGCGCCGAGGAAAAGAACGGCCAGGTCTCGTGCAGCTCGGCCAGTTTCCCGATCGGCGCGCCCGAGCGGGCCACCGCCGAACCGAAGCCGTACCAGCCGGGCAGCAGGGCGCGCGACTGCGACCAGGAGAACACCCACGGAATGGCGCGAAGACCCTCGATGCTGCGCTTGGCCTGGCGCGAGGTCGGCCGGCTGCCGATGTTCAGGTCGGCGATCTCGCTGATCGGGGTGGCGGCGAAGAAATAGTCCACGAAGCCGGGCGTCTCGTAGACCAGGGCGCGGTAGGCGCTCATCGCCTCCCGCGCCAGGCCGTCCATGATCCCGGCGTGCGGCGCGGCCAGTTCCGACTTGGCCGGCTTGCGCAGCGAGGCAAGCACCACCCCGGCGGCCAGGGTCTCCAGGCTTTGCCGCGCCAGTTCGGGATCGGCGTACTTGTTGGCCACCACCTCGCCCTGCTCGGTGATGCGGATGCGGCCGGCGATGGTGCCCTGGGGCTGGGCCAGCAGGGCGTCGAAGCTGGAGCCGCCGCCTCGCCCCACAGCCCCGCCGCGGCCGTGGAACAACTGCAGGCGCAGGCCGGCGTCGCGCATGACCTCGGCCAGGGCCAGTGAGGCCTGGTGCAGCTCCCAGGTGGACGTCAGGTAGCTGCCGTCCTTGTTGGAGTCCGAATAGCCGATCATCACCTCCTGGATGCCCACCGGTCCGACCAGTTGGCGGATCAACGGCAGGGCCAGATAGCGGCGCATGATGTCGGGCGCGGCGCGCAGGTCGGCGATGGTCTCGAATAGCGGCTCGGCGAACACCTGGGTCCGCGCCGGGTCGCCCGGCGTGAACAGTCCGACCTCCTTGAGCAGCAGGTAGACTTCCAGCAGGTCCGAGATCGAAGTGGTGTTGGAGACGATGTGGGCGCGGATCGCGTCGCGACCGTAGAAGTGCTTCAGGTCGGCGGCGGCGGTCAGGATGTCGTACTCCCGCCGGGTCTCCTCGCTGTAGTCGGCGAACGGCGTGTGCAGCAGGCGGCCATGGGACAGCTCCGCCAACAGCAGCTCGCAGCGCGCGTCCTCGTCCAGGGACTCATAGTCCGCACAGACCGCCGCGCCCTTCAGCAGCTCGCCGACCACCCGCGCGTGCACCGCCGAGTTCTGGCGCAGGTCCAGCCGGGCCAGATGGAAACCGAAGATCTCCACGGCGCGGATGAGGTCGGGCAGCGGGCCGCGGGCGAAGGACGGACCATGGCGGGCCAGCAGGCTGTCCAGCACCGTCTGGAGATCGCCGCGCAAGGCGTCCGGACTGTCATAGGGCTGAGCAGGGCCGGCGGCGCGCCGCGCGGGCGGCTCGCCGGTCAGCAGGGGATAGGTGGCCGCCAGCCGCGCATAGATGTAGGTGAGCGCCCGGCGATAGGGTTCGTCGGCCCGGTGCGGCGAGGGATCCGGGGAGGCGTCGGCCAAGGCCTGCAGCTCCGGCGTGACGCTGGCCAGGCTGGCGGAGATCGACAGCTCCGCGCCCAGGTCGTGGATCTTGTCCAGGTACATCCGCAGGGCCGCTCGCGACTGACGCGCCATGGCCTGGCGCATCACCGCCTCGGTCACATTGGGATTGCCGTCGCGGTCGCCGCCCACCCAGGACCCGACCCGCAGGAAGGACGGCAGACGCGCGGGATCGCCCAGCACCTCCAGCCAGTGGGCGTAGAGCCGCGGCAGCTCCGGCAGGAAGCTGCGCTCGAAATAGGAGACGGCGTTCTCGATCTCGTCGCCGACCCCCAGCTTGACGTTCCGCAGCAGCCGGGTGCGCCAGAAGATCGCCACCTGGCGCATCAGTTCTCGCTCGAGCCGCGCGCGGTCGGTGTCGGTAAGGGCTTGGTCGTAGGCGTCCAGGTCGTCGGCGATGGCGCCCTGGCGGTCGAGGATGCTCTTGCGCCGCACCTCGCTGGGGTGGGCGGTGATCACCGGCGCCACCAGCGCGCCCTCCAGCAAGGTCATCACCTCGTCGACCCCGACTCCCTGCGCCTGCAGGGCCCGCAGCGCCCCGGCCAGGGTGTCGGCGCGCGTGTCGCCCCCGCGCCCTCGGCGGCGCTGGATCTGGTCCTCGGCGATATTGGTGATCTGCAGGAAGCAGGCGAACGAATGGGCGAAGCGGACGGTGTCGGGCGGGCTCAGCCCTCCCAGCCGGCCGGCCATCAGCTTTGCGGCCGCCTCGGTGCCCTCGCGGTGGAAACCGACCGAGGCCTGGCGGATTTCCTCGATCTGGCTGAACACGGCCTCGCCGTCCTCGGCGCGGATCACGTCGCCCAGGATGCGTCCCAGGAAGCGGACATTGGCGCGTAACAGGTCGGGTAGGGACTGGGTCATTCTCGCCGGCGATGTTGACTTGGGGGAAGCAACGAGGCCTCCGCGCCCCAAGGACCACCGCGTGCCCGCCATGTGAAGTCCCTTCGCCGCGATTGGCGCGGCTATCCGGCCATGTCCAGAATAGTCGCCCACTCCTGGGCCGTAACGGGCGAAACCGAGAGACGCGACTGACGAACAATCTTCATGTCGGCGAGTTCCGGACGGGCCTTGACCTCCGCCAGGCTCACCGGTCGCTTGAGGGGCCCGACCGGGCCGATCTCCACGGCCACGAAACGGCCGGAGGCGTCGCCGGGATCAGGGAAGGCCTCCTTCGTCACCTTGGCCAGTCCCACCGCCGCCGGGCCCGCGCCCGAATGATAGAACAGCACCTGGTCGCCGACCTTCATGGCCTTCAGGTTGAGCGCCGCGGTGTTGTTGCGCACGCCGTCCCAGACCGTCCCGCCATCGCGCACCAGGTCGTCGAACGAGTAGGTGTCCGGCTCCGACTTCACCAGCCAGTACCGAGCTTCCGATGCCATGACGTCCCTCATCCGCAGCCTTGCCGGAGCGGAAGATCACTGCTCGCCCGCGCCTTGTCGAGACGGGCTTGTCCCGACCCCACGTAAATCGCCTACGGTCTCCGGAACATCCCGCCAGGAGGACGCGCGCATGTCCCACGCCTACGAGCACATCCTCTGCGAGGTGGCCGATGGAATCATGCAGGTCACGCTCAACCGGCCCGACAAGCTCAACGCCTATACCGCCACCATGGGCGCCGAACTGGCCGCGGCCTTCGACGATGCTGACCGCGACGACGCCGTTCGGGTCGTGCTGGTCACCGGGGCCGGGCGCGGCTTCTGCGCGGGCGCGGACATGTCGGCGGGCGCGGGCGCCTTCGACACCACCTCCGCGGAGGGTTCGGTCTCGTTCGGCGATGTATCCAAGGGGCGAAGCGGCGGCTCGGGCATGGTGGGTGCGGTCTATGAGTGCCGCAAGCCGTCGATCGCCGCCTTCAACGGCGCCGCCGTGGGAGTCGGCCTGACGCTCACCCTGCCGATGGACATCCGGATCGCGGCCGACACGGCGAAGTTCGGCTTCGTCTTCGCCCGCCGCGGCCTGGTGCCGGAGGCCGGCAGCGCCTGGTTCCTGCCCCGGATCGTAGGCATCTCCCAGGCCCTGCGTTGGTGCCTGGACGGCGCCCTGTTCTCCGCCGACGACGCCCTGAAGGGCGGCCTGGTAAGCGAGGTCGTTCCCGCCGCCGACCTGCTGCCTCGCGCCCGGGCCATCGCCCGCTCCATCGCCGACAACACCGCGCCGATCTCAGTCGCCTTGACCCGCCAGATGCTGTGGCGGCTGTCCGAGGAACCCACCCCCTATGGCGCCCTGAAAGTCGACGGCGCGATGGCCATGGCGCTGGGCGCGACGCCGGACGTCCGCGAGGGCGTGGCCGCGTTCCTGGAGAAGCGTCCGCCTCGGTTCGCGGGCCGGGTCTCGACGGACATGCCCTCCAGTTATCCCTGGTGGGACCGCTGATCTAGGCGGTCTGTTCGGCGCTGACGCCCAGCTCGCGCATCATCGCCTCGCGCATGACGAACTTCTGCACCTTGCCGGTCACCGTCATTGGGAACTCGGTCACGAAGCGCACATGGCGCGGGATCTTCTGGTGGGCGATCTGGCCCTGGCAGAAGACGCGCAACTCATCATCGGTCAGGGTCTGTTCCGCCGCCAGGATCACCCAGGCGCAGAGCTCCTCGCCATAGCGGCTGTCGGGCACGCCGAACACCTGGACGTCCTGGATCGCCGGATGCCTATAGAGGTACTCCTCGATCTCACGGGGATAGAGGTTCTCGCCGCCGCGGATCACCATGTCCTTGATGCGCCCGACGATGTTGCCGTAGCCCTGGTCGTCCAGGGTGGCGAGGTCGCCGCTGTGCATCCAACCCTCGGCGTCCTTCACCGCAGCGGTCTGGGCCGGCTCGTCCCAATAGCCCAGCATCACCGAATAGCCGCGGGTGCAGAGTTCGCCCGAGACGCCTCGCGGGACGATGTTCTCGGCCTCGTCGACGATCTTCACCTCCAGGTGCGGATGAACCCGGCCGACGGTCGAGACGCGGCGCTCGAGGGGATCGTCGGTGCTGCTCTGGAAGCTGACCGGACTTGTCTCGGTCATGCCGTAGCAGATCGTCACCTCGGCCATGTTCATGCGGGCGATCACCTTGCGCATCACCTCTACCGGGCAGGGCGAGCCGGCCATGATCCCGGTCCGCAGGGAGCTGAGGTCGAACTCGGCGAAACGCGGGTGGTCGAGTTCGGCGATGAACATGGTCGGCACCCCGTAGAGCGCAGTGCAGTGCTCGGCCGCCACCGTCTCCAGGGTGGCCAGGGGATCGAAGCCCTCGCCGGGATAGACCATGGCGGACCCGTGGGTCACCGCCGCCAGGTCGCCCATCACCATGCCGAAGCAGTGGTAGAGGGGGACCGGAATGCAGATGCGGTCGTCCGGAGTGAGCTTCAGGGCCTGGCCGACCAGATAGCCGTTGTTGAGGATGTTGTGGTGGCTGAGCGTGACGCCCTTGGGCGCGCCGGTGGTGCCGCTGGTGAACTGGATGTTGATGGCGTCGAAGGGCGAGAGTCCGGCTTCCGCCGCCCGCAGCGCATCGAGGTCCGCGCCGGCCACCTCGATGTCGGCGAAGGACACGGCCCCGGGAAGGGTCTTGCCGCCCATCTGGATCAGCAGGCGCAGGTGGGGCAGGCGCCCGGCCTTCAGCGCGCCCGGCTCGCTCGTGTCCACCTCCGGCGCCAGGGCGCGTATCATCGCCGGATAGTCGCTGGTCTTGAACGGCGGCGAGATCACCAGCCCCGCGCAGCCCACCTTGTTCAGCACGAACTCCAGCTCCGAGAGCCGGTAGGCGGGATTGATGGTCACCAGGATCAGGCCGGCCTTGGCCGCGGCGAACTGCGTGATCGCCCACTCCGCGCGGTTCAGCGACCAGATTCCCAGCCGGTCACCGGGCGAGAGGCCGCTGGCCAGCAGGCCGGCGGCGAAGGCCTCGCAACGGGCGTGGAGCTGCGTCCAGGTCAGTCGCCCATCCTGGGCAGGACAGACCAGGGCGTCGCGGTCGCCCCACTGGCGAGCCGCCTCATCCAGCGCCTGACCGATCGTGAGTTCCAGCAGCGGCGGCTCTGCGGCGCCGCGCACCAGGCTTTCCAAGATCTCTCTCCCGTTGCGGCGATATGGGTTCGCCGTCTTTGTGAGCATGTCAGCCAACCGGCGCCGGCTCCAGCGAATCCGAGGTTGGTCGACGTGGCGACGCCCTCGCCAGGAACCCCTTGGCGGCCCCGGCGGAAGGGCGAATATGCTTATCTCAACGGTGCGAGCCCGGGCCCCCTTAGCCCGGCGAAGGCCGAGGACGAGAGGGGCGAAAGATGGCTCTGACCCTGCAACGGCGTTTCGTGACGCCCCAGGCCGACGAAACCCTGGAGCAGCTCGCCACGCGCGCCATGCCCGATCACCCGCTCGCCCAAGCGATGGAGCAGATCCAGGGCTGGAATCTCCACATATTCGCCATGCGCAAACCGCGGGGCCTGCTGTTGGGCAGCGACGTGGTGTTTGTCGAGCCGCCGCTGGCATGAGCGGCGCGGCGCTTCAGCGGGCGGCCGTCGCCGACGCCGAGGCGATCATCGAGAGCGCCGTGGTCAGCGCGGCTCACGATGGTGAGGCCGAACTGGTCGTCACGCTGCGCCATGCCAACGGCGCGCTGGAGACCGTGGCGCTTGAGCCCGACATCGCCTTTCACCTGATGAACATCTGCGGCGTTGGCGAGGCGGCGGCCCTGGCCGGCCATCCCTGGCGACGAATCCTGGAAGGACTCTGAGCATGTACGACATCGTCATCCGCAACGGCTTGGTGGTGGACGGCACGGGCGAGCCGGGCTTCCGCGCCGACGTCGCCATCCGGGACGGCAAGATCGTCGAGGTCGGGTCGGTCGAGGGCGAGGGCCGCCGCGAGATCGACGCAGCGGGCCGCGTGGTAGCCCCGGGCTTCATCGATCCCCACACCCATTTCGACGTCCAGCTGCTGTGGGACGGCGCCGCCAAGCCCGCGCTTGAGCATGGCGTCACCTCCATCGTGCCCGGCAACTGCTCGCTATCCCTGGCGCCCCTGAAGGCCGCCGACCGGCGGGCCGTGGTCGGCATGTTCCAGCAGATCGAGGAAATGCCGCCCGAGGCGTTCACCGAGGCCTTCGACTGGACCTGGGAGGACTTCGCCGGCTACCGCGACGCTATCGCCAAGAATCTGTCGATCAATGTGGCGCCCCTGGTGGGTCACAGCGTGATCCGGGTCTGGGTCATGGGCGAGGCCGCCCAGCAACGCACTGCCAACGCCGCCGAGATCTCCGCCATGCAGGACCTGCTGCGCGAATGCCTGGCCGCGGGCGCTGTGGGGCTCTCCACCAGCTTCGTCGACGTCGACGAACGCGCCCGCCCGGTGCCGAGCCGTTTCGCCGACTCCGCCGAGCTCGACGCCCTGTGCGCGGTGCTGGGCGAGTATGGCCGGATGCTCCAGGTGGTCCCGGAATTCTACGCCACCGACATCACCATCGCCCGCATCGACCAGCTCTCCGAACTGTCCCTGCGCCATAACATCCCCACCACCTTTTCGCCGGTGTTCGACAACCGGGGCAGCCCCAACAACGTGCCGCGCACCCTGGCGCGGGTGGAGGAGCAGTTCGCCCGCGGCGCACGGGTCTGGCCGCAGATGCAGACCCGGCCGATCGACATCAGCTTCTCGCTGCGCCGGCCCAGCCTGTTCTTCGCCAGCCTGCCCGGCTGGATCCGCACCCTGCGCCTGCCCATGGCCGAACGGATCGCCGCCCTGAAGGATGAGGCCACCGTGGCACGCCTGATCTCCGACGCCGGGGCCGACGGCGGCCTTGCGCGGATGGGCCATCTGACGGTGCGCGGCGGCGACGCCGCGCCGCCCGAGCTGACGGGCAAGACCCTGGCCGAGATCGCCGACCAGCGCGGCCAGGGCTGCGCGCGCGCCCTGATCGATCTGTCGCTGGAGCACGATCTCGACCTGGCCTTCCTGTCGGCGAACATGGGCCATGACGCAACCGACCGCATCGGCCCCATGCTGGCCCACCCGCTGGTTCACATCGGCGCCAGCGACGGCGGGGCCCACATCTCGTCGTTCTCGACCTATGGCGACACGGGCTACCTGTTCAGCGAGTTCGTCCGCAAGGGCCGGCACCTGACCCTTGAGGCGGCGGTCAAGAAGATCACCTCCGACACGGCCGAGATCTGGGGCCTCAAGAACCGGGGCCGCCTGGCGCCCGGTTGGGCGGCCGACGTGGTGGTGTTCGACGCCGCCACCTTGGGGCGCGGCGACGAGCGTCCGGTCTTCGACATGCCGGGCGACGGCCTGCGCTATGTCCGCGACGCCCTCGGGGTCGAGGCCGTCCTGGTGAACGGCCAGGTCGCCTATGCGGACGGCGCCTATACGAACGCACGCTCCGGCGTGATCTGCACCTAGCGGTTCAGCACCGCCAGGGCCGTTTCGGCCAGGGTGCGGGCGCCGCTATTGTCCGTACTCGGATCGCTGGTCCCGATGCCGTCCAGGTTCCGCTTGAACACGCCCTGCGAGATCGAGGCCAGGCGGAACAGCGAAAAGGCCAGGTAGAAGGGGAAGTCTTCGATCCCGTCGCGGCCCGTGCGCCGGCAATAGGCCGCCACGTGCTGCTCTTCGGTCGGGATGCCCGCGGCGGCCAGATCGATTCCGTCCAGGGTCCCCCAGCTCTCCGAGCGCGAGTGCCAAAGGATGCAAGTATAGGCCAGGTCCGCCAGGGGATGGCCCAGCGTCGAGAGCTCCCAGTCCAGTACGGCGATGATCCTGGGCTCGGTCGGGTGGAACATGACGTTCTCCAGCCGATAGTCGCCGTGGGCGATGGTCACGGGACCCTCGGCGGGGATGCGCCCCGGCAGCTGTTCGATCAGCGCCTCCATGGCCGGCATGGTCTCGGTCTCGGCGCCCCGGTACTGCTTGATGAAGCGCCCGATCTGGCGCTCGAAATAGTTGCCTGGCCGGCCGAAGTCGCCAAGCCCCACCGCCACGGGGTCGATGGCGTGCAGCCTGGCGAGGACGGCGTTGAGCTCGTCATAGATCGCGCGCCGCTCGGCGGGCTCCAGCCCCGGCAGCCGCGCATCGCGGAAGATCCGGCCCTCTAGGAAATCCATGACGTAGAAGCTGGTCCCGATGACGGCGTCGTCCTCGCAGAGCGCCCGCATGCGCGGGACCGGGAAGCCCACCTCGCCCAGCGCCTTCATCACCCGGTACTCGCGGTCCACCTGGTGGGCGCTGGCCAGCAGCAGGCCCGGCGGCTTCTTGCGCAGGACGTAGCGTGCCCCGCCGGCGCTCAGCAGATAGGTCGGGTTCGACGCCCCGCCCTTGAACTGGCTGACGCTCAGGGGGCCCCGATAGCCCTCGACATTGGCCGCGAGCCAGCGGTCCAGGGCGGCTTCGTCCAGCCGGTGGGCGGCTCTCACCTCCCCTAGGTTCGGCGTCCCCGGATCCGCGCTCATGTCATTCTCCGCCCTGGTTTCGGACGACCCTACCCCCCTTCCCCGGCGGCGGGCCAAGGGGGCTTCGCTGACGCGGCGAAAAGGGGTCATCCTGGGGTGCGATGGGAGGACCCTCATGGCCCTGATCGAGACCGCCGACTTCGTCCACGTGCTCTACGGCGTGCACGACCACATCGCGCGCATCACCCTCAACCGGCCCGAACGCCGGAACGCGCTCAATCCGCGCGCCTATGCCGAGATCGAGGCCGCCTTCCGCCACGCCAGCGCCGACCCGGAAGTCCGCTGCGTCCTGGTCACCGGCGCCGATCCGGCCTTCTGCTCGGGCGAAGACGTCAAGGAAATGATGACCGGCGAGGCGCCCGCGGGCCCGCCCCGTCCGCCGCGGGTGAAGTTCGAACCGACCCCGGCCGCCATGGCCGTCATCGACTGCGAGAAGCCTGTGATCGCGGCGGTCAACGGCGCGGCGGTCGGCTGGGGCATGGAACTCGCCCTCTACGCGGACATCCGCATCGCCTCGGAGAAGGCGGTGTTCGCCGAGCTGTTCATCAAGCGCGGCCTGATCTGCGACGTCGGCGGATTGTGGATGCTGCCGGCCATCGTCGGTCCGGCCAAGGCCGCCGAGCTGCTGTTCACCGGCGATCCCATCGACGCCCGGGAGGCCGAGCGCATCGGTCTGGTCACCGACACCGTGCCGCATGACGCGTTGCTGCCAAGGGCCGAGGCCATGGCCGCCCGCATCGCCGCCAACCCGCCGCTCGCCCTGCGCTACATGAAGCAGGGCCTGCGCCGCACCACCCACGGCGACCCGCGCGAGATCGGCGGCTGGGCCATCGAGATCATCTATCGCCTGTTCGCCACCGAGGATCACCGCGAGGGGGTGAAGAGCTTCCTGGAAAAACGCCCGCCGGTCTTCACCGGCCGCTAGGGCCTCTGGACTCGACGCCTCTGGGATGGTGTCACGACGAGGTCTGAGTTTGGGAGCGCGCGCCTTGCGGACCTTCGGCCTGATCCTGTTCCTGGTCCTCGCGACGGCGGGTTCCGCCCAAGCCGCCGATGACCTCGCCGCCTGGAAGCGCCAGGCGGGCAATGTGACCATCGTCCGCGACGACTGGGGCATCGCCCACATCACCGGCAAGACCGACTCCGACGCGGTGTTCGGCCTCGTCTACGCCCAGGCCGAGGACGACTTCAACCGGGTCGAGACCAATTACATCAACGCCATGGGCCGCCTGGCCGAGGCCGAGGGCGAGTCGGCCATCTGGCAGGACCTGCGGATGAAGCTGTTCATCGATCCGGTCGAGCTGAAGGCGCAGTATGCCCGCAGCCCGGCCTGGCTCCGCAAGCTGATGGACGCCTGGGCCGGCGGGCTGAACTACTACCTCGCCACCCACCCCGAGGTGACGCCGCGGGTGATCAAGCGCTTCGAGCCCTGGATGGCGCTGAGCTTCTCCGAAGGCAGCATCGGCGGCGACATCGAGCGGGTCTCGCTCAGCCAGCTCGAGGCCTTCTACGGTAAGAAGACGGTGGCCATGGCCGCCGACGAGACCGGCGCCGTGTTCAAGGAGCCCACCGGCTCCAACGGCTTCGCCATCGCGCCCTCCAACACCCGGGACGGCAAGGCCCTGCTGCTGATCAATCCGCACACGTCTTTCTTCTTCCGCTCCGAGGTGCAGGTGACCAGCGGCCAGGGGCTGAACGCCTATGGCGCGGTCACCTGGGGCCAGTTCTTCGTCTATCAGGGCTTCAACGAGCACGCCGGCTGGATGCACACCTCCAGCGGCGTCGACGTGGTCGACGAGTTCGCCGAGACCATCGCCAGGTCGGGCGACAAGCTGACCTACCGCTACGGGGCCGAGACCCGGCCGGTCACCGTCAAGACCATCGCCGTCCCCTACAAGGCCGCCGACGGGACCATGGCGACCCGCACCTTCGCCACCTACGCCACCCATCACGGGCCGATCGTGCGCGAGGCGGACGGCAAGTGGATCGCCACGGCCCTGATGAACACCCCGGTGGCGGCCCTGCAGCAGTCCTTCCTGCGCACCAAGACCACCGATTATGCCAGCTTCCTCAAGGTGGCCGAGCTCAGGGGCAACTCGTCCAACAACACCATCTTCGCCGACGCCAAGGGCCAGATCGCCTATCTGCACCCGCAGTTCATCCCGAGGCGCGACGACCGGTTCGACTACACCAGGCCGGTGGACGGCTCCGACCCCGCCACCGACTGGAAGGGCCTGCATGCGCTCTCCGAGGCGCCGGCCCTGCTCAACCCCAAAACCGGCTGGCTGTTCAACACCAATGACTGGCCCTGGTCGGCTGCGGGTCCCGATAGCCCGCGGCGCCGCGACTATCCGCGCTACATGGACACCGCCGGCCCCAATCCGCGCGGGGCCCACGCGGCCCTGGTGCTGACCGCCCGCAAGGACTTCACCCTGCCGACCCTGATCGAGGCGGCCTACGACCCGTACCTGCCGGCCTTCGCGCGTCTGATCCCCGCCCTGGTCGAGGCCTATGACGCCACGACGGGCGCCGACCCCTTGAAGGTCAGGCTCGCCGACCAGGTCGCCGCCCTGCGCGCCTGGGACTATCGCTGGTCGGCGGAGTCGACGGAGACGTCCCTGGCGGTGTTCTGGGGCGAGGCGCTGTGGGCCGAGGCCGGTCCCGCCGCCAAGGCCGCGGGGATCAGCGTCTACGACTACATGGCCACCCGCACGACCCCGGAGCAGAAGCTCACGGCCCTGGCCAAGGCCGCCGATCGGCTCACCCAGGACTTCGGGTCCTGGAGGACCACCTGGGGCGAGATCAACCGCTTCCAGCGCCTGACCGGCGACATCGCCCAGCCCTTCGACGACGCGGCCCCCAGCATCCCCGTGCCCTTCACCTCGGCCCAGTGGGGCTCGCTGGCCTCCTTCGGCGCCAAGCGTTACCCGACCACCAAGCGCTATTACGGGACCAGCGGGAACAGCTTCGTCGCCGCTGTCGAGTTCGGCCCCAAGGTCAAGGCCTTCGCCATCACCGCCGGCGGCGAGAGCGGCGACCCCAGGTCCAGGCACTTTAACGACCAGGCCCTGCGCTACAGCCAGGGCGCGCTGCGGGAGGTGTACTTCTATCCAGAGCAGCTCAGGGGAAAGACGGAGCGGACGTATCGGCCGGGGGAGTGAGGGGCTTTCGGCCTAGTAGGCTGTCGTGCGCCTTCCGTCGGATGGGCTGGGCGGGAACAGTAGGGCCAAAAGACCGCCGTACGCCTTGCCTATGTCGTCCGATAGGAAATGATCCACGCGATAGTCGTCGCCGAGCTCGGCACGAGCCTTTTCCTGGTTCGGCCTGAGCTTCCTGTGCGAGTCGCCCATCTTGGCCTCGACTATCTTATTGGGCCCTGTCCGGTGGTCGGTGCGGGTGAGCGATCCGTCCTTCAGTCTCAGCCCCTTATCAACGTCCGTCACGGCAAGACCACGCGTTCGCGACAGAGATCGGGACAGGAGTTCCCCCAGCTCGCCCTTCGAAATCCAGTCGCCTGGCGCATTTGCGGACTTGGCGAATGGAAGTTCGTTCGCCCAGCGGGCGCCCAGGACGTGCCCGTATCGGCCGATCACGCTTCCCAAGCCGGCGTCGGCGGCCACCGCCCCCGAACTGATGGGCTCGCCGGTGAGCATGCTTCGAACCCTGTGGGTCATCGCGGCTTCTGCCGCTGCGCCTCTAACAGGGCCGCCGTAGAGGGTCGTAAGCGCTCCAGTCAAACCCCCGGCCGCTGAACTCGCCAAGTCCTCCGGCCGGCTCAACCGCCCGGCCGAGCCGTCCGTCACGATCTGGCCCGCCATGCTGACGCCAGAGCCAGCGCCGCCGATCGCCGCCTGCGGACCAAATCGTTGAAGCATCGCGTCTCTTGTCCAGCCGGTCGCCTTCGAGGTCAGGGGGGCCAACCGTTTCGCTGGGGGCGCAATGCGAAGCGCGCTCGGTAGCAGACGGGCGCCAAGCTGGACGCCGCGAACACCGCCTTGAGCCAGACCGCCAAGGCCCCCCGTCGCAGCGATCGATCCAACGGTTCCGATTATCTCGCCGGCGACCCGCGCGCCGCGATGGTGTTCAGCGTCATATCGATCGCGCGCGTCCTCGCGAGCGAGGTTGGCGTGGTAGCGGTCGACCCACCGGTCTCCGCCGTCGCCCGACAGCGCGTTGACGGCTGCTGTCGTATGGTTGGCTATACCTAAGGTCGCGGCGTCCACCGCGCCATTTAAGCCCGCGCCAAGCTTCGCGTTCCAGTCAGTACGGGCCGGCGGCGCTGGCGTCCCTCTCGGCGCCGGTTCAGCACCAGCAATCACTGGCCGGGGACGGGGCCGAACCGACGCCGCGCCCGCCCTGGCCTTCGGGGGAACGGCCGCAGTCTTCCGCTGCGTGCGAACGTCGTCAAGAACCTTCAAGGCTCGCGGTGAAAGCGCGGCGAGCTCCCTTCCGAGATCCGAGCCGCGTCTAACGGCTTCCTGTCGGACCTCGGCTATCTTGTGCCGCCCAACTTCGAGCCCCTCAACGGCGGCCCGATAGTAGACGTCGAAGGGATTCGCGGACGCGCGCGGCGTCGTGCCTCTGCCAGTCGGCATGTTGGAATTCTCCAATGTGATGGAAATGTCTGCTGGGCGCGACGAGCCTCGTGGAGGCGGAGCACGGCCCGGGTACTCCACCTCTCATGCGCGATTTGACCATAGACACTCCCTCTATGATTGTCTAGAACAGAACAGGAACATTTGGAGGGCGATCGATGTGGCTATTGGCGTACGGTCCGGCGATCTTGGGCGTGTTGTGCTACAGGCGCTGGGAATTCTGGCGCTGGGTGGTCGCGATGTTCGCCTGGCAGGCCGCCGCCGCGTTCCTGTTCGCCTCGCACGGAACGCCGGATCATCCGGAAGGCGACGGCCTGATCATCCGCGCGATCATCCGCGCCACGAATAACGGGCCGGAAGTCGCGGCGGTCGGAGTTGTCTTCCTGGTCGCGTTCTATGTCGGCGTCGTGATCCTCGTGAACGCCATGCGCCGCGCGGCGAGCGCGCCTCGATTGGACGACGGCGAGACAGGAAACGCGTCCAACGGCCGCAAGGGCCTGGAACTGGTAGGCTTGACGCTTCTGCTCTTGGCGATGATCTATCTTTCGCCGAGAGAAGCGCCGCCGACGCTGCAGCTGAAATCGGAAGAGGGCGCTGTGCTCGACGAGATCACCGCCACGCTCAATGCCGACTTGCCTAAGAAGTTAGACGACGTCACGACCCTGGTTGGAGTGTCACGATCAGGAACGACCTTGATCTACGACTACAAGGTCAACCAACCCCGGCCGACGGCCGAAGCCTTCGCTGACGATTTTCGCGCGGTCTTGGCGCCAGAGGTCTGCAAGGCTCAGAAGCACACCCTCGCAAGCGGCTTCAGCTACCGATACCGGTACGTATTCTCCGGCAATCCGCAGCCTTTGGACTTCCTTGTCGATAGGGCCGAATGCGCCCCCCTTTAAGGGCGCATCTCACCCAGCCTGGGCGGCCTTTGCGCACGCTTCGAGTCCATCGAGAAGCGACACCACATCCTCCTCCGTCACGTGCAGGTGCGGCGCAAACCTCACCGACGTCCCCCGCTGGCTGACGAACACGTTCTTCGCCCGCAGCGCGCCCACGAGGTCGCCGGAGAACCCCTCCGGCATCCGCGCCCCGAACATGTGCGGGCAGCGCAGCTCCGCCGGCGGCAGGGTGAAGCCTAGGGCCTCGAGGCGCTCGGCGATCTGGGCGTTAACCGCGCCCAGGGCCTCGGCGATGGCCGGCACGCCCCAGGCCTGGAGTTGCTCCAGGGCCGCCAGGGCGCCGGGCAGGACGGTGGTGGCGCAGGTCTCGCCCACGTCGAAGCGCCGCGCGCCGGGGCGGTAGGCGTCGCTGTAGCGGACCAGGTTGGCGAAATCGCTGGCATTGTCGCGGACCAGCCAGGTCTCCTCCAGCGGTCGCGCCTCGCGCCAGGCCGGGGCCACATACATCAGGCCAAACCCGTAGGGGGCGAGCAGCCACTTGTAGCCGGCGGCCACCAGGAAGTCGGGGGCGACGGCCTGCAGGTCCAGCGGCAGGGCGCCCAGGCTCTGGGTGGCGTCCAGCACCAGGACGGCGCCGACGGCGCGGCAGGCGGCGCCGATAGCCACGAGGTCCAGCCGCGCGCCGTTGGTCCAGTGGCAGTTGGCCAGCGCCGCGACCTTCACCCGCGGCCCGAGGTGGGCGAGGACCGCGGCGGTCCAGTCACCGTCGGCCGGGGTGGCGACGGTGACCACCTCCGCGCCGCGCTCCCGCGCCGTCCGTCGCCAGGGCAGGACATTGGAGGGGAACTCCTCGTCCAGCAGCAGGATCTGGTCGCCGGACCGCAGGGTGGGCTCGATGGCCCGGGCCGCGGCGCTGATCCCGTAGCTCGCCGCCGGGATCACCGCCCAGCCGTCGGCCCCGCCGCCAAACAGGCCCGCGGCCAGCTCCCGCGCCCGTTCGGCGTCGGCGAAGAAGTCGTCCGGGGTCCGCTCCCAGGGCCGGCTCTTGGCGCCGGCGGCCACGACCAGGGCGTCGCGCGAGGCGTTCAGCAGCGGGGCGTTGTAGGCCGTGTTGAAATAGGCGATCCCGGCCGGGATCTCGAACAGGTGGCGTTTCGAGGTCAGCATGTCGGCGTCCTAACGCGGGCCACGGCGGGCGGCCAGTCGAAGCTTCGCCGACTTGATGCGGCCGCAAATATATTGCACTGCACCATCTAGAGCCGCGCCTGTGCGCGGGAGGATCTCGGATGCGCCCGCAAGCAACCAGACCGGCCGCCCCACACGCCAAGCGCACCGGCGTCGCCCCGCCTGAGACCCACAGGTCGTGCGCCACGCCTTTCGAGAGCGTGGCCCTGCTGCTGCAGGGCGGCGGCGCCCTGGGCGCGTATCAGGCCGGGGTCTACGAAGCCCTGCATGAGGCGGGCATCGAGCCGACCTGGATCGCCGGCATCTCCATCGGGGCCATCAACAGCGCGATCATTGCGGGCAATCCGCGCGAGCACCGGGTCGCCAGGCTCCGCGCCTTCTGGGAGCAGGTCAGCGCGGCGCGCGACGGCGGCTGGGCCGATCAATGGACCAGGCTGGTGACCTTCGACGCCGCCCGAGGCTGGCTGAACCAGTTGGCGGCGGGACAGATCGTGGCCGGCGGGGTCCCTGGCTTTTTCACCCCGCGCCTGCCGCCGCCCTATCTGACCCCGCCGGGCTCTCCCGGAGCCACCAGCTGGTACGACGCCGCCGCCCTCCGCTCGACCCTGGAGCGGCTGGTCGACTTCGACCTGATCAACGCCAAGGCCATGCGCTTCAGCGTCGGTGCGGTAAACGTCCGCACCGGCAATTTCGCCTATTTCGACAACGAGATCGACACGATCGGCCCCGAGCACGTCATGGCCAGCGGCGCGCTGCCGCCGGCATTCGAGGCGGTGGAAATCGAGGACGAACTCTACTGGGACGGCGGCCTGGTCTCGAACACGCCCCTGGACTGGGTGCTGTCCGCCCATTCGGCCCTCGACACCCTGATCTTCCAGGTCGACCTGTGGAGCGCCCGCGGCGATGCGCCTCGCGACCTGTCGGAAGTGGCGGTGCGGATGAAGGAGGTGCAGTTCTCCAGCCGCACGCGGGCGGCGACGGACACCTTCCGAAGGCTGCAGCACTTCCGCGCCACCTTCAACGAGCTGCTGGCGAAGATGCCGCCCGAACTGGCCGCCACGCCACAGGCTCGAATGCTGGCGGAGGCCTCCGACCCCGCCGTCTACAACATCATCCAGCTGGTCTACCGCTCGCCCACCTATGAGGGCCAGTCGAAGGACTATGAGTTCTCCCGCCGAACCATGGAGGAGCACTGGCTCGCCGGGCGGCGGGACGCGCTCGCCACCCTCGCCCACCCCGAGGTGCTGATCCCGCCCACGGCCGCCCATGGCGTCGAGGTCTACGATTTCGTGACCCCGTCCGCGCGCGTCGCGCCTCCCAGCAAGAAGGAATAATGATGAGCCTCACGGACAAGGTCGCCGTCGTCACCGGCGCGGCCAGCGGCATCGGCAGGGACATCGCCAAGGCCTTCCTCGCCGAGGGGGCCAAGGTCGTCATCGCCGATCTCAATTTCGACGCCGCCAATGCGACGGCCAAGGAATTCGATCCCAGCGGCGAGCGGGCGATGGGCGTGGCCATGGACGTGACGGACGAGGCCCAGGTCGAGGCCGGAATCGAGGCCGCGGCGGCCCGTTTCGGTGGGATCGACGTCCTGGTGTCCAACGCCGGCGTCCAGATCGTCGGGCCGTTGGAGACCTTCGCGTTCAGCGACTGGAAGAAGCTGCTGGCCATCCACCTGGACGGCGCCTTCCTGACCACCCGCGCCTGCCTCAAGCACATGTACGCCCAGGGTCGCGGCGGGACGGTGATCTATATGGGCTCGGTCCACTCCAAGGAGGCCTCGGTGCTGAAGGCGCCCTATGTCACCGCCAAGCACGGGCTGGAAGGCCTGACCAAGGTGGTGGCCAAGGAGGGCGCCGCCCACGGGGTCCGCGCCAACCTCATCTGCCCGGGCTTCGTACGCACGCCCCTGGTCGAGAAGCAGATCCCCGAGCAGGCCCAGGCCCTGGGCCTCAGCGAGGCGGATGTGATCAAGAAGGTGATGCTCAAGGACACCGTGGACGGCGAGTTCACCACGGTGGACGACGTGGCGCGCACGGCGGTCTTCCTGGCCGGCTTCCCGACCAACGCCCTGACCGGTCAGTCGATCGTGGTCAGCCACGGCTGGTACATGCAGTAGCTCAGACGACGCGGCGTGTCCGCAGCTGGCGGCCGTCGCGGGCCAGGGTCTCGATCTGGCGGTCCAAGGCCTCCAGCTCGGCGCTGACCTGGCTGCGGCGGTTGCGCAGGCGGCGCAGCACATAGTCGAGATTGTTCTCCGGCGGCGCGCCGCTGTCCTGCAGCTCCAGTCCCTCCCGGATCTCCGGGATGCTGAGCCCGCAGCGGCGCAGGTCGACGATCTGGGCCAGCCGGGCCTGGGCGTCGGCGTCATAGATGCGGCGGTTCTGGCGGTCGCGGGCCGCCGTGATCAACCCCTCCTCCTCATAGAACCGGATGGCCCGGGGCGAGACGCCGTAGCGCCGGGTGAGGGCCGAGATCTGCACGCGGCTCTGGATCGACATGTGCATCAGGCAAACTCCACGAGGATTTCATCTGCGGCGACGGAGTCGCCGGCGGCGGCCCCGACAGTCTTGACGGTTCCGTCGCGCTCGGCGCGGATGATGTTCTGCATCTTCATGGCCTCGACGATGGCGACCTGCTCGCCGGTCTTGACCTCCTGGCCGACGGTGACGTCGAGGGAGACCACCAGGCCCGGCATGGGCGACAGGATCATCTTCGACGTGTCGGCGGCCTGTTTCGGCGGCAGCTTCTCGTGCAGCTCGGCCGAGCGGGGGGTGAGCACCAGGACATGGGCGGAGGCGGCGCGGTGGCGGACGGCGAAGCCCTCGGCCAGCGGCTTGACCTGGGCGGTGAAGGCCGTGCCGTCCAGCCGGCCGCGGAAGGTGGGTTGGCCGGGCGTCCAGGCGATCTCGGTCAGGGAGAGCTTGCGGTCCTCGCCCAGGAACTCGATCCGGAAGGCGTCGCCGCCATTGGCCAGCCGCACCAGGCGGCGTTCGCCGTTCTCGATCACCACCCACTCGTCGCGCACCAGCTGAGGCGCGCTGCGGGCGGTGAGCGTGGTGTGCATGGCGCAGGCGACGGCGGCCATCAGGTCGCGCTGGAAATCGGTGGGCGAGGTTCCGTGGAAGCCCTGCGGGAACTCGTCCTTGATGTAGTTGGTCGACAGCTGGCCCGAGCGGAAGCGGTCCTGGTCCATCACCGCGGCCAGGAACGGGATGTTCTGGCCCGGGCCCTCGATGTGGAAGTCCTCCAGCGCCCGGCCCATGGCGTCGATGGCCGCCAGCCGGGTCGGCGCCCAGGTCGAGAGCTTGGAGATCATCGGGTCGTAGAACATCGAGATCTCGTCGCCCTCGCGCACGCCGGCGTCATTGCGCACCACGATCTCGCCGAGCTTGCCCTCCTGGGGCGGGGCGTAGCGGACCAGCCGCCCGATCGAGGGCAGGAAGCCGCGATAGGGATCCTCGGCATAGATCCGGCTCTCGATCGCCCAGCCGTTGATCTTCAGGTCCGCCTGCTGGAAGGCCAGCTTCTCGCCGTAGGCTACGCGGATCATCTGCTCGACCAGGTCCAAGCCCGTGATCAGCTCGGTGACCGGATGCTCCACCTGCAGCCGGGTGTTCATCTCCAGGAAGTAGAAGCTCTTGTCCTGACCGGCCACGAACTCCACCGTGCCGGCCGAGTCGTAGGCGACCGCCTTGGCCAGCGCCACGGCCTGGGCGCCCATGGCCGCCCGGGTCGCCTCGTCCAGCAGCGGGCTCGGCGCCTCCTCGATGACCTTCTGGTTGCGGCGCTGGATCGAGCACTCGCGCTCGAACAGGTGGACCACGGCGCCGTGCTTGTCGCCCAGCACCTGGATCTCGATGTGCCGCGGGCTCTCGATGAACTTCTCGATGAAGATGCGGTCGTCGCCGAAGCTGGACTTGGCCTCCGAGCGCACCGCCGGAAAGCCCTCCTCGACATCCTGGCGGCTCCAGGCCACCCGGATGCCCTTGCCCCCGCCCCCGGCCGAGGCCTTGATCATCACCGGATAGCCGATCTCCTCGGCGATCCTGACCGCATGGTCCGTGTCGTCGATCTCGCCCACATGGCCCGGCACCACCGAGATCCCGGCCTTCACCGCAAACAGCTTGCTCTGGATCTTGTCGCCCATCGCCTCGATGGCGCCCGGGTTGGGACCGATGAACACGATCGCCTCATCGGCCAGCCGCCTGGCGAAGCCCGCGTTCTCGCTCAGGAACCCGAAGCCCGGATGCACCGCCTCGGCCCCGGTCTCGCGGCACGCCGCCACGATCTTGTCGGCCACCAGATAGCTCTCGCTGGCCGCCGCCCCGCCGATGAACACCGCCTCGTCGGCCAGCTCCACCGCCAGCGAATCCGCATCGGCCTCCGAATAGACCACCACCGTCGCGATCCCCAGCCGACGGCACGTCCCAATGATCCGAACCGCGATCTCGCCACGGTTGGCGATGAGGATTTTCTTGAACATCGGCTAGGCCGCCATCTCGGTTTCCAGGGCTTTCAACACGCCGAGGGCGGCGTCGACCGAACTCGGCTTCGGCGAGAGGGCGCATTCCAGCTCGACGATGCGGTCATTGAGCGCCTCGCAGGCGCAGGCCAGTTGTTCGGAGGGTCCATGCCGGCGGCCGACCGCCACGATCCGGCGGATCTGGTCCAGGCCCAGGCCCGCCTCGCGCAGGCGCAGGATGAACAGCAACCGGTCGCGCTCGGCCAGGTCCAATCGGCGGCGGTTGGCGCGGTTGCGGTGCGGCTTGATCAGGCCGACGTCGTCATAGTGACGGATGGCGCGGGGGGTGACGCCGTAGGTGCGGCTGAGCTGGGTGAGCGAGAACTCGGGGGAGATGGACATCGCGGTTCCTACAGCGGGATATTGTCGTGTTTTTTCCAGGGATTGGAGAGCTGCTTGCCGCGCAGGTTCTTGAGCGCGCGGGCGATGCGGCGTCGGGTGGCGTGGGGCATGATGACGTCGTCGATATAGCCGCGGGAGGCGGCGACGAAGGGGTTGGCGAAGCGGGCCTTGTAGTCGGCCTCGCGCAGGGCGATGGCCTCGGGGCTCTCGTTGCGGAAGATGATCTCCACGGCCCCCTTGGCCCCCATCACCGCGATCTCGGCGGTGGGCCAGGCATAGTTGACGTCGCCGCGGATGTGCTTGGAGCTCATCACGTCATAGGCCCCGCCATAAGCCTTGCGGGTGATCAGCGTGATCTTCGGCACGGTGGCCTCGGCATAGGCGAACAGCAGCTTGGCCCCGTGGCGGATCAGACCGCCCTGCTCCTGCTTGGTGCCCGGCATGAAGCCCGGCACGTCGACGAAGGTCACCAGCGGGATCTCAAAGGCGTCGCAGAACCGCACGAAGCGCGCGGCCTTGCGCGATGAATCGATGTCCAGCACCCCGGCCAGCACCTGCGGCTGGTTGGCGACCACGCCCACCGGCTGGCCGTCGATGCGCCCGAAGCCGCAGATGATGTTCTTGGCGAAGCCGTCGGCGATCTCGAAGAAGTCGGCCTCGTCCACCACCTTAAGGATCAGCTCCTTCATGTCGTAGGGCTTGTTGGGGTTGGCCGGGATCAGGGTGTCGAGGCTGGGCTCCTCGCGCAGCGGATCGTCGTAGCTCTGCCGCACCGGCGGCTTCTCACGGTTGGAGAGCGGCAGGAAGTCCACCAGCCGGCGCACCTGGGTCAGGGCTTCCAGGTCGTTCTCGAAGGCCCCGTCGGCCACCCCCGACTTGATGGCGTGCACCCGGTAGCCGCCCAGCTCCTCGTGGGTCACCTCCTCATGGGTCACGGTCCGGACCACGTCGGGGCCGGTGACGTACATGTAGCTGGTGTCCTTCACCATGAAGATGAAGTCGGTGATCGCCGGGGAATAGACGTCGCCCCCCGCGCACGGTCCCATGATCACGCTGATCTGCGGGATGACGCCTGAGGCCAGGGTGTTCTGCAGGAAGATGTCGGCATAGCCGGCCAGCCCGTCCACCCCCTCCTGGATCCGCGCCCCGCCCGCGTCGAACAGCCCGATGATCGGGGCCCCCACCTTCAGGGCCTGCTCCTGCACCTTGACGATCTTCTGGGCGTGGGCGTTCGACAACGACCCGCCGAACACCGTGAAGTCCTTGGAGAACACGAACACCAGCCGGCCGTTGATATTGCCCCAGCCGGTCACCACCCCGTCGCCGGCCACCTTCTGCTCGGCCATCCCGAAATCGCTCGCCCGGTGCTCGACGAACATGTCGAACTCCTCGAACGACCCCTCGTCCAGCAACAGGTCCAGCCGCTCGCGCGCCGTCAGCTTGCCCTTGGCGTGCTGGCTCGCAATCCGACGCTCGCCCCCGCCAAGACGCGCCTCGGCACGGCGGCGTTCGAGTTCTTCGAGCACTTGCTTTGCGCCGGACGGCGCCAGGCTGCCAACGGGTTTATTCACGGCGATGACCCGGGTTGAAGCGTCCCGAAAATGGAGCGCATCGCCGCGATAGGCGCCTCGGCAGGTGACGTCACGTGAATAGAGGCGCTATTGTAAAAACCGCGCTTCACAAAAATACAAACTGCGAACTTGCGAATGCAACAGAAACTCTTTGTCGGCCCCAAGGTCCGCCGCCTGCGCGAGGCACGCGGATGGAAGCTGGAGCCCTGCGCCACAAGGCTTGGCGTCTCGATCAGCTACCTCTCCCAGATCGAAGCCAACCAGCGGCCGGTCACGGCCAGGGTGTTGATCGCCATGATGCGCGTGTTCGATGTGGACGCTCAATCCCTCGACGCCGACGACGACCAGCGGCTGATCGCCGACCTGCGCGAAGCCACCGCGGAATGGACTGACGAGGCGCCTGCCCCCTCCCTGGCCGAGTTGAAGCATGTGGTGACCAACGCCCCCAACTTCGCCCGCCACTATCTCGACCTGCACCGGGCCCACCGCCGGGCCGGCGAGCGCCTCAACGCCACCGACGAGGCCATCGCGCTCGACGAGACCGTCGCGGCCAGCGCCCTGTTGCCCTATGAGGCAGTCCGCGACTTCTTCCACTACAAGAACAACTACATCCACGCCCTGGACCTGGCCGCCGAGGCCCTGCACGGCCGCTGCGGCTTCAGCCCCGACGTGCCGCTGGAGACCGCGCTGGAGACCTATCTCCGCGACCGCCTGAAGGTGCGGGTGCGCCGGAGCGCCGCTGGCGACCTCATGCGCCGCTTCGACGCCGGGACACGCGAACTGCTGCTCAACGCCGCCCAACCGGCGGAGACCCGCTCATTCCAGATGGCCTGCCACATCGTCGCCGTGGAGCTCGGCGAACTGATCGAGGCGGAGTTGGCGGTCTCGGAGCTGCGCAGCCCCTCGGCCGTGGAGATCTGCCGGATCAGCCTGACCAACTACGCCGCCGGCGCCCTGCTGCTGCCCTACGAGACCTTCCGCCATGCGGCCCAGGACCTGCGCCACGACATCGACCTGCTGTCGCTGCGCTTCCAGACCAGCTTCGAGCAGACCTGCCATCGGCTGAGCACCCTGCAGCGGCCAGGCGCGCGCGGCGTGCCGTTCTATTTCGTGCGCGTCGACCCGGCCGGGAACATCACCAAGCGCCACAGCGCCACCCGCTTCCAGTTCGCCCGCTTCAGCGGCGCCTGTCCCCTGTGGAATGTGCACGAGGCCTTCGGCCGCGACGGGCGCATCCTGACCCAGGTGGCCGAGATGCCGGATGGGGCCCGCTATCTCTGCCTGGCCTGGGGGATCCTCAAGCGCTCCGGCGCCCACGGGACCCCCGACCGCCGCTATGCGCTCGGCCTCGGCTGCGAGGTGCAATACGCCGACGCCCTGGTCTATTCCGACGGGGTCGACCTGAAGGGCCCGCCCGAGCGGATCGGCGTAAGCTGCCGCATCTGCGAGCGCGACGACTGCCAGCAGCGCGCCTTCCCACCCGTGGACCGGGGCTTCACCGTCTCGCGGTCGGAGCGCTCGATCGTGCCTTTCTCGCTCACCACGCCCAATCGCGACAGCTCCCGCTCCTAGACCCCGCCCTCCCGAGCCCGGATTGACTCCCGCCTCGCCCCGCGTAATACATCGTATTAAATCGGGAACGGCAGAATGCCCGCCATCGGAACCGCACGTGTCGAAGGGGTCACCGAGGGCACGGTCGACCAGTTGCTGTCGGTGGCCGAGCAGCTGTTCGCCGAGCGCGGAGTCGCTCAGGTCGCGCTCACGCACATCGTCGCGCAGTCCGGCCAGAAGAACCGCTCGGCGGTGCACTACCATTTCGGCTCACGCGCCGGCGTCCTGGCTGCGGTGATGAACCGGCGGCTGGCGTCCATCAACGCCCGGCGTGAGGCCCTGATCGACGCCTTGCAGCCGGACGCGGCGCCGCTGGATGTCGTGCGAGCGATCAGCGCGCCGCTTGGCCTGGCCGTGATCGAAGCGCCCTGGGGCGGCGACTATCTCAGCATCCTGGCCCAGGTGACCTTCCACCCGCAGCTGCTTGGCGAACGCGGGCTCGATAATGCCCTGCTGTCGGGCGTCCGCCGCGGCAAAAGGCGGTTGGCCAAGGCCGCGCCGCACCTGCCCCCCGCCTTGCTGGACCAGCGCCTGACCTGGCTGACCGACAGCATCGTCTTCGCCATGGCCCGCTGGGCGCGGGACACGCCGAAAGCCCGGCAGACCCCCGCGGCCATGGCTGCGCTCATCGAACACCTCGCCGCCTACGGGACCGCCGGCCTGCTGGCGCCCGATCCGACCCCGGAGATCACCCCATGACCAAGAAGACCCCGTCCGGAGAAGACTTCCAGGGCGTCATCGGACGCACCATTCCGGAGTCCCAGCCCTGGTGGCCAGCATCCAGGATCAAGCCGGGCTCGCCCAATGTGGTGCTGGTGGTGCTGGATGACACTGGCTTCTCCCACTTCGGCTGCTACGGCTCGACCCTGGCCACGCCGAACATCGACGCGCTCGCCGCTGGCGGGCTGCGCTTCACGGGCTTCCACACCACCGCCCTCTGCTCGCCGACCCGGGCGTGCCTGCTCACCGGCCGCAACCACCACGCGGTCGGCATGCGGGCGATCTCCAACTTCGACACCGGGTTTCCGAACATGCGCGGCGCCGTCCCGCGTTCGGCCGCCACCCTGGCCGAGATCCTGCGCGACAACGGCTATGGGACCTACGCCACGGGCAAGTGGCATCTGGCCCCGATGGCGGAGTGCTCGGCGGCGGGCCCCTACGCCAACTGGCCGCTGCAGAAGGGCTTCGACCGCTATTACGGCTTCCTGCAGGGTGAGACCGACCAGTTCTTCCCAGAACTGACCCACGACAACCACTTCATCGACGCGCCCGGCGGTCCGGAAGACGGCTACCACGTCTCCGAGGACATCGTGGACCGCTCGGCCGGCATGATCCGCGATCAGGTCTCCCTGGTGCCGGAGAAGCCGTTCTTCCTCTACCTGGCCTTCGGGGCCATGCACTCGCCTCATCAGGCTCCGCAGGCCTATCTCGACAAGTGGCGTGGCAAGTTCGACGCCGGCTGGGACGTGGCGCGCGAGGAGTGGTTCGCGCGCCAGAAGGAACTGGGAATCATCCCGCCTGACACCAGGCTGGCGCCGCACAATCCCGGCGTCCGTCCGTGGGCGGAGCTTTCGGTCAACGAGCAGCGCTTCGCCGCCCGCCTGCAGGAAGCCTTCGCCGCCATGTTGGAGCACACCGACGACCAGATCGGCCGGCTGGTCGCCTTCCTGAAGTCCATCGACCAGTTCGACGACACGCTCTTCATCGTCATGTCCGATAACGGCGCGAGCCAGGAGGGCGGCGCCACGGGCGTGCTCGACGAAATGAAGTGGTTCAACGGCATCCGCGAGAGCGTCGACGAGGCGGTCCTGCGCCTGGACGACATCGGTGGCCCCAACAGCCACTGCAACATCCCCTGGGGTTGGGCCCAGGCCGGCAACACCCCGCTGAAGTGGTACAAGCAGAACACCCACGGCGGCGGGGTCCGCGACCCGCTGGTCATCCACTGGCCGAACCGCGTGAAGGCCGGCGGCGAGACCCGCGACCAGTTCTGCCACGTCATCGACATCGCCCCGACCATCCTCGACGCCCTGGGACTCGAGACCCCCGCCGTGGTGGCCGGCGTGCCGCAGATGCCGGTCCACGGGATCAGCCTGGCGCCGACCTTCGCCGACCCCGCAGCAAAGCTCGACCGTGGGCCGCAGTATTTCGAGATGCTGGGCCACCGCGGGATCTGGAAGGACGGCTGGAAGGCGGTCACCCACCACGACCAGGGCAAGCCCTTCGACGACGACCGGTGGGAGCTCTACCACCTGGCGCAGGACTTCTCGGAGTATGAGGACCTGGCCGCGACCCACCCGGAAAAGCTCAAGGAGCTGGTCGACCTCTGGTGGGCGGAGGCCGAAACCCACGGTGTCCTGCCGCTTGACGACCGCAGCGCCATGGCCCTGTTCCGCGCATCCATGCGGCCGGGACTGCCCTCCTCGCGCCGCCGATTCGTCTATTATCCGCCAGTCTCGCACCTGGTCAGCGAAGCCTGCCCGCCGGTGGCCCGAGGCTGGACCACCAGCGTCACCATCGACCATCCGAAAGGCCACGGCGACGGCGCCCTGATCGCCCGAGGCACGCTCAACAGCGGCTTCGCGCTCCTCGTCAAGAACGGCCGGCTGGTCTTCGACTACAACGACTTCCACCACCACAGCCGGGTCGCGGCCGAATCGCCCCTGGCGCCCGGCCCGCATGAGATCGTGCTCTCCGTCACCCGCAACGCCGAGGGTGGTGGCGACATCGTTCTCAGCGTCGACGGCAAGGTGGAGGCGACCGGCAAGGTCCGACGCCTGCTCTACATGATCTCCACCATCGGCATGGACCTGGGCCGCAGCCTCTCGCCGGTCACCGACGACTATGTCGCGCCCTTCACCTATCCCGGCCAGATCGCCAGGGTGGCGTTCGAGATCCCGCAGGACATGCCCAGGGGCGAGGTCAAGGCCCAGGTGCGGGCGGAGATGACCCGGCAGTAGGCCGCCCGGTTCAGCGGTCGCCGAAGGGTGGGTCCTGCTCCGGCTGGGGCGGCGTCTGGATCGGGGCGGGAGCCGGGATCAAGGCGTCGATCGGATCAGCGACCGGCGGCGGAAGCGGCGCGGCCCGCGGCGGGCCGACTGGGATCGGCTGCTTCGGGACCCGTTTCAGTGCAACGCTCATGAAGCCGCGCCAGAGCTCCGCCGGCGCCCCGCCGCCGGTGACCCGGCCCATGGGCGCCCCGTCGTCCCGGCCCATCCAGACCACGGTGGTGAAGCCGCCCGTATAGCCGGCGAACCAGGCGTCCCTATAGTCGGACGTGGTGCCGGTCTTGCCGGCCAGGTCGTAGCCCGGGATCGCGGCCCTGGTTCCCGTGCCGGAGGTGATCACGGTGCGCAGCATCAGGTTCAGGTCGCTGAGCGGCGGATTGGCCACCACCGGCTGCGGCGGCATGGCCTTGCGTTGGTAGAGCATGGCCCCGCCGGTCGTGCGGATGCGCTCGATACCATAGGCGGTCACCCGATTGCCCCCGTTCGAGAAGGTCGCATAGGCCTGGGCCATCTCCAGCGGCGACACCAGGGTGGTGCCCAGCGCCATGGCCGGGTCGGTGTTGATCGTCGAGACGATGCCAACCCGGTGCGCCGCCGCCGCCACGGTGGGGCGGCCCACCTCGTCGGCCAGTCGGGCCGCCACGGTGTTGATCGACTGGGCCAGCGCCACCTGCAGGGTGATCGGCCCCAGATATCCCTCGTTGTAGTTGCTCGGCGACCAACTCCCGATGGTCACGGGCTCGTCCACCACGGGCATTTCGGGAACCCGGCCGGCCTCCAGAGCGGCCAGATAGACGAACGGCTTCCAGGCCGAGCCGGCCTGCCGCTTTGCGGTCACCGCCCGATTGAACGGGCCCTTGGCGTAGTCGACGCCGCCGACCATGACCCGCACCCGGCCCTGTCCGTCCAACGCGACGAGCGCGGCCTGCGACACCTGCTGGGCCTGATGGCGCGCCAGGACGGAGCTGGTGGTCGCCGCGGCGACGCTCTCCAGGCCTAGGTCGAGGGTGGTCTCCACCACCACGTCCTGCTTCGGCTGGCCCACCAGCTGGCGACGCTGGCCGTCCAGCCAGTCGATGAAGTACTGGGCCGAGGCGGTGGACGCCGACGGGGCGACCCTCAATGGCCGGGCGCTCGCCTTGGCGCGCTGGGCGAGCGTGATGGCCCCGATCTCGACCATGGCGTTCAGCACCAGGGCTGCACGCTGGGCCGACCGCTGCGGCTGTTCCGCCGGGTTGTAGTTGGTTGGCGACTTCAGCACCCCCGCCAGGGTCGCCGCTTCCTGGATGGTCAGGCGCGCGGCCGGCTTGTTGAAATAGCGCTGCGACGCCGCCTCCAGCCCATAGGCGCCGGACCCGAAATAGACCCGGCTCAGATAGAGGGCGAGGATCTGGCGCTTCGAGTAGGTGCGCTCCAACTGAACGGCGTAGAGCAGTTCCATCGCCTTGCGCTCGACCGTGCGGTCGGAGGTCAGGAACAGGTTGCGCGCCAGCTGCTGGGTGATGGTCGAGGCGCCTTGGGTCGCGCGCCCCTCGTTGACGCCGGCGATGATCGCCCGGCCGATGCCGATCGGATCGAAGCCGGTGTGCTCGTAGAACCGGCGGTCCTCGATGGCGATGAAGGCGGCCGGCACGTGCGGCGGCAGCTTCGCCAGGTCTACGGGAGGGCCGTAACGCCCGCCGCGCACGCCCAGCATGGCGCCGGACCGGTCGACATAGGTGACCTGCGGATCGCGCCGGATCTCCGGCAGGCGCGGCAGTTCCGGGGCGCCCGCGAGCAACGATGCGGCGGCGGCGAACACGATCACCAGGCAGGCTCCAGCGTGGCGAGGGTTCCATCACCCGGCCGACCGCTTCCTTCTGTCGCCTCGGCGACCGCCGGCAAACATAATTCGCGGTAATATGGATTAAGGCTTCGGGCGCCGCGACGATCGGCCCGCCGACGCCGGAAAGGCGACGCTCTGACACCTTTGGGTAAGGGCTACGTGCTTAACTACGTCGACTTGGAGAGCCGCGTGCGGAATTTCGTTCTCGATAACGCCAGCGAACTGGAGCGACGGTCGATCTCGCGCGCCGGGGATCGCCGCGTCAGTCCGCGCGAGAGCGTCAGCCTGCCGGCCTTCCTGCTGCTGGCCGGCGGCGAACTGGTCTCCTGCACCATTGTCGACCGGTCCCTCGAGGGCTTCCGCATCGATCTCGGCGAGGCCGGAGCGACCGTTCCCGACGACTTCCTGATGGTCGACATCCTGGGCGGCATCGGCCACGAGGCCCTGGTCGCGTGGCGCGGAGGGTCGTTCGTCGGCGCCCGCTCGCTGCGCCGCCACGACCTGCACGAGCCCCAGGCAGGCGCCGCCGCCGAGCTGAAGAAGGCCTGGGCGCGCGCCCTGACCTAGCCCCGGTTCAGGCCGCTTCGGTATGGCTCTCGCTCAGGGCCGCCGCCACCTGGGCGCTCTCGATCTCCAGGGCCGAACCGACCTCCGGCGCGAGCGTCCGGCCCCGCTCGATCTCGCGGCGGACGAAGCGGCAGAAGCGATCGGCCTCCACGTAGAAATGCACGTTGGACTGCGGATGGTCGGCCCAGTAGTCGGAAGCCACTGCCCGCAGGTCGGGGCCGAGCGCCTTGCACAGCCGCGGTGTGTTGAGCGCCAGGGGCGCCAGCCGGTTGGCGCGGTAGACCATGCAGGAGCAGGCCATTCCGGGATGGCGCACGATCCCCTCCAGTCGACCGGCCTCCAAAGCGGTGAGCTGGTAGCGGCGCATCAGCAGCGAGGGGTCGATCTTCACCGCCATGCACAGCTCCGGCGAGGCGGTGAGGTCGGCGAGCGCCTGCTGGAAATCAGCCAGCATGGGCCAGCCTCCGGCACGGGGCCCAGGTCTCCGCGAGCTCATGCATTCGCTCAAGTTCCGGGATCAGGCCGTCCGCCAGGTCCTCGTAATAGGTCTCCTGGAACTCGAAGGTGATGGCCCGCAGGTTGGGGAAGCCCGCCACGTGGGCGAAGGCGGTCTCCCAGACGGGCTCCGGCGTCAGGCTGGAATGGCTGTCCATGTAGAAGCCTGCGAAATCATCCCCGCCGCCCAGGTGGATCTCGATCACCGCGGCCGGGTCGAGCTGGGCGATATAGGCCTCGGGGGTCTCGCCGCCGTTGCGCCAGTTCACATAGAGGTTGTGCAGGTCCAGGAGGGTCTCACACCGGTCCTCGGCGTGCAGCCGGTTCAGGAACTGCGGCTCGCTCATGTCGGGGTCGGGGACCGGGGTGAAGAAGGCGCCGTTCTCCAGGGCGATGGGACAGCCCAGGGCCTGGCGCAGTCGCGCGGCCTTGCCGGCCACGATCCCATAGACCTCGTCGTCATAGGCGATGGGCAGGCCCAGGCCCGCCTGGGCGTTGGGCACGGCGCCCTTGGGGGTGATGAAGACGCTGAGGTGCTCGCTGAACCAGGAAAACCCGATGTCGGCGGCGAGCTCGGCCACAGCGTCGACGAAGGGCTCATCCAGCGGCATGGCGCTGGGCAGGGAGAGGCCGATGCCGTGCCCGGCCGTCAGCCGTCCCTCGGCGCAGCGACGCAGCTCGTCGATGGCGCCCAGGGTGCGGTGGAAGCGGCGGCCCTCCGCGTTGGGACCGAAGTCGTACCAGAGCCGGTCGGGCATGACGCCCAGATATTCCACCAGGCCCGGCGCCCGGGCGATCAGCAGCGGGCTCACAGGATTGTAGAGCAGTCCGACGGCGGGGCGGGTCATGGCGGTCCTGCCTGCAATTGAAGGATCCGGCCCCGCCCTTCGCGGGTCGAGGGCGGGGCCGGAGACGTCAGCCGAAGCGTTGGCCGAGATCGACGCGGATCACGTCCTCGAAATCGTCCTCGATCACGACCTTGATCCGGCCGGACAGGCAGTTGCAGCCGGTATGCTTGTGGATCAGCTCCAGGATCGACTTGCTGACGATGCTGAAGTCCTTGTCGACGAAGTCCCCCGGGGTCGAGACCTTGAGGACGGAACTGTCTAGCCCCTTGACCAGACTCATTTGGGCATAGCGCCCCTTTGTAGTGGCAGCGGCAGTCATGGGTGTTTCCTCCAAGAAACGCCCGGAAGTCATATCACCAAAAACAATGTTCGCCGATCAATAATACTTGATCTATTGGGAGTCTTGGTAAATGAATACTAACCACGATACCTATAGCAACGCTTGTTTACTCTAATTCTGAGTACAGACACTGCCTGTCTCCGTAATTGTCAAGCTTGACGCATGGTCCGCCCTGATCTGGGAGACATCTTCAGCCTGCGCTTCATGATCTGGGCAGCCAGATTTGGCTGCGCGCCCACACAACCGGCCGGCTATGTGGGCGGCAGGGCGCCTACGAGATACGGGGCGCAGGTGGCGACCATGGCAGGTTCCGGCCAGTCACCTACCGACAGGCGCTGAAATTCGCGCCTGGGCCTAGCGGGGTCGGATACCGTGATATCGCCGGTTTCGCTAGGCTGGGTCGCCGGATTTCCGCGCCCGGCTGATGATCAGCGAGAAGGTGAGGCCCACCAGAACCAGGTGGCAGAACATCTGGTTGAGCACCGGGAACCAGCCGTGCGGCGGCTTCATGCCAGCCTGCGACAGCGGAACCACCAGGTAGTTCATGAAGAAGTAGAAACCGAACCCGAAGGCCGGGCCGGCGATCCAGGGATGGCGGTTCATGGCCGGCAGCCTGCGGCTGGCGAGATAGTAGACGGTCGCCGCCCCCAGCATGATCAGGGTGTGGGCCGCCATGCCCAGGGCCGCGGTGGCCGCCCCGCCCGCGAAGGCCGCCTTGCCCAGCAAGCCGCTGGCCACTGACTGCAGGATGCGCTCGGCCGGCACGCCCTTCAGGCCCCAGATGATGATCGGATTGGCGATGTCGAGGACGGCGGCGAGCAACCCGGCGCCCAGAATGGCTTCGATCGGGCGCAGGACGCGCCTGGGTGAATGCGCGCTGGTTGTGGTCAAGGGCGGGCCTCCCGGTGGGCGTTCAGGGAAAAAGTCGGGGCGGCGGAGGGGAAGCCGCCGCCCCGGAGAGGGCCTCTTGGACCTTAGAAGCGGAGCTTGATCTGTCCGAAGGCGCGGCGGCCGATCACGTCATAGCTGGACGGGTCGGTGCCGGACTGGACGTTCGGGGCGTAGAGACGCGGCTGCTGGTCGGCCACGTTGTTCAGGCCCAGCTTGAGCTCAACGTTGTCGGTGATGCCCCAGGTGGCGTCCAGGTCGATGTAGTAGGTTGCCGGGACGTTGGAGGGGACGCCGGCCGTGCCGAGGAAGGTCTCGCCCTCGTACTGCCGGAACTGGCGGTTCTCCATGGCGTCGATGTAGCGGACGCGGGCGCCGAGGCTGAAGGCGTCGGTCGTGTAGCCCGACACGCCGATCTCGCCGAGCTTCCAGCGGACGTTGAGCATCCCCTTCCAGTCGGGGAAGCTCGTGCCGAGGCCTGCGCCGAAGTAGGAAATGGTGCCGGTGAAGTCGACGGCCGGCAGGTCGGACCGGTCAGCCTGCTTGTATTCCAGCACGTGGGTCAGCAGGAGGTTGGCCTGGATGGAACCCATCCAGTCTGGGGCCCCGAACCACTCCCAATCGAAGCCATAGTCGATCTGGAAGTCGAGGCCGGAGGTATCGATAAGGCCGCCGTTCTCCAATGGCCACGCCTGGTCCGGGTCCGTCGTAGCCGGGTTGTTGATACTGGCGCCGGTCAGGTTGCCGCCGGTCCGGGCGATACCGGCGCAGTAGAGATAGCTGTTGGAATAGGTCGGGTTGGTGCCGAAGTAGTTAAAGCAGGCAGCGAGCGCCGTGTTGGTGTCGAAGAGGATGATCGGGTCGGCGATCTTGATGCGGTAGTAGTCGATGGAGCCCCGCAGGCGGCTCGCCCACTGGTTTTCCCAGGGGGAGGACAGCGCGATGCCAATCGTGAGGGTGTCGGCGCTTTCAGGAGCAAGATCGATATTGCCCGACAGTTCGATGTTGGCCTGTGAGCCAGGCGCGGTCGGAGCGCCGGCCGCCGACACACCCTGAGCCGCGCAGAGTCCGCGCAGAGTGCCCGGCCCAGTTCCCGAGGCCTTCCAGGCGTTGGTGAACGCCGAGCAGGGATCGAGGATCTGCGGTGCGGACGCCGTGCCGACGAACAGTTCGGCGAAGCTCGGCTCACGAACCGCGCGCTGATACGAGGCGCGGATGCGGGCCCAGTCGGTAGCCTTCCAGTTCAGCTCGGCCTTGTAGGTCCACGAACCGCGGGTGTCGGTCTTGTTCCCAGTTAGCAAGTCCTCGAACTGCGCCTTGGAATAGCGGACGCCAAGCCCGAGTTCGAGACTCTCGACATAGGGCAGATCCTTGACGAGCGGGACCAGCGCCTCGGCGAAGATGTCGTTGAACGTGCTGGCGCCGGCTTCCGGATCGCCGACGTTGAAGCCCGAGAACGGACCTGGATTCGACAGGAACCGCAGGCTGTACTCCAGCTCCCGATGCTCGACGCCCAGGACGACGGGAACGGCGCCGGCTGGCGCTTCGAACAGGTCGCCGCTGATGAAGAACTGGCCGATGGTTTGCTCATAGAGCTCGCTGCGGGTGACCGGCGATTCCAGATAGGTGCGGCAGGAGCCTTGTAGCCCCCGGTCGCCGAAGAAGTTCTGGGTCGCGCAGGCGCCGTCGGAGCCCGCCGGGTTCTGGCCGGGGGCGCCCAGGATGTCGGTCAGACGCTGAGTGTCGATGTTGCCGAACTGGGTCCGGACAATCTCCGTCCGGCCCTGGCTGACATAGCCCTCGCCCTTCCAGTTCTCGCCGATCGGGAACTTCGCGCCGCCCATGAACTGGACCACGGTGTTCTGGAACTGAGAGGTCCGCGCGCCGAAGCCGAGCGGCCGGAAGCCGAACAGGAAGGGCTCGTTGGCGCCCGCGCCGACCAGCTTCGGGTCGTCGCCGGTCCGCGCGGCCAGCAGGACCTTAAGGTCGTTCGGGATGAACGGGTTGGTGACCGGCACGACGAGGCTGTTGCCGACGTTCTGGCCCGGCATGACCAGGGCCGAGGCGACCTGCTGGTTGGTGGCCGTGCCGATCGCCGCGGTGTTGACCGTGGGAATCGGGGTGGGCGCCAGGGCCGTGTTGGCGGTGTACTCGGTCCAGCCGGCCTGGGCGAAGACCTCCACGCCGCTGTCGAACTCGTAATTGATCTTCGTCATGAATGAGTAGCGATCCATGGGAAGCGTCAGCAGGTTCGGGGCGTCGAAGTTGTAGCTGTAGAAGTCCGGGTAGAAGCGCGTGTTGACGTTGACGTCGATCGGATACTTGAAGTTCTGGACCTGCAGGGTCGGATTGTTGGCCACCCCGGCGTAGTACAGGCTGCCGTCAAGATTGAAGCCCAGCGAACCCGAAGCGTTGCCCACCGCGCCCGTCACGCCGTAGCTCTGGAACAGGGTCTGGACCGCCGAGAGCGGAATGGGGTTGCTGGAATTGAAGCGGATCGCGCCGGCCGGCGGCGTGCCGGTCGTCGAGGTGGCGAGGGCGGCGAACGGACGCTGGCCCTTGGTCACGCCTTCGCGGACCGACCGGTCGAAGCCGAAGATCGCGTTGCCCTTGCCGTCGGAGAAGTTGCCGCCGAGCACCGCCGAGAACTGGTACTCCTTGGCGTCATGATACTCGGTGGCGTCCGAGTAGCTGGCGCGCACGTCCAGGCCTTCGAAGTTGTCCTTGAGCTTCAGGTTGACCACGCCCGACACGGCGTCGGCGCCGTAGGTCGCGCCCGCGCCGCCGGAGATGACCTCGATGCTGCCGATCATGGCCTGCGGGATGGTGTTCACATCCACCGTCAGGGTGTTGGCCGAGAACATCGGACGGCGGCCGTCGACCAGGACCAGGTTGCGGATGGAGCCCAGGCCGCGCAGGTCGATGTTCGCCTGGCCGGCGTTGCCGGGGTTGTTGGAGGTCATCGTCCCCGCCGGGCTGACCTGCGGCAGGGTGTTCAGATAGGTGTCGAGGGTGATGTCGGCGTTGGCCACGGCGGCGTCGCCGGTCACCGTGGTGATGGGGCTGGCGGCCACGAAGTCCTGCCGGACGATGCGCGAGCCCGTGACGACGACTTCCTGAACTTCCTCCGCCTCCTGCGCGGCGGCGGCTCCGGCCGCGAGCAGGCTAATGGCGCCGGTCAGGATCGTGGATGCCAATAGGCGCCCGCGGTTGTTGCGATTGATCATGGATATCCCCCAGGACATGACAGTGTTGATCGCCGTTGTGGCGGTCTCTACAACCTGTCGGTTTTGGAATTTTTCGTACGCGTTACTGTATAGTGTCCATAATAGGCGCGAATCCCTGAGCACTCGGCCAAGCTGCCAAGTGATTTAAACTCGGATTGTCGCGAAATTGCCTCAGTTGTTACACTTCCTACATTGTGTATGGTTTCCTATGTAACCAACGCGACCTTGGGTGCGGGCTTGGGATCTAGGCGGCGTCCAGCCACCGATCCCCGTCGGCGCCCTCGATCGTGCGGGCCGCCTCGTAGGAGATTCGGCCGAAATAGGTCCGAAGCCGCTCCAGCGGCTCGGGACGCACCGAATAGATGTTGAGCGAGCCCGTGCGCCGGCAGGTGACCAGGCCCGCATCGAGGAGGACTCTCAGATGGCGCGAGATGGCGGCGCGAACGACCGGGAACCGGCTGGCCAGCTTGCCGACGCAGAGCGGCCGGGCGCTGAGGTGCACAATGATCTTATGCCGGATAGGATCGGAGATCGCGGTGAGCAGCGACTGTTCGATATCGTCCGGGGAACGGGGAATGCGGCGGTTCACTGGAACCACCTCGGAACCGCGAATTGCGGAGTGCGATCGATGAGTGACATCAACGCCTCGAGACCAAGCCGCGGACCATGCGCCGCGCAGATCGAGGCTCTGCGTCACGGGCCCGGAAGACTTGGGCGCAGTTCGGATTTTTACCCGATGGGAGCCCGATGATGGCCGACGACGGCAGCCAACGGACCGGCGAAACCACGACCTTCGCGCCGCATCGCCGACTGGACCTCGCCAACGAGCACGACTTCCAACTCGGGGCCTTCCGGGTGCGCCCGGCCTATCGCGAAGTGCGTCGCGGCGACGTCATCGACATCCTGGAACCGCGCGTGATGCAGGTGCTGGCGGCGCTCGCTCGCCGCATGGGCGCGGTGGTGTCCCGCGACGAACTGCTGCGCGACTGCTGGGGCGATGTGTCGGTCACCGACGACTCCCTGCACCGCTGCATCGGACGCCTGCGAAAGCTTTCCGAGAGCGACGACCGCGGCTCGTTCGTCATCGAGACCGTACCGCGCGTCGGCTACCGCCTGGTTTCCGCCGATCTGGTCGACAGGCCCGACATCCAGCCCGCGCGGCCGGCCGACCCGGCGCCGAAGGTCTCGGCGCGGCGTCTGGGCCACCTGCCCCTGCTGGCGCTCGGCGCACTTGCCGTGGCGCTGGTCGCGGCCGGCGGCTGGTGGCTTATGAACCGAACCGAAACCTGGCGGGTGGCCGGCTTCGAGAGCGTCGCCGACACCCTGGCCTACGAGTCCCAGCCCGCCCTCTCTGCGTCGGGCGGCCAGGTCGCCTATACGATTGGCCAGGACGGCAAGGATCAGGACATCCTCGTGCGCAACATCCGCGACGGTTCGACCGCCCTCCTGGTGGGCGGGCCGACGGCCGACACCTCGCCGGCCTGGTCACCAACCGGCGACCGCCTGGCCTTCGTCCGCGTCGTTCCCGACACGCCCTGCCAGATCTTCATCAAGACCCTGCCCAGCGGCCCCGAACGGCGGCTGGCGACGTGCCGCAATTTCGAGACTTCGAAGATCGTCTGGGCGCCCGACGGAGCGCGGCTCTATTTCATCGACCGGCCCACGCGCAGCGCGGCGCGGCGGATCTATTCCGTCGCCGCCGAGGGCGGGACCGTGACGGCGGTCACCTCGCCGCCGGCATGGATGCGAGGCGATCGCGATCTGGTGATCTCGCCCGACGGCCGCAGCCTGGCCTTCATCCGCCTCGCGGCGATCGGGGTGTCGGACATCTATGTGCAGGACATCCGCGGCGGGGCGGCCAGGCGGATCACCCATGACGGGGCCGAGGTCGCCGGTCTCACCTGGTCGTCCAGCGGCGGATCTCTGTTCTTCGCCTCGAACCGTAGCGGCGATTTCGGAATCTGGAGCGTGGCAAGCGACGGCGGCGAGCCCATCCGGCTAGGCTCGGGGCTGCGCGAGGTTCGCAAGCTCTCGACGGGCGCCAACGGGGCGCTGGCCATGGAGCTGGTCGATGTTCGCGCCAATCTGGCGGAGGTCGGCGGCGAGCTGATCACCAAGGAGGCCGGCGTCCAGTGGGCGGGCGACATCTCGCCCACCGGCGTGCTTGCCTTCGTCGCCGACACCCGGGCCGGCCGCTCGGTCTGGACGCGCGCGCCGGGCCAACCGGCTCAGAAGATGACCTTCTTCCAGGCCACGCACATCGACGACCTACGCTGGTCTCCCGACGGCCGCCGCCTGGTCTTCGTGGCCGCCAGCCACGGTCGCTACGGGGTCTACGAGATCGCCGCCGGCGGCGGGCCGCCGCGCATCCTGTTGAGCGGCGACTACGAGATGACCTCGCTGAGCTGGGAAGCCGATGGACAGACCGTGGTGCTGGCCGCCAAGCGCGGCGGCGTCCGCCGCCTGTGGCGCCTGGACACCCGCAAGCCCGGAGACCTCACGCCCGTAACCGGGCCGGGCTGGACGGCCGTCCGGGCCTCCCCGTCGGGCCTGCTGGCCATGAAACAGGACATGCCCGGCATCTGGAAGCTGAACGCCGACGGGAGCGGCGCCCAGCGGCTGAGCGACAGCCCGGGCTTCCCCACCAACGCCTGGATCGTCCAGGGCGACCGCCAGTTCTGGCTGGACATGCCCCGCGGCCGCACCCCGGTGATCATGACCTCTAGCGTCGATGGCGGCCCGGTGACCGTCGTCGCGGAGGCGCCCAACGCCACCTCCTATTCCGGCCTCGCCATCGATCCCGCGACGGGGGCGATGATCTATACCCGCCAGGTCCACATGGATATCGACATCGGGATGATGCGGCTGGAGCGGGTGGGGTGACGGCAGACCTGCGGCCGCTGAAGCCGGCCGACCTCGCGGCGGCCGCGGCGCTTCAGGACGCGGTCTACCTGCCGCTCTATCGCGAGCCTGCTGAGATCCTGGTCAGCCGGCTGGAGATCGCCCCCACCTGCTGCTGGGGGGCGTTCGGCGATGACCGGCTGATGGCCTACGTCCTCAGCCACCCCTGGCCGGCCGCCGCCCCGCCCGCCATCGGCACGGCCTTGGGCGCGCCGCCGCCCGGCGACAACTGGTTCGTCCACGACCTCGCGATCGGCGAGGCCGCCCGCGGCCTGGGCCTGGGCCGCGCCCTGGTGCGAAGGGCCGCCGACGCCGCCCTGGCGCTTGGCCTCGTCCGGGGCGACCTGATCGCCGTGCAGGGCGCCGGCGGCTTCTGGGCCAGGATGGGCTATGCCGACCCGCCCGACCTCCCGGCGGCCCTGGCCGCCAAGGTCGCCGGCTACGGTCCCGACGCCCGCTACATGACCGTGCGGCTCGCCGACCTGAAGGCCTAGTCGGCGAACACTTCTCGCGCGGCCTGGACGAACCCGCTGGTGCGATAGCGCGCGGCCGGATCGGCATAGGCCAGGCCCAGGATGCGGCGCGGCGTGAAGCCCTCCAGGCGCACGCGGGCGACGCCGGGGTCGCGATGCCCGTCGGGCATGACCGTGATCCCGAGCCCGGCCCGCACCAGGCCCATCACCCGGTCGTCGCTGACGCCCCGATAGCTGAAGAAGGGGCGCACGTTGCGCTCGATGAAATACCGGCTGGTCTCGGCCAGGACCTCGCAGTGGCGGCGGACCATCATCACCTCGTCGGCCAGCTCCTCGCCGCGCAGGCTGTCGGCCTGGGCCAGCCGATGGCCGGCCGGCAGGGCCAGGCTGTAGCCCTCCTCGCACAGCCGCTCGGCGCCGAACCGGTCGGAGGCCGGCCGCAGGATGGTCAGGGCCGCGTCCACGCGGCCGCGGTCCAGCAGGCTCAGCACCTCGCGTTCGGAGCCCTCAAGGAGTTCGATCTGTTCGTCGCCGGCGCGCCGCGCCAGGGTCTGTTCCAGCAGCGCCGTGGGGATGGTGGACAACACCGCAACCCGCAGCTGTTCCGGCCGCGCCGCGCCGGAGACCGCCGCCTGGGCGAGGTTGAACTCGTGCTCGATGCGCCGCGCGTGAACCAGGAACCGGCTGCCCGCCTCGGTGAGGTGGACCCGGCGGTTGGTGCGGTCGAACAGCCGCGCCTGCAGCTGTCCCTCCAGCTTGGCGATCCCGGCCGAAAGGGTCGGCTGCGCTACGTTTTCCCGCGCCGCGGCCCGGCTGAAATTCCCGGTTTCTACAATCGCCAGGAAGTAGCGGAGGAGGTAGCGGTCCATGATAGATCAAACCTATCATGTCGATCATGTACGTTCAATTTTGTGGATTGTTCACGAGCCGCTAGTTTTGCGAGGTTGCGTACAGACCGCCCTCCAGAAGGCAGATCGAACATGTCCGGCCCAAGCTTCCAGTTCGGCCTTGGCGAGACCGCCGAGGCGATCCGCGAGACCACCGCCCGCTTCGCCGCCGACCGCATCGCCCCGATGGCCGCGCAGATCGACGCGACCAACACCTTCCCCCGGGAGCTGTGGCCGGAGATGGGGGAGCTCGGCCTGCATGGGATCACGGTGGAAGAGGAGTTCGGAGGCCTGGGCCTGGGCTATCTTGAGCACGTGCTGGCCATGGAGGAGATCAGCCGCGCTTCGGCCTCGGTGGGCCTGTCCTACGGCGCCCATTCCAATCTCTGCGTGAACCAGATCCGCCGCTGGGCGAGCCCGGAACAGAAGCGCCGCTACCTGCCGAAGCTGATCAGCGGCGAGCACGTGGGGTCGCTGGCCATGAGCGAGGTGGGCTCCGGCTCCGACGTGATCTCCATGAAGCTGCGGGCCGAGCATCGCGGCGACCGCTATGTGCTCAACGGAACCAAGTTCTGGATCACCAACGCCCCGCACGCCGACACCCTGGTGGTCTACGCCAAGACCTCTCCCGACGAAGGCAGCCGCGGCGTCACCGCCTTCCTGATCGAGAAGGGCATGAAGGGCTTCAGCGTCTCGCCCAAGCTGGACAAGATGGGCATGCGCGGGTCGGACACCGCCGAGCTGGTGTTCGAGGACTGCGAGGTTCCCGAGGAGGCCGTCATGGGCCCGCTGAACGGCGGCGCGGGCGTGCTGATGAGCGGTCTCGACTATGAGCGCGCCGTGCTGGCGGCCGGGCCGCTGGGCATCATGCAGGCCTGCCTCGACGTGGTCCTGCCCTATGTCCGCGAGCGCAAGCAGTTCGGCAAACCCATCGGCTCGTTCCAGCTCATGCAGGGCAAGATCGCCGACATGTACGTCGCGCTGAACTCCGCCCGGACCTACGTCTACGCCGTGGCCAAGGCCTGCGACGCCGGGCTCACCACGCGGTTCGACGCGGCCGGCGCCATCCTGCTGGCGTCCGAGAACGCGGTGAAGGTCAGCCTGGAGGCCGTCCAGGCCCTGGGCGGCGCCGGCTACACCAAGGAGTTCCCCGTCGAACGCCTGGTCCGGGACGCCAAGCTCTACGACATCGGCGCGGGGACCAACGAAATCCGCCGCTTCCTCATCGGCCGGGAACTGCTGGGCGCATGACCAAACTCGCCACCGCCATCGACCGCGCCGGAGCGGCCTTCCAGACCAACGACGCCCACAACCGCGCCCTGGTCGATCAGCTTCGGGAGCGCGCGGCCTATGCGGCGCTCGGCGGGCCGGAAGCCTCGCGCCACCGCCACGCCTCGCGCGGCAAGTTGCTGCCGCGCGAACGGGTCGAGCGCCTGCTGGACCCCGGCTCGCCGTTCCTGGAGGTCGCGCCGCTGGCGGCGCACGGCCTCTATCACAACGAGGCGCCCGGCGCGGGGGTCATCACCGGCATCGGGCGGGTCTCGGGCCGCGAAGTGATGATCGTCGCCAACGACGCCACGGTGAAGGGCGGCGCCTACTTCCCCATCACCGTGAAGAAGCACCTTCGGGCCCAGGAAGTGGCGCTGCAGAACCATTTGCCCTGCGTCTATCTGGTGGATTCCGGCGGGGCGAACCTGCCCCACCAGGCCGAGGTCTTCCCCGACCGCGACCACTTCGGCCGCATCTTCTATAACCAGGCGCGGATGAGCGCGCAGGGTATTGCGCAGATTGCCTGCGTCATGGGCTCCTGCACCGCCGGCGGCGCCTACGTCCCGGCCATGTCCGACGAGACGGTGATCGTCCGTGGCCAGGGCACCATCTTCCTGGGCGGCCCGCCTCTGGTGAAAGCCGCCACCGGCGAGGTGATCACGGCTGAGGAACTGGGCGGCGCCGACACTCATGGCCGTCGTTCCGGCGTTGTCGATCATGTGGCCGAGGACGACGAGCATGCGCTCACCATCGTGCGGTCCATCATCGCCAACCTGAACTCCAGGAAGGTCGTGGACCTAGACCTCGCTGAGCCCCGCGAGCCCGCCTATGACCCCGAGGAGCTCTACGGCATCGTCCCCACCGACGTGCGTGCGCCCTATGACGTGCGCGAGGTGATCGCCCGCATCGTCGACGGTTCGGACTTCGACGAGTTCAAGGCGCTCTACGGCACGACCCTGGTCACCGGCTTCGCCCGCATCTGGGGCCAGCCGGTGGCGATCCTGGCCAACAATGGCGTTCTGTTCTCGGAGAGCGCGCTGAAGGGCGCCCACTTCATCGAGCTGGCCTGCAAGCGGAAGATCCCGCTGGTCTTCCTGCAGAACATCTCGGGCTTCATGGTCGGCGGCAAGTACGAGGCCGGCGGCATCGCCAAGGACGGCGCCAAGCTGGTCACCGCCGTGGCCTCCGCCGAGGTGCCCAAGTTCACCGTCCTGATCGGCGGTTCGTTCGGGGCCGGAAACTACGGAATGTGCGGCCGCGCCTATTCCCCCCGCTTCCTGTGGACCTGGCCCAACAGCCGCATCTCGGTGATGGGCGGCGAGCAGGCGGCCAGCGTCCTGGCCACCGTCCACCGCGACGCCGGCAAGTGGACGCCCGCCGAGGAAGAAGCCTTCAAAGCCCCGGTCCGCGACAAGTACGAGACCGAGGGCGACCCCTACTTCGCCACCGCCCGCCTCTGGGACGACGGGGTCATCGACCCGGCTCAGACCCGCGACGTGCTCGGCCTTTCCATCTCCGCCGCCCTCAACGCGCCGATTCCGGAAACCCGGTTCGGCGTCTTCCGGATGTGACCATGATCAAGAGCATTCTGGTCGCCAACCGGGGGGAGATCGCCCGCCGCATCTTCCGCACCGCCCGCGAGATGGGGATCGCCACCGTGGCGGTCTATTCCGAACCCGACGCCGACGCGCCCCATGTCCGCGAGGCCGACCAGGCCGTGCTGATCGGCCCGGCGGCGGCGCGCGAGAGCTACCTCGTCGGCGACAAGATCATCGCCGCGGCTCAGGCCTCCGGCGCCGACGCCATCCACCCCGGCTACGGCTTCCTGTCGGAGAACGCCGAATTCGCCGAGGCGGTGATGGCCGCCGGCCTGATCTGGATCGGTCCGCCGCCCTCGGCGATCCGCGCCATGGGCCTGAAAGACGCCGCCAAGGCGCTGATGGACGCCGCCGGGGTGCCGGTCACCCCGGGCTATCTGGGCGAGAACCAGGACGAGGCCCACCTGAAGTCCCAGGCCGACCGCATCGGCTATCCGGTGCTGATCAAGGCGGTGGCCGGCGGGGGCGGCAAGGGCATGCGCAAGGTCGAGCGGTCCCAGGATTTCGCCGCCGCGCTCACCTCCTGCAAGCGCGAAGCCTCGGCCTCGTTCGGCGACGACCGCGTGCTGCTGGAGACCTATGTCACGCGGCCCCGGCACATCGAGGTCCAGGTGTTCGGCGACAGCCAGGGCCGTGTCGTCCATCTCTATGAGCGCGACTGCTCGCTGCAGCGCCGCCACCAGAAGGTCATCGAGGAGGCCCCGGCTCCCGGCATGAGCGACGCCACCCGCGCCGCCGTCACCGCCGCCGCCGTGAAGGCCGCCAAGGCCGTCGGCTATGTCGGCGCCGGCACCGTGGAGTTCATCGCCGACGCCAGCCAGGGCCTGAAGCCCGACCGCATCTGGTTCATGGAGATGAACACCCGCCTGCAGGTGGAGCATCCGGTCACCGAGGCCGTCACCGGGGTCGACCTGGTGGAATGGCAGATCCGCGTCGCCTCGGGCGAGCCCCTGCCCCTCTCCCAGGACCAGATCAAGCTCACCGGCCACGCGGTGGAAGCCCGCCTCTATGCCGAGAACCCGGCCGGCGGCTTCCTGCCCTCCATCGGAACTCTGGAACATTTCCACCTGCCCGACGACCTGATCCGGGTCGACACCGGGGTCGAGGAAGGCGGCGAGGTCTCGCCGTTCTACGACCCGATGATCGCCAAGCTGATCGCCCACGCCGCCACCCGAGAGGGGGCCTCCGATCTGCTGGCCCAGGCCTGCAGCGAGGTCGAGGTCTGGCCGGTCAAGACCAACGCCGGCTTCCTGGCCCGCTGCCTGGACCACCCCGACTTCATCGCCGGCGAGGTCGACACCGGCTTCATCGAGGCGCGCCTCGAAGCCCTGGCGGCTCAGCCACTGCCCTCGCAAGCCGCCCTGGCCGCGGCCGCCACGGCGGTGATCATGGGCCAGGACCGGCTGACCAACGAACCCGCCTCCCCCTGGCATGAGCTGATCGGCTTCCGGGCCAACGCCGCGCCCTGCGACACCGTGCGGCTTTATCTGGGCGGAGAGGGCCTCGACGGCTCGCTCTCAGTGGAGGAGCTGACCGACAACGTCCTGCTCACCGATGACGGCGAGGTGGTGGTGTTCGACGCCGGCGAGGCCTTCGTCCTGACCCGGCGCCCGCCGGTGGCCGACGCCGCCCACGCCGCCGGCGACGGCGGGGTCCGCGCGCCCATGCCGGGCAAGGTGGTGGCCGTCAGCATCGCGGTCGGCGACATGGTCGTGCGCGGCCAGGCCCTGCTGACCCTCGAGGCCATGAAGATGGAGCACGCGCTCACCGCCCCCTATGACGGCGAGGTCGAGTCGCTTTCGGTCTCGGTCGGCGACCAGGTCACCGAGGGCTCGATCCTGGCCCGGCTGGTGGCGAAGGACGACTGAGGCGCCTCAGACCAGGGCGTCGTATTCCACCCAGAGGTCACCCGGTCCCGTCCGCACCCGCGACTTCTTGAACGCCGCCTTGTCGGTCGGCTGGTCTCCACGCAGGACGCGGCCCTTGGTCTTTTCCAGCAGGCGCTCCAGCAGCGGCGGGAAGGGCATGTTCCAGCCCTTCGAACCCTGCTCGCGCGCGATGCTTTCCACGACCGGAATCATGGCGACGAGGTCCGGGCTCGCCATCAGCTCCAGGCCGTCCTTGCGCAGGGTGGCGTTGTGGCTGGCGTGGTGGCCGACCTTGTAGAACACCGTGCGCGAGAGCAGGTCGGCGACGGGGGTCGCCGCGGGCCCATAGGCCTGGTCGTGCCAGGAGAGCCAGTTGCCCACCTGGGCGTCGGCGGCGAACAGCAGCACCTCTCCGCCCGGCGCCTCGAATGCCAGGACCAGGCTGGTGTTGTTGGTGTCGGAATCGAGCTTCAGCGCCAGGGCGCCGGCCATGCCCAGCCATTCAGCGTCCACCCGCCGCCAATCGGGCGCGGCGTAATAGGCTGTATTCAGCCAGTCGACGTCCTGTTCGATCTCTTCCTTTTCGTGGCCCGGCCGGGACCCGGCCTGGATCCGGTCGGGCGTCAGGCCATGGCGGGGGGCGAAGGGCCGCTCCGGCTCACCATCCTCCCAGGCGCCCTCCGCCGCGCTGAGCAGTTGGTCGGCGGCGCTGAAGCGATCGAGGTAGGTCTCCTTCTCCTTGCCGGGATGATGGGACGGCAGGTCGTGATAGAGGCGCTGTTCGGTGCGCGGTGGGCCCAGGACGTAGGCTTTCAGGCTGGCGGCTCCCGGCGTGACCTTGACCTCACCCGGTTCCAGGAACTCCACCTTGCCGCCGCCCGCCCGGGTCACCTCCTTCAGCCTGCGCATCACCACCTTTCCGGTCGGCCGCTCGGCCGCACCCAGCACGCCCCTCGGCGGGTCCACGGGACCGATGAAGGCCTCCAGCCCGCCCACGATATCGTCGGCCCCCGGGACCCCAGCCGCGGCCAGGGCGCCGGCGCGGTCGACCGCCATGGCCACCGCCTGCTTGGCCTTGTTGAACTTGAGGTTCAGGGCGTCGGCCTGCGGATCACCCTCCTTCTCCGTCCAGGCCATCCAAAGATTGTCGATCTTCAGTCCGCCTTCCAGGAACACGGAACTGGCGTGGGCGAAGCCGGAGATGTGATCGTGGTGTTCATGGGTCACGACCAGCAGGTCCAGCCGGCCGCCCGTCGCCTCCACGATGTCGGCGGCCACCGCCTGCATCTTGGCCTTGTCGCCGGGGATGTTCTGCAGAATGCCGCAGTCGATCAGGATGTGGCTGACCGCCTGGCCAGACTTGAGGCGGACCAGGAAGCAGTCGCCCAGCAGGCCCTTGTACATCCGGACAGTGGCGGTGGTCTTGGCCATGACCCTAGCCCCGATGCAGCATGGCGAAGGGCTCCTGCCCGTCGCGCTCGCCGAAATAGACAAAGCCCAGGTCGCGGTCGGCCCCGCCGCGCAGGTAGTCACGTTGCGCCTGCAGCCGCCGGTCGTCGTCGATCCGCTTGCGGACGGCGTAGCGGATCTTCCCCTCGCTGAGCTTCATGACCGCGTCGTAGCGGATCAGGCTGGCGCGCAGGTCGACCAGCAGGGTCGCGCCTCCCCGAAAGATGAAGTCTCTCGCCTTGGGGTCGCCCTCGCCGCGATCGGCCCTGGCCTGGGCCTCGGGATCGAAGAAGCCGCGTCGGGTCTGGGTGATCTCCACCACCAGCTGGCGGATGTCCTGGCCATCCGGACCGGCCCGGCGGGCGATGCGCACGGAGTGGACCTCGACCTTCGGGGCGCCGGTCTGGCTCGATCGTTCAATGGTCATCGGCGCGTCGGGGCGGAGGCGGATGCCCAGCATCCGCTCCCACTCCGGCGTCATCTCGTCGGTATGGGTCAGCCACCGCCAGACGGCGAGCTGGTTCTTCTGGGCCTGGTCCCAGATCGCTTCGCGGCTGTAGAGGGTCTGGAGATCGAGGTCGGGAACCAGGTCGCCGAAATAGATGCCGGCCAAGCTTGGGTCCCATGCGTCCGGCGTCTCCCACAGCAGGCTGTCGGGCGCCATCGACAGGCAGCCCTTGGGAAAGATCCCCCGCCTCCGGAACGCCTCGGCGATGGCCAGGCGGTAGTGCAGCTTGTCGTCGGGAATCAGGTCGGCGTCGGCGGTGATCATGGCCCGCAGGAACTCGCCGAACCGGATGTCGATGGGCGGCACGTAGTCCAGCGCCCGCACGCAGATGCGCAGCAAGTGGTCGGCCGCCTTCATCGCCTCGGCGGCCAGCCGCTTGACCATGTCCGGATGCAATTCCTCACCGAGGGCCGTTGTCTGGGCCAGCCGCATCAGGTCGGCGGTGCGTCGTTCGAAGATGGTGACGAAGGCGTCGAAGATCGCGGCCACCAGGAACGAGCCGCGCTCGTGGGGCTCCTCGGAGTCGGCGTAGCGCTTCGGCGGCTTGTCGCCGGGTCCGTCTCCGGTCGGCTCGATGTCGATGGCCTCGCGCAGGGCGCCCATCCGGCCGGTGGCGTCGCCGAATTGATGGGCCAGGCCGGTCAGCAGGTTGCGGGTGCGCAGCCGCCCGCGCACCTGGGCGAGTTGCTGCTCCACCGCCTCGGCCATGGTGAAGTGCTGCAACAGGGCCACGATGTCGGCGAAGGCCTCGTGGAAGGCCAGGGTGTCCAGGCTGGTCGGCTCGATGAACCGGCGGTGCACCCCGTCCAGGATCGCGTGGGTGGTCTCGTGGGCGATGATGTCGTGCGACAGGCAGGTGAACACCCAGCCGTCCGGCAGGCCCGCAGAGGTCTGCGAGGCCTTGAAGTAGCCGAACAGCAGGGCCTTTTTGTCGGGGCTGTAATAGGCGTTGCGCTCGCGCAGGGCGTGGGGATGGACGCGCAGCTTGCGCACGAAACCGTCCCGCGGCTCGCCGCGCTTGCGCGACCACAACACCTTGCGGCCCAGGGCGCGCTCGAAGTGGCGAATGGTCTTCATGGCCACCGCGTAGACCATCTGTTGATGGAACTGCGGCCGGCTCTCGGAGGGCGGCAGGCCGTCCTGGGCCAGCAGCACGGCGGCGGTGGGGTCGAGGGGTTCGTAGAACAGCCCACTCGCCGGATCGTAGTCGACCACCTCCAGATACTCGCCGCTGGGGCCCTTGCCGAGCGGCTCCTCCCAGGGCTCCTCCCAGGGCAGGCTGATGACGGCGTCATTGACCAGGGCGGTGTCGAGCGAGGTCGAGGCCAGGGGGTCGAAGGCGTAGACCCGAAACCGCCGCGCGGCGGGGATCGGATAGTCGGTCCTGACGCCAAGCTCACTGCTCATCGCGCAAGCCCCTAAGCTGAGGCCCGAAGCTTGCCGCCCCCTCTCGCTCAAAGTCAACCAAGCCGTGCCGTGTTAACCATCGCCCGGATGGATTGCGGATTTCAGCTTAACACCCGGCCGCGACAGGAGGATGATGGCGCCCGCAACAGGCGGAGGGCGGGTCATGGCGCAGGTCGACCTAGGCGGTGGCGTGGTCGTAGAGACGGCCGAGCGCATCCAGGTCCGGAGGGTTCCCGCCGCAGCGGCCCTGGCCGCGGCGGTCGAGCCGGAGCGCCAGGCGCTCACCGGAGCCCTGGCCCTGGCCGGCTTCGAAGTCGCCGCCGAAATGGACCTGCGCGGCAAGCCGGGCGCCGGAGTGGGCCTGGCGGCCTCGGCGGAGTCGCCGAAGATCAGGGCCGACGTGGCGGCGGGGGAGAGCGCCGTGGTGCTGCTGGAAGGCCAGGGCGGAGTCTTCGCCTGGGGCTATCCGGATCGCCAGCCCGGCGTCGCCTTCTCCGCGGACGGCGCGCGCACCCTGACCTTCACCCTGGCCAGTCCCCGCAAGGGCGGCGCCCTGGGTTTCGGCCTGTCGGACCTGCGGCGCGGCCCGATCTTCAACTGGCTGGTCGACAAGATGGTCGATCCGGTCCGCGCCTATGTCCTGAAGTTCGCCGTCGGCAAGATCATCGACGTGGCGGTAAAGAAGATCGAGGGTGACATGCTCACCGGCCTGATCGGCATGGCCGGCGGACCAGACACCTGGGTCCCGGGCCGCGCGATCCCGCCGCTCGCCAAGGCCAAGCCCGCCAAGATCCTGCTGATGGTCCACGGGACGTTCTCGTCCACGGCCGGCAGCTTCACCCAGCTCGCCAAGTCCGCGGACGGTCAGGCCTTCCTGACCCATGCGCGGGGCGCCTATGACGCCGTGCTGAGCTTCGATCACAAGACCCTGGCCGACACGCCCGAACAGAACGCGCGGGCGATCCTCGACGCCCTGATCGCTTTTGGCGTGCCGCCGAACTCGGCCCTGGACGCGGTGGCCTACAGCCGTGGCGGCCTTGTCTATCGCGAGCTGGCCGAGACGCTGCTCGCGCAGGAACGTCCCGACATCAAGCTCGGCAGGGCGGTGTTCGTCGGCTGCACCAATGGCGGCACCAACCTGGCCGAGCCCGAGAACTGGGAGGCCATGGTCGACCTCTACACGAACATCATCCTGGCCGGCGCGCGGGCCGTGGCCGTGGCCTCCGGAGCCGGGGTCGCCGTCAATCCGTTGGTGGATTTCGGGATCAAGACGGTCGGCCGCTTCCTGCAAAGCTTTTCGGAGGTGGCGATCACCGACCGGCGGGTCCCGGGTCTGGCGGCGATGGAGCCGGACGGCGCCCTGGTCGGCAAGCTCAACGGCGCGGCCGGCGGCCTGGATCGCCTGGCGACCTACCACGCGGTCACCTCCAACTTCGTGCCGCGGTTCGAGCCGAAGAAGGGCATCTCCAAGGAACTCGCCCAGGCCCTGCTGGACAAGATCACCAACCGCCTGTTCCAGGGCGACAACGATCTGGTGGTCCACACCAAGGCGATGACCCAGTTCGGCACCCGCCAATCCCGCCTCGCCGACGCCGCGGTCCTGCCGGTCGGCTCCGGCGAAGACATCTATCACACGGTCTATTTCACCTCGGACGACGTCGCCCGCCAGCTCAAGGCCTGGCTGAGCTGAGCGGCTCCATCGTCGCTACGCCGTCGGCGGCGCAGGGTCCGGTGCGCAGCACATTGTCGACCACGGCCGCGCGGGCCTCCTGGTGGGGCTGCTCGCCCTTTTCCCTGGCATGCAGATCGAAGTGCACGGCCGTGCGGCCCACCTCAGAAGATGGAAGGTCAGAACACCACCACGCTGCGGATGCTCTCGCCGGCGTGCATCAGGTCGAAGGCCTTGTTGATGTCTTCCAGCGGCATGACGTGGGTGATCATCGGGTCGATCTGGATCTTGCCGTCCATGTACCAGTCGACGATCTTCGGAACGTCGGTGCGGCCACGGGCGCCGCCGAAGGCCGTGCCCTTCCAGACCCGCCCGGTGACGAGCTGGAACGGCCGGGTGGCGATCTCCTTGCCGGCCTCCGCCACCCCGATGATGATGCTCTCACCCCAGCCGCGATGGCAGGCTTCCAGGGCCTGGCGCATCACCGTGGTGTTGCCGGTGCAGTCGAAGGTGTAGTCCGCGCCGCCATCGGTCAGCGCCACCAGGTGGGCCACGACATCGCCGTCGATGGCCTTCGGATTGACGAAGTGGGTCATGCCGAACTTCCGGCCCCAGTCCTCACGATCCGGATTGATATCGACACCGATGATCATGTTGGCGCCCACCATCCTGGCGCCCTGGATGACGTTGAGCCCGATGCCGCCCAGGCCGAAGACGACCACATTGGCGCCGGGCTCGACGCCGGCCGTATTGATTACGGCGCCCACCCCGGTCGTCACCCCGCAGCCGATGTAGCAGGCCTTGTCGAACGGCGCGTCGGACCGGATCTTGGCCACCGCGATCTCGGGCAGGACCGTATGGTTGGCGAAGGTCGAGCAGCCCATGTAGTGGGCGATCTGCTGGCCCTTGTAGGAGAACCGGCTGGTGCCGTCCGGCATCATCCCCTTGCCCTGGGTGGCGCGGATCGCGGTGCAGAGATTGGTCTTCCGCGACAGGCAGCTTTTGCACTGGCGGCATTCGGGCGTGTAGAGCGGGATCACATGGTCCCCGGGCTTCACGCTGGTCACCCCGGGTCCGACTTCCAACACCACGCCGGCCCCCTCGTGGCCGAGGATCGAGGGGAAGATGCCCTCCGAATCCAGTCCGTCCAGGGTGTAGGCGTCGGTATGGCAGATGCCCGTGGCCTTGATCTCCACCAGCACCTCGAAGGCCTTGGGCCCTTCCAGGTCAACTTCGACGATCTCGAGCGGCTTCTTGGCTTCGAAGGCGACGGCGGCGCGGGTCTTCATGGTTCCTCACGGGTCTTCGTTGTCGGCGCACAAAAGGGCAGGCCGATGCTTCGGGCAAGTCCCCAACGCGGCGGAGCGCGCTCCCAGATCCTCCCCCAGCGCGCAGCGCGATTTGGGGGAGGTGGCGCGTCGCCCTCTTCGGCGACGTGACGGAGCGGGTTGAAGCGCACGAAAGCGAGTCAAAATCCCCCTCAGTCGGCCATTCGGCCGACAACTCCCCCAGAGGGGGAGCATCTGGACTCAGACTTCAGACTCGCGCCGTGCGCCGTGCATCGATGGGCCAGACCTCGACGCCGCCCAGCTCGTCGACCACGAACAACGCGTCGTGCAGGTTGACCGTCGGGTCGATGTGGCCGGGCTGCAGCCACACCAGGTCGCCGACCTGGGGCGCGTCGGCCGGCCAGGCAATCCCGTCGTCGGCGTCCGCCGCGGTCACCGCCCGGTCGAAATCGCCCCCGGTCTTCAGCGCCTGGGTGAGGGCGGGATGGAAGATCGCCCCATGCTCGTCGCCCATGGGACGCCAGCGGGCGCCCTGCGGCGCGCCGGCCACGATCCGCGCCGGCGGTCCGTCCACGGAATGGGCCTTCAGGCCGGCGTCGCAGACCACGTGGGTCTTGTGTCGCGCCGAGACCACCGTCGTCGCCAGGAACAGCGAGGGGGCGAAGGCCCAGGGCCCGCCGTCGGGAGAGGGACAGTCCTCGTACTCAACATCCATGAAGGCGTAGGACCCGGCCTGGATCTCATTGAAGACGCCGGAGGCCAGGTCTGCGGCATAGGTGCCCGTGCCTCCGCCGGTGACGATCTCCGGCGCCAGCCCTGCATCGGCGAGTTCTCCCACCAGGCCGCCCAGGCGTTGGCGAACGGCCTCACAGGCCGCCCGGCGCTGGTCGAGGTCGGTCAAGTGCTGCAGGTGGCCGAGATAGGCCTGGACGCCGCGATAGAGCAGGCCCGGCGCGGCATTGGCGTGGCGGACAAGGGCCAGGACCTCCTCCGGCGGGACACCGGTGCGATGGGTGCCCAGGTCGATATCGACGACCAGCCCCACGATGGTGTCGGCCGCCACGGCCGCGGCCGCCAGCCGGTCGATCTGGCCCGCGTCGTCGGCCACCACCGCGATCTTCACCCCGCCCTTGGCGATGGCGGCGATCCGCGCCGCGCCCCAGGGCGCCGGCGGCGAGGTCACCAGCAGGTCGCCGACCCCAGCGGCGGCGTAGACCTCCGCCTCCCCCACCGTCTGGCAGCAGAGGCCGACAGCCCCCAGCTCCACCTGCCGCCGGCCGAGGGTGGAGCACTTGTGCATCTTGCCGTGCGCCCGCAGCTTGACGCCGGCGGCGTCGCACAGGGCCTGCATGGCCGCCAGGTTCTGTTCCAGCACCGCGCGGCGGACGACCAGGGCTGGGGTGATGGGCGGGTGGAATGCGACGGGCGGGCCGGGTCGGTCGGTCATTGGGGTGTCTCTCGGCTAGGCGTGGGCGGACGCCATGTGATGATGGGTTTTCCGTTCCGGCGCTACTGCGGGCTGCCGATCCGGCGGCCGAGGGGATATTCCAACCCCGCCTTGGCGCGGTTCGCGCAATGACGTACCAACATCGCCCATGACCACGAGCGCGTTCGACCTGTTCAAGCTGGGCGTGGGGCCGTCCAGTTCACACACCATGGGACCGATGACCGCCGGGGCGCGGTTTACGGCGCGGCTGGCGGAACAGGGCCTGCTGGCGGGCGTCGGCCGGGTGGAGGTCACGCTCTACGCCTCCCTGGCCCTGACCGGCAAAGGGCACGCCACCGACCGGGCGGTGATCCTGGGCCTGGCCGGCTTCCTCCCCGCCATTATCGATCCCGACGCCGCCGACGCCGCCCTCGAGACGATCCGCGCCACCGGCCGGCTGAGGCTGGGCGAGGCGGGCCCGGAGATCGGCTTCGACGAGGCCCACGACCTGGTCTGGGCCGGACGCACCCGCCTGCCGCAACACCCCAACGCGGTCGCCTTCCGCGCCTTCGCCGCCGACGGCGCCCTGAGCCTCGAGCGCACCTATTTCTCGATCGGCGGCGGCTTCGTGCTGGACGAGGACGAGATCGCCGCCAACGTCTCGCCGGCCCGTGCCGTGGCCGTACCCTATCCCTTCGGTTCGGGCGCGGAGCTGTTGCAGCAGGCGCAGCGCGCCGGCCTGACCATCGCCGAGCTGATGTTCGCCAACGAGACCGCCACTCGCTCGCCCGACGAGGTCAATGACGGCCTCGACGCCATCTTCAACGCCATGGAGGCCTGCATCGAGCGCGGCGTGCGCCAGGAGGGCTGCCTGCCCGGCGGGCTGAAGGTCCGCCGCCGCGCCAGCCAGATCCGCAACGACCTGATGGCCAAGGTGGAGCGCAACATCTCCGACCCGCTGGCCCCCCTGGACTGGGTCAACCTCTGGGCGCTCGCGGTCAACGAGGAGAACGCTTCCGGCGGCCGGGTTGTCACCGCTCCCACCAACGGCGCGGCGGGCCTGCTGCCTGCGGTGCTGCGCTACTACGACCGCTTCTACCGGGGCTTGACCGAGGGCCGCCGCACCTTCCTGCTGACCGCCGCGGCCATCGGCGCCCTCTACAAGCAGAACGCCTCGATCTCCGGGGCCGAAGTCGGCTGCCAGGGCGAGGTCGGCGTGGCCTGCTCCATGGCCGCCGCGGGCCTCACCGCGGCGCTCGGCGGCTCCAACGCCCAGATCGAGAACGCCGCCGAGATCGGCATGGAGCACAATCTTGGCCTCACCTGCGATCCCATCGGCGGCCTGGTCCAGATTCCCTGCATCGAGCGCAACGCGATGGGCGCGGTGAAGGCCATCGACGCCTCGCGCCTGGCCCTGCTCGGCGACGGCCAGCACACCGTCTCCCTCGACAAGGTGATCGCCACCATGAAGCGGACGGGCCAGGACATGAGCGAGATCTACAAGGAGACCTCGCTGGGCGGCCTGGCCGTCAATCTGGTCGAGTGCTGAGGCCTGCCCATCCCGGCGCCTCGGTAGCTCCAGGTTCTAGGAGTGGATCCGGGTGGATCATAGGCAGGCTCTCATAGGGCGAGACTCCCGCCTCGCGATTGAGTTAGATTTCCACCCTCTAAGCGGGAGACTCCAATGCCGACAGTGAACCTCATGGCCATGGCCGCGCCCACCGCGGGCGCGCCGACCGTCGATTTCTCGGGGAAGTGGAAGAACCAGCTGAACTCTGAGATGGATCTCGTCATCACCGGTCAGAAGGTCACCGGCCGGTATAAGAGCTTGGTCAGCAGTGGCGGATCCACGGTCGAGGGTGAGATCACGGGGTACGTCGACCGTGATCTGATCGCTATTGTGGTCAACTGGGATACGACGGCATCCCTCACAAGCTGGACCGGCCAGATGGTGGAGGAGGGCGGAACCGAGACTATCGTAACCCTGTGGCATCTCGTCATGGATATCGCCGAGGGGCCGGCGGAAGACGCCGCGATCTGGCAGTCCACATTCGCGGGCGCCGACACTTTCACCCGGCCCTAGCCGCCGAAGCGTCCGCGTTCGGGGTCGCATGACGGTGAACATCATCATCGATGCGCGCGTGGGCGCGGATCTCGCGAACGCCCTGAAGGCGTCCGGAAGTCTTTCCTGACATACCGATCAGAAGAACTCAGTCGACTTCGCCGGGTTTGGCGTCGAAGCTTCGCGGCATGGACCCACGCGTTTTTATTTTAGCCCTTTCAACATTCTCCTTCGGATCCAGCGCCTTCATTTTCGCCGGCGTGCTGGAACCCATGGCCGCCGACCTGGGTGTCGCCACCGGTACGGTGGGCCAGCTGCAGACAGTCTATGTGCTGACCGCGGCCCTGGCCGGGCCGCCTCTGGCCATGATGCTGGGGCGTCGGGAGCGCAAGTCGATCCTGTTGCTCGCCCTGGCCGCCTCAATCGTCTTCAGCCTGCTCTGCAGCTTCGCGGCGAACTTCAGCCAGCTCATGGGCCTGCGCGCCGTGCTGGGCGGCGTCGCGGCCCTCGCCGGGCCGGGCGCGGCGACCATGGCCGCGAGCCTCGTCCCGCCGGAGAAACGGGGATCCGCCATGGCCACGGTCACCGGCGGCATGACCATCGCCTTCCTGTTGGGCATCCCGATGGGCAGCGTCGTGGGCTCGGCGTTCGGCTGGCGCGCCACCTTCCTGCTGTCGGCCTTCCTGGCGCTGGTCGCCTTCGCCGCCGTGGCCCTGTTCACCCCGCGCGTCACGCCGCCGGCGCCGATCAAGGGCGGCAAGCTCGCCATCGCCGCGGCCCTGCCGCTGTGGACCGCCGCTTTCCTGGCCTTCGGCGCCAACATGACCATCAATACCTATCTGGCCCCGATCATCCGCCTGCAGACCGGCGTCACGGGCGCCGGCGTCGGGGCCTTCCAGTTGATGATCGGCGTGGGCAGCTTCCTGGGTCTCTGGCTGGGGGGCCGCAGCGCCGACCGGGGCAAGGGTGGGCTCTCGGTGGGCCTGGCCTTCCTGACCCTGGCCTGCGGCGCGGGTCTCCACACGCTGGAGCTCTCCGGCGGGGCCCCACCGGGGCTCGCCACCAATACGGTGGTCTGCCTGGCCATACTGGTCACGGCGACGTCGCTGTTCTCGATCATGCCCGTGATTCAGAGCCGGCTGGTGGAGACCCTGCCCAGCGCAGCGGTCCTCGCCCTGGCGATCAATGGCTCGGCGGTCTCCCTCGGCCAGGCCCTGGGCGGGGCCAATGGCGGCCTGATGCTGACCCGGCTCGGCGGCCCGGCGATCACGCTCTCGGCCTTGGTTCTGGCCCTCGCCGGGGCGGCGTTCTGGTTCCTCACCGCCGGCCGGGTGCGTCCGGGATGACAATCGTCCGGCCAGGAGCCACCTTAGCGCCATGAGCCTCATGCCCCTGCCCGCCCAGCCCGCCGATGTTCCCTGGCCCACCGAGGCCTGGCCGCGGGGGGAAGCGCCCGCCTCGCTCGACAGCGCCCGGTTCCACGCCCTGCTCGCCCAGGCCTTCGACACCGACGCCATGGGCGAGACCCACGCCCTGGCCATCGTCCAGGGCGGGCGGCTGGTCTTCGAGCGCTACGGTCCGAGCCACGGTCCCGACCACACCTATCCGTCCTGGTCCAAGGCCAAGAGCATCACCCAGGCCCTGGTGGGCATTCTGGTGGGCGAGGGACGGCTCGACCTCCACGCCCCCGCCGACGTTCCCGAATGGCGCGAGCCCGGCGACCCGCGCGGCGCCATCACTCTCGACCAGCTCCTGCGCATGTCCAGCGGGCTGAGGTTCGTGGAGGACTACGTGCCCGAGCACCCCTCCGACGTGATCGAGATGCTCCAGCGGAGCGGACGTCCCGACATGGCCCACTTCGCAGCCTCCATGCCGCTGGAACATCCGCCCGGGACATTCTGGTCCTACGCCAGCGGCACGACCAACATCGTCTCGCGCATCGTCGCACGCGCGATCGGCGCCACGGGCGAGGACTTCCACGCCTTCATGCGCCGAGCATTGTTCGACCCCCTGGGCATGAAGAGCCCCATCCCCAAGTTCGACGGCGCCGGCACCTTCATCGGATCGTCCTATTGCTTCGCCACGGCGCGAGACTTCGCCCGCTTCGGCCTGCTCTATCTCCGCGACGGAATCTGGGACGGCCGCCGGCTGCTGCCGGAGGGATGGGTCGATTACGCTCGGACTCCGACCTACCAGCAGCCGGGCGAAGAGAACCGCTACGGCGCCCACTGGTGGCTGGACGTCGGCGGCCCCGGTTCGTTTTCCGCCAACGGCTATGACGGCCAGTATACGGTGCTGGTCCCGGACCTCGACCTGATCCTGGTCCGCCATGGCGCGACGCCGTTGGCCAGGAAGGACGCGCTGAAGGCCTGGGTCGGAGAGGCTGTGGGCTGCTTCCGCTAGTCGGGGTCGCCGGCCAGCACGGTTTCCCGGTGCTTCAGCGCCACGGCGGCCGGGAGACCCGACCAGCCCTGCAGCAGCGAGCCGCGGCCCCACGGCGGCGAGAAGTATTCCACCGCCCCCAGCCAGCCCTCTTTCAGGCAGTGCTCCCACCAGGCGACCAGCGGATAGCGCCATCCCGGCAGCCCGCGCCGCAGCCGCTCCTCGGCATAGACCCCATCCAGCCACGGCCAGTCCGAGCCGTTGTGGTACCGGAAGGCGAAGGCCGATTTCGAACGCACGTCGGCCCGGTGCTTGAAGGGCGGATAGGCGCACATCATGCCCCAGTCGCCGAAGCCCTGGTCCTGGTTGTGGCGGGTCTCCAGCCGGCGGCGCACCGCCTCCAGCACCTGCAGCGCCCGCGCCTCGGAGACCGCGTCGTAGCGCAGCAGGGTCAGGCTATCGAGGGTGAGGTGGTCCTCCAGGGTCGGCTCCACCTCGGCCAGACCCTCGGGCGCGTGATAGTCGGCAGGCCAAATCTGGCCGCGCCACAGGTGGGTCTCCAGGGCCGCCCGCGTCTCGACCGCCAGGGCCTTGGCGGTCTTGCCGAGCGCCGGGTCGAGCTTGGCCCCGAGCTTGACGATCACGTCCAGCACGCCCACCCACAGGCCCAGGTCATAGGCCACGAACCCTCCGCGATAGACATTGTCGGCCCAGTCGCGCTCGTGGCGCGGCTTCACCGGCAACCCCATCTCGGAGAGCTCGCGATAGCGGTCGAACACCGCCTTCACCAGCGGCCAGTGACGCTCGGCCGGCTCCAGGTCGCCGGTGGTGCGCACATAGTCGCCGATCGCCAGGACGAAGAAGAGCGGGCTGTCGAAATGGTCGCTCCACCAGTCGATGGACCGGGTGTGGATCCAGTCCATGCCGAAGGCGGTGGTGCGCAGTTCCTCCCAGGCCCGGGCCTGCTCCGTCCCGGACACGATCACCCCGGAGGGGGCCTCGCCGTCGGGCTGCAGGCCCGAGGCCAGGATCTCGATCTCCTCGTGGACGATGCTGGGGGCCAGGCCCAGCAGCAGCTGCAGGGTCCAGTAGCCGTCGCGGTAGTAGGTCCGGGCCGGGGCCGAATAGTGCAGGCCCGCCGCCAGGCCGTCGAACCGTCCGCGCTCGTCGCGCCGCACACTGGACAGTCCCGCGTGGGTCCCCTGCATGACCATGCTGCGCATCACCGGGTCGGCTTCCGGCATACGGTCGCAGTGGGCCGCATAGGCCAGGGCCTCGCCGACGATGGTGTCGACGGAGAAGTGCAGCGCCCGGTCCGCCTCGGCGAGGTCGGCGCCGCTTGAGACCACCAGGTCCTCGCCGCGCTGCTCGATCAGCACGACCGCCCACTGCAGGTCGATCCGCCGACGGGTCTTCTCGCGCCGGACCCGGGCCTTGGGATGGGTGCTGCGGTCCCAGTTGGCGCAGCGCTTGGACGGCGTGAACCCGCGGTAGGTCGCGCCGCGGATCACCATCACCGGCGCCTCCTGGGCGGCGAACACCCCTCCGGCGCCCGCATCGGTGAGGCCATTGGGGAAGTAGACATAGGGCCCTTCCAGGGCCGAGAACCGCAGCCGCCCCAGATCGCCCTCACCCCACAGGGCCAAGTCGGCCCAGCCCTCGGCATGGAGCTCTCCCTGCAGGCGCGGGGCCATGATCGGCAGGGTCACCGCCTGGTCGCTCTCGATCAGCCCATCGGAGCGGGGCTTCAGGATCGGCTGGCGCAAGATTTCGCTCCCGGCTGCGTCGCCCCGGTTTAGGCCCATCGACCCAACGCGGGAATAGGCGCGAAAGCTCCACCGATGCGTCTGGACAGCGGTTCGAAAAAGGGCGCAGCCTACGGAAAGGAACCTGGGGAGTGCGGCCATGGCGACGTTCCAACTGAACGGCCGGACGGTCACGAGTTCAGGCCCGGACGACGCGCCGCTGCTCTGGGCGATCCGCGACGACCTGGGGCTGACGGGCACGAAGTTCGGCTGCGGGATCGGCGCCTGCGGGGCCTGCACGGTCCACGTCGATGGCCAGGCGGTCAGGTCCTGCGTCATCCCGGTGAGCGCCGTGGCCGGCGCCAAGGTCGTCACCATCGAGGGCCTCGATCCCAAGGGCGCCCACCCGCTGCAAACCGCGTGGATCGCGGCCCAGGCGCCCCAGTGCGGCTACTGCCAGTCGGGCCAGATCATGCAGGCCGCCGCGCTACTGGCCGCCACGCCGAAGCCCACCGACGCCGAGATCGACGCGGCCATGAACGGCAATCTCTGCCGCTGCATGGCCTACGCCCGCATCAAGAAGGCCATCAAGCTGGCCGCCAAGTCGGGAGCCCGCGCATGAACCAGCTCCTCGCCCCCTCTCGCCGCGGCTTCATGATCGCCGCCACCGCCGCCGGCGCCATGTTCGGCTTCGTCGCGCCGGGCGCCGCCGCCGAGGCCGGCTTCGAGCCGACCGTCTGGTATTCCATCGACCCCCAGGGGATCGTCACCGTCAATGTCATCCGCGCCGAGATGGGCCAGCACGTGGGCACCGCCATCGCCCGCATCGTCGCCGACGAACTCGAGGCCGATTGGGACATGGTCCGGATCGTCAGCGTCGATAGCGACCCCAAGTGGGGCTACATGGTCACCGGCGGCTCCTGGTCGGTCTGGCAGAGCTATCCCCTGATGAGCCAGGCCGGCGCCGCCGGCCGCATCGCCCTCGTCGAGGCCGGCGCCAGGCTGATGGGCGCCGACCCCAAGGCCTGCGTCGCCCGCAAGGGCGTGGTCAGCGCCGGCGGCAAGTCGGTCTCCTACGGCGACATCGTCGCCAAGGGCGGGCTCAAGGCGTCCTTCACCGAGGCCGAACTGAAGGCCATGCCGATCAAGCCGCCCTCGGAACGGCGGCTGATCGGGCGCGAGACCCAGGCCCGCGACATCCCCGACAAGACCAACGGCAAGGGCCTCTACGGCCTCGACGCCAAGGTCCCCGGCATGGTCTACGCCCGGCCCAAGATCCCGCCGACCCGCAACGAGTCCAAGGTGGTCTCGGTGGACGACAGCGCCGCCAAGGCCGTCCCCGGCTATCTGCGGAGCCTGACCCTCGACGATCCCTCCGCCACGGTCCCCGGCTGGGTGGTGGTCGTGGCCGACAGCTTCGTCGCCGCCGACCGGGCCGCCGAACTGGTCAAGGTGACCTGGACGTCGGGCGACACGGCCAAGGTCTCGGAGGCCGACCTCCAGGCCCACGCCGCCAGGCTGATCGCCGACCCCAAGGCTGGCGCCATGGTCCTGAACGACGACGGCGTCGACGCCGCGTTCGGCACGGCCAGGTCGACCCTGGAGGCGACCTACACCACCGCCAGCGCCATCCACTTCCAGATGGAGCCACTCAACGCGCTCGCCTTCGAGAAGGACGGTGTCTTCGAGATCCATACCGGAAACCAGTGGCAGTCGCTGATTCTGCCGACCCTCGCCAAGGCCCTGGGCCGGCCCGAGGACAAGATCGTCATGCGCACCTACCTGCTGGGCGGCGGCTTCGGGCGGCGGCTGAATGGCGACTATGCGGTGCCCGCGGCCTTGGCCGCCAAGGCGCTGGGCAAGCCGGTCAAGCTGGTCTTCACCCGCGCCGACGACACCCTGTTCGATTCCTTCCGTTCCCCGAGCGTTCAGAAGGTCCGCATGGCCTTCGGCGACGGCGGCGCGGTGAGCGCCATGGAACACCACGCCTGCGCCGGCTGGCCCACCCTGGTCATGGCGCCCTTCTTCATGCCCAAGGGCGTCGACGGCGTGGCGTACGACCCCTTCGCGATCAGCGGCGCCAACCATTGGTACACGGTGGGCGCGCACCGGGTGCGGGCGGTCTCCAACGACCTGGCCAACCGCGCCTTCCGGCCCGGCTGGCTGCGCTCCGTCGGGCCCGGCTGGACCAATTGGGCGGTTGAAAGCTTCATGGACGAGGCCGCCCACGCCCAGAAGACCGATCCCCTGGCCTTCCGGCTGAAGCTGCTGGACGGCGCCGGCCGCAACGCCGGAGGCCCGCCCAGCGCGGTCGGCGGCGCCAGGCGCCAGGCCGCGGTCCTGGCCCGCGTCGCCAAGAGCGCCGGCTATGGCGGCAAGCTGCCCAAGGACACCGGCATCGGCCTGGCCACCACATTCGGCCAGGAACGCGACATGCCCACCTGGATCGCCTGCGCCGCCCGGGTGCGGGTCGACCGCAAGAGCGGCGAGGTCAAGGTCGAGAGCCTGCACCTGGCCGTCGACGCCGGGGCCATCGTCCATCCCGACGGGGCGCTGGCCCAGATGGAGGGCGCCGCGCTCTGGGGCATGAGCCTGGCCCTGTTCGAAGGCGCGACCTTTACCAACGGCCAGATCGCCGAGACCAATCTCGACAGCTACACCCCGCTGCGCATGGCCGACGTGCCCGAGTTGCACATCGACTTCGTGGAGAGCGCGGAGCCCCCGGTCGGACTGGGCGAACCGGCCACCACCGTGGTCGGTCCGGCCATCGGCAACGCCATCTTCGCCGCCGTCGGCGCCAGGGTTCGCCACCTGCCCATAAGACCCGATGCGGTGCTGGCGGCGCTGAAGACCACCTAACTATCGCTCATTCCGTGCGCCCGCGCGGCCACGGCCAGTTCCTCGCGCATCATCGCCTTCAGCCGGTCGGGCCCGAGGATCTCGACCTTGTCGCCCCAGGTGAACAGGTGCCAGGCCAGTTCGCGCATACCCCCGGCGGTGAACCGCACCATGACCCCGCCGTCCGCCAGCGGCTCCAGCGACTGGGTCGGATGGAAGCGCCAGCCCATGGCTTCCTCGGCCCCGTGCGGCAGGACCCGAAGCTCCACCTGCTCCACCTGGTCCTGATAGATGCCGAAGCTGCGGTTCATGAAGTCCCGCAGCGAGAACTCGGGCGGCCGCGACCCCGCCGCCTCGCTGACCGTTATCTCGCGGACCCGGTCCAGCCGCCAGGTGCGCGGCTCGACAGAGTCGCCCTCGGCTCCCACCAGGTAGTTCGAGCGCCCGAACATCAGCCCGAACGGCGTCACCTCCCGCAGCCGCCCCGGGGACGATCCGCCCGCATAGCGGAACCTTAGCCGTCTCAGCGACTTGATAGCTTCGCGCACCGCGCCGAGCACGATCTCGTCCTCGAAGGGACGAGGCCCGGCATGGATAGCCATGGTCTCGGCCTCCAAGAGGGCCTCCAGGTCCGGCGCGAGTTTGCGGCGCGCGCCCGCACGGATCGCGGAGAGAACCTTTTGCTCCAGAGACAGCAACGCTCCGGCCCGGGTCTTGGACCCCGCCTGCCGGTATTGCTCGGCCGCCGCCCGCAGCGCCGCGAACTCGTCGGCGGTCGGCGCCTGGAAGATGCCGTCCAGCCCCGAGGGGATGCGGAAACGCTTGGTGGGCGGATCGTCCACCTCCTCCATCTGCGGGAAGGCGTCGCGCACCGCGTCGCGCATCCGCTCGGCCGTGCGCCGTCCCACCCCCATCTGGTCGGCCATCTCGTCGAGGGTCAGGCCCTCGGCCGACGAGGCCAGCATCCGGGCCAACTCCAACAGCCGCGCCGCCTTCTCATGCCGCATCGTCGGCTCCCGAAAACATACGTCCGTTTCTGACGCATCGGCATCCTATCAAGATCATGCCGAGACGAAAGGTGACTTCGATGACCAGCCGCAACGTGACCCGCTTCCGCCCCGCCCCCCGCCGCCAGGCCGAGCCGCTGTTCCTGTTCGACGCGCGGCGTCCGACCCAGCCGGCCAGCCCGGCCATGATCGACCAGGTCATCACCCATGCCGACATCGCCGTGCGGCTCTCCGGTGGGCGGTTGAAGCTGCGGCTCAGCGCCGGGATGATCGAGGAGCTGCAGGAGAAGGGCCGCCTCGGCGAGGACGCCCATCGCCTGGCCGACCTCACCGTCGTCTGGGATGAGCAGGAAGGCCAGGTGGTCAATGTCCGCGACGACGCCCGCCTTCGCGACGCGGCCCGACGCTGGGACGCCCTCGACGCCCTCTGGGACGAGGAAAGCTACGAGCCGGAACACGCCATGCGCTCGGCGGCGGCTTAGGATCGAATGCGACCCAGTTGCTCCCCTTCTGGGGGAGCTGTCGGCGCAGCCGACTGAGGGGGACTTTGACTCTCCTCGGCGGGCTTCAGCCCCCTCCGTCTCTCCGCTTCGCTCCGAGCCACCTCCCCCAAACCGCGCTCCGCGCTGGGGGAGGACCTGGGTTCGCATAGCCCATAGATGCTCCCCTTCTGGGGGAGCTGTCGGCGCAGCCGACTGAGGGGGACTTTGACTCTCCTCGGCGGGCTTCAGCCCCCTCCGCCTCTCCGCTTCGCTCCGCGCCACCTCCCCCAAACCGCGCTCCGCGCTGGGGGAGGATCTAGGAGCGTCTAGGCCACCACGGGCGCATATTTTCCCGCCATCTCGGCCATGATCGCCTCGAACTCGGCGACCGTCTCCTGGATCACCTGCGCCACCGGCTTGACCGAGTCGATACGTCCCGCGACCTGGCCCGACAGCGCGATCGACGCCTCCATGTCGCCGCCGAAATAGAGCGCCTGGGTGTTCTTGAACTCCGACATCACGCCGGCCTCGCCGGGGTCGCGCTCCAGCCGCGAGGTCCGCTCGGTGCGCAGCGCCCGCAGGGCCGCGCCAGGCCCGAAGCGGTTCAGGAACACCGTGTCGGTCTCCTTGGCCGCGACGATGGCGTCCTTCCAATTCTGATGCACCGGGCTCTCGGCGGCCGAGACCATCCGGGTGCCCATCTGCACGCCCTCGGCCCCGAGCGCGAAGGCCGCCGCCATGGTGCGGCCGTCGACCATGCCGCCCGCCGCGATCACCGGCACGCCCACCTTCGAACAGACCAGGGGCAGCAGGACCATGCTGGAGACGTCGCGGGAATTCTTGAAGCCGCCGCCCTCGGCGCCCTCCACCACCAGGCCGTCGACCCCGGCGTCGATGGCCTTCAGGGCCGCCGCCAGGGAGGGCACCACGTGGAAGACGGTCAGGCCCGCCTCCTTGAGCTGGCTGCAATAGCGGTTCGGGTCGCCGGCCGAGGTGGTGACGAACTTCACCCCCTGGTCGACCACGAAGGAGACGATATCGGCATCGCGCACATAGGCCTGGGCGATGTTCACCCCGAACGGCTTGTCGGTGAGCTGGCGCATCTTCCTGATCTCTTCGCGCACGGCGTCGAGCTCGCCCGACGAGGTCTCGATGATGCCCAGGCCGCCCGCATTGGACACCGCCGAGGCCAGTTGGGAGCGCGCGATCCAGCCCATGGGCGCCTGGATGATCGGATACTGGACGCCCAGAAGCTCGGTGATGCGGGTCTTGATCATGGCGGCGTTTCCTCAAACGTCTGTTTGAAACATCTGCGCCGATCACACCTCGGGTCGTCAAGGCGCCTACGCCTGAAAGTCTTCCTTCGAGTTGCTGGCCGGCGAGCCCCGCCCTCGCCACCGCCTGCCTCACCGCCCAGGACCTGGGCATGAACGGCTACCTGCCGCGCTGCTGGAGGTGAAGGCGCCTGCCATTGTCGAGCGACCGCCCCAGCTTCGACCACTGCCCGCTCGAGGAGAGAGGAGGCGCCTGAGTCGAGACAGCCTAGGTCCCCGGCTGGACATAGGGGACGGCCTCGAACAGCCGCCGCTCGTCGCCCCGGGGATCGTCGACCACCCGGGTGTCGCTGTCGAAGACCATGGTCGCCCGGCGGTCCAGCTCGTAGCGCGGCCAGGACGGCAGGGCCGCGGTGTTGGGATCGCCGGTCCGCGCCAGGGCGATGAAGGCCTCGCTCATCTGGTCGGCGACCTTCTGGTGGGCAGGGGTCGCAGCGTAGGGCGACCCGGCCGCCGTGACATTGTCGAAGGCGAGCGCGATGTCGGCGGCGTGCGGCGCCCCCAGCCGTCCGCCCTGCGCGCCGGTTCTCAGATCCAGCTGATAGACCCAGCCCGGCGCCCCGGCCCGCGCCCTCTCCTCGGCCTCGATCACCTGGCCGCGCCAGGACCGCCCCGCCGTGGTGGCGGCGAAAAACACGTCCGTCGGCGAATAGTGCGGGTAGAGCCGACGATAGGTCGCCACCACATGGTCCGGATCGATATCGACCCGCATCTCCGGCCCGATCCGCGACGCCACCTCCTCCCAGCGCATGGCGAAGGGATCGGGCTTGGAGCCCGCGAGGAAGGCGCGGGTCTCGTCGTGGGTGTTGCCGAGGATCATCGGGATCTTGAGCCCCTGCGGATGGGCGTCCGGATAGAAGGGGTGGCGCGCCAGGCTGCGCTGGTCCAGCACCGGCCCGAAATAGAGCCGCCCGGGCGTGAAGGGATCGGCCGCGGCCAGGCCCTCGACCAGCCTGGCGGCCGGCAGGGTCGCGGCCTCGGCGGCGCGGTCGGGGGAGAGGCCGATGGTCTTGAGGAACAGCTCCATCCGTTCGGTGGCGTGCAGCGGCCCGGACGCCGTGACCTGCTGGCCGCTCATGGTCGCCGCCGAATGGAACAGGCCCTTGGCCGCCGGCATGGCCATCATGGTGGCGATCTTCGCCCCACCGCCGGACTGACCGAACACCATGACCCGGCTGGGGTCGCCGCCGAACTCGGAGATGTTGTCGCCCACCCATTTCAGGGCCAGCACGATGTCCAGCATTCCGGCGTTTCCGGAGTCGGCGAACCCAGGCCCCGCCAGCTTGGCGAGGAAGCCGTAGCCGAACACGTTAAGCCGGTGGTTGAGCGTCACCACCACCACGTCGCCGCGCCGGCAGAGCCGGGCCCCGTCATAGAGGGGCGAGCTCCCCGAGCCCGACGCATAGGCGCCGCCGTGCAGATAGACCATCACCGGCCGCCTGGCGCCGTCCCGCAGTCCCGGCGTCCAGACGTTGAGGAACAGGCAATCCTCGCTCTGCGGTTCGTCGGCCTTGCCGGCCTGGGGCGAGGCCGGGCCGTGGGCGACGCTCTCCAGGGTCTTGGTCCAGGGCGTGGGCGCCACGGGTGGACGGAAGCGCCGGGGGCCGGTGTCGGCGCCATAGCGGACGCCCTTGAACACCTTGATCGTCCCGTCGGCATAGCCCCGCACCGGGCCGTGGCGGGTCCGCGCCGTGGGCGAGGCGCCCGCCGCGAACGCCCCGCCGGGCAGCAGCAGGCCGGCCGCCGCGAACAGGTCGCGCCGATTGAGGTGGTCCATGGATCGTCCTCCCACGCCCACCCTAGAACCTATGACACCGGTGTCACAAGTAGCCACGCCACGGCGGACCCGCTATCTCGAACGGGAAGAGGAACGCCCATGTCCGACCTGCCCGCTGTCGTCCGCGCCGAAACGCAGTTCGAGATCCGCGTGGGCGAGGATGTCGCCTTCGCCGAATACCGGTTGGAGCCGGGCGCCATCGTCTTTCCACACACCGTGGTGCCAGAAGCGCTCGGCGGCCAGGGGATCGGCAAGCGGCTGATCGAGGCGGGCCTGGCCTATGCGCGGGAGAACAAGCTCTGGGTGAAGCCCACCTGCAGCTTCTTCCGCGCCTACATCACCAAGCGTCCCGAGCTGCTGAAGCTGGTTCATCCCGACATGCGCGATGGGTTGAGGGCAGCTTAGGCGGCCAGGCCCTGGATCTGCGCGGCCAGGCGGCGGACCCGCTCCGGACCGCCCAGCAGCTGGCGGTTCAGGCCCACCCGCTTGAACCAGAAGTGCAGGCCCAGCAGGTCGGTGATCCCCATGCCGCCGTGCACCTCGGTGGCCGTGCGGGCGACGAAGCGGCCGATCTCGGAGGTGTGGGCCTTGGCGTGGGCGGCGGTCAGGGATGACTCGTCCCGCGCCTCATCGAAGGCGTAGGCGGCGTACCAGACCAGCGCCCGGCAGGGTTCCAGCTCGGCGGCCATCTCGGCGCACATGTGCTTCACCGCCTGGAAAGAGCCGATCACCCGGCCGAACTGCCGCCGCTCCTTGGCGTAGTCGACGGCTTTCTCGATCATCACCTCGCAGGCGCCGAGGCTGTCGGCGGCCAGGAGCACCCAGGCCGCGTCGCGCAGCCGGGCCAGGGTCCCGGGCCCGCCCAGCGGCTCGGCCGGAGTCTCGTGGAAGGTGAGCTCCCCCACCCTGCGCGTCTGGTCGATGGTGGTCATCGCCGCCCGCGTCAGGCCCGCCGCGTCGGCCTTCACCAGATGCAGGTTCCCGCTCCGGTCGGCGACGACGAACAGGTCCGCCGTCAGGGCGTCGGTGACGAACAGCGCCTTGCCGGTGAGCTTGCCGCTCGCCGCCGTGACGCCGGCCCCGTCCCGGGCCCCGGCCACCGGCTCGGAGATCGCCAGGCCCGCCGTGACCTCGCCGGACGCGAGCTTCGGCGACCATCGGGTCTGCTGGTCGGCCGACCCGGCCTCGTTGAGCGCGATGGCCGCGGCCACACCGCCCAGGAAGGGACCCGGCGTCACCGCCCGCCCCAGCGCCTGGGCAGCGAGGGCCGCATCCAGCAGGGTCAGACCGAGACCTCCGTACGCTTCGGGGGTGACCACGCCGGCCAGGCCGAAGTCGGCGATGGCGCTCCAGATGTCGGCGCCCGCGTCGGCCGGGGCACCCGCATAGCGGCGCACGCGATCGAGGGGAACGCTGTCGGACAAGGTGCGCGACAGACTGTCCTGCATCATCTTCTGGTCTTGGGTGATCGAGAAATCCATGGCCTAGACGCTCGCCAGCTTGGGTTCGCGCGGCATGCCGAGTCCGCGTTCGGAGATGATGTTCTTCTGGATCTGGGCGGTGCCGCCCCCGATGATCAAACCCAGATCGAACATATAGCTTCTCTGCCAACTTCCCTTCGACCGGAGGTATGGTCCGTCCTCGTAGAGCACCCCCAGCTCGCCCAGGGCGTCGATGGCCAGCGCCGCGATCTGGTGGTTCAGCTCGCAGCCCTGCAGCTTGACCACCAGGCCCGCCATGCCGGCGGACTCCCCGGTCATCGAGGCGGTCAGCAGCCGCAATCCATTGAATTTCATCGTCAATACGCGCGCCTGAAGCTGCATTAGCCGGTCGCACATCACCGGATCGTCGATCAGCCGGACCCCGTCCACCCTCTCGGTCTTCATCAGTTCGATCAGCGAATGCAGCCTGGCCTCGGTGGCGTTGGGATCGCCCAGCATTCCCCGCTCGTGCTTCAGGGTCGCATTGGCCACGAACCAGCCCCGTCCCCGGCCGCCGACCACCGCGCTCTGCGGAACCCGGACGTCGGTGAAGAACACCTCGTTGAACTCCGCCGACCCGGTCATGGTCTTCAGCGGGCGCACCTCGATCCCCGGGGTCTTCATGGGGAACAGCACATAGGAGATGCCGTCATGCTTCGGCGCCTGGGGCTCGGTGCGCACCAGGCAGAAGATCATGTCCGCCTGGGCCGCGGTGCTCGTCCAGATTTTTGATCCGGAGATCAGGAAGTCATCGCCGTCCTCGGTGGCCTTGGTCTGCAGGCTGGCGAGGTCCGAGCCGGCGCCCGGCTCCGAATAGCCCTGACACCAGACCACCTCGCCGCGCAGGGTCGGCGCGATCCAGCGCTTCTTCTGCTCCTCGGAGCCGACCTCCAGCAGGGTCGGGACCAGCATGGAGATGCCCTGGTTGGCGAAGCCGCGCGGCGCGCCGGCGGCGGTGAATTCCTCGGTGATGATACGGGACTTCAGGATGTCGGGCTCTGCGCCGTAGCCGCCGTATTCCCGCGGAATTGTCCGCGCCGCATAGCCGTGGTCGATCAGCAGGGCCTGCCATTCCAGAGCCGCCTCGCGCGGCCGTTCGTCGCCGGCGTTGGGGGCGTAGCGGTCCTCGTGGGTTTGCAGGAAGCCGCGCACCTCGTCGCGAAAGGCCTCCATCTCCGGCGTCAGCTTCAGGTCCATGGCGTCCTCCGAACGGTGTCGGACCTAAGGCCAGCACCGGGCGCGCGCCGGGGCAAGCATGACCTGGCGGAAGCCGGTGATCGTGAATTGCGGCGAAGGATTGGAAGAACAGATTCTTTGAACTTGGCCGGCGTCGTGCGGTCTTCTGCGAGAACTACCGTGGACTGTGCAACTCAACCCCAGAGCCCGAAGTCTCGAACCTCGTGGGGACAGCGAGGGTCAGCGCTAGATTGTCGCATGCCGTCTGCAAATGTCGGTTTTCATTGGTGAAATCTAATTTCACCAAACGACGGTTTTCCCTTCCGGTAACTCTTTCTTCAAGGCGTCGTCGTTAACCAAGGCCGTGACGATGTTTCGATGATCGGCGAGCGGAGGCATCGTTGAGCAGTAAAATCGGCACAGCGTCAAAGTAATTGGGGGAATAATTGACAGTATTGCGTGACGCGAAGAGCTCGATCCGAGATCAGGGCATGATTCTGCGGACTGCAATCCCCAGCCAAGACCCCGTCCGACTCCGCGCCGTCCCGATACCCTCGCCGAGACCTGGCGATGATTGCCGCGCGCCATCCCAAAACCCGAGCACCCAGGAAAGCCCGTGTCGTTCAACAATCTGAAGATCTCACGCAAGCTGACGATAGGGTTCGCCGCCGTGGCCGTGGCCATGGCCGGCATGGGCGGCGCCATGCTGATGAACCTGCGCGCCCTGGACGCGGCGCGGCTTGAGACCCAGGAAGGCCATGAGGTCCTGGCGGCCCTGGGCGAAGCGAAATTCTACCTTACCCGCCAGGAGAACAGCTATCGCGGCTACCTGCTGTCGAAAAACCCCTACTACGCCGAGCGCGTCGACAAGCACCGGGCCAATTTCAAGAAGCGCCTCGCAGCCGTCCGGCCGCTGCTGACCGACACCCCCGAGCTCGCCGGCAAGATCGAGGAGGCCGAGGTCGCCGCCGACAAGTGGTTCACCGACGTCGTCCGCGCCGGCATGGCGCTGAGCGCCGATCCGGCCACCCTGCCCCGCGCCATCGAGATGGTCGGTCCGGACGGCCTGGCCGACACCGTGATCACTCCGGCCGAAGACGCCATGGACGCCGTGGTGGAGGCCGAGACGGCCAGGCTGGCCGTCCTGCAAACCCAGCAGGTGGCCTCGAGCCGCAGCGCCTATACCTGGCTGATGCTCGGCCTGGGCCTGGCCATGACCATCGCCGTGTTCCTGGGCGGGCTCCTGACCCGCACCATCGCCCGCCCGGTGACCGCCATGACCGCCGCCATGCGCAAGCTGGCCCAGGGCGACTTCGAGGCTGTCATCCCCGCCGTGGGCCGCAAGGACGAGGTCGGCCAGATGGCCGACGCCGTGGCGGTGTTCAAGACCGCGGGCCTGGAGAAGCTGCGCCTGGAAGGCCAGACGGCCCAGGAGCGCAGGGCTGCCGAGGACGACCGCAACCGCCATGAAGCCGCCCGCGCCGCCTCGGCGCGCGAACAGGCGCTGGTGGTCCAGGGCCTGGCCGAGGGGCTGGATCACCTGAGCCAGGGCGACCTGACCCATCGCATCGGCGGGACCTTTCCGACCGACTACGTCAAGCTGCAGAGCGACTTCAACGCCGCCATCGGCCAGCTCCAGGAGGCCATGACGGTGGTGGTCACCAATGTCGGCGGCATCCGTACCGGCGCGGACGAAATCTCCATCGCCGCCGACGACCTGTCCCGGCGCACCGAGCAGCAGGCCGCCAGCCTCGAGGAGACCGCCGCGGCCCTGGACGAGATCACCGCCACGGTCCGCAAGACCGCGGGCGGGGCCAAGGCCTGCTCCGACGTGGTCTTGGCCGCGCGCGGCGACGCTCAGACCTCCGGCGAGGTCGTGCGCCACGCGGTCTCGGCCATGAGCGAGATCGAGAAGTCGGCCCAGCAGATCAGCCAGATCATCGGGGTGATCGACGAGATCGCCTTCCAGACCAACCTGCTGGCGCTGAACGCCGGGGTCGAAGCGGCCCGGGCCGGTGACGCCGGCAGGGGCTTCGCGGTCGTGGCCTCCGAAGTCCGGGCGCTTGCCCAACGCTCGGCGGAAGCGGCCAAGGAGATCAAGACGCTCATCTCGGCCTCGACCCAGCAGGTCGGCCAGGGGGTGCGCCTGGTGGGCGAAACCGGCCAGGCCCTGGACCGCATCGTCGGCCGTGTGGCCGAGATCGACAGCCTGGTCACCGAGATCGCCGCGAGCGCCCAGGAGCAGGCCGTCGGCCTGCAACAGGTCAACACCGCTGTTAACCAAATGGATCAGGTTACCCAGCAGAATGCCGCCATGGTCGAGCAGTCGACCGCCGCCAGTCATTCCCTCGCCACGGAAGCCGAGGCCCTGGCGGGATCCATCGCCCGGTTCCGCATCGGCCAGCCGCAGGCCGCAGCGCCCCGCGCCCACGCGCCCGCCCCGCAGATGCGGCGGACGAGCCGTCAGGGTTCGGCGGCGCGCAGGGTCGAGCCGAGCGTGGATGGTTGGGAAGAGTTCTAGGTCGCCGCACGTCAGCGGTCTGAGAGGGAAGCGTATGATGTCTGAGTTTGCCGTTACGGCCCAGGTCAGTCTGCCACCGGTCCTCGACCTGCAGGCGGCCGAGCCGCTGCGCGCCGAGCTGATGGCCCTCCGAGGTCGCCCGATGGCGCTGGACGCCTCCCAGGTGACGCGCCTGGGCGGGCTTTGCCTGCAGGTTTTGATGTCGGCGCGAAAAATCTGGGTTGAAGACGGGGTTTGCTTAACGGTGGATCAACCGTCTTCAGGCTTTTCAGAGCAGTTGGCTGCGTTTGGCGGCCCCGAGCTGCAATTCCAGCCCGAAGGGGGACTCTCGTGAGCAAGACCGTACTGACCATCGACGACAGCCGCACGATGCGAGAAATGCTGAACCACGCCCTGGTTCAGGCCGGCTACACCGTCATCCAGGCCGTTGACGGCATCGAAGGCCTCGAGGTCCTCAAGGCCAACGGCGCCGACGTGGTGATCACCGACATCAACATGCCCCGGCTCGACGGCTTCGGCGTGATCGAGGGGGTCCGGGCCAATCCCGACCACCGCGCCACCCCGATCCTGGTCCTGACCACGGAAAGCGACGCCGCCAAGAAGGAACGGGCCCGCGCGGCCGGCGCCACCGGCTGGATCGTGAAGCCGTTCAATCCGGTCAAGCTGGTCGAAGCCGTCCGCCGCGTCGCCGCCTAGCCCAAGCCACCTGTCGGAGCGTTCCGTTGGATCCGTTCGAGAGCATCAAGCAGACCTTCTTTCAGGAGTGCGACGAACTCCTGACCGACGCCGAGCAGGGTCTGCTTGCCATGGAGGCGGGCGACGCCGACGGTGAAACGATCAACGCCGTCTTCCGCGCCGTCCACTCCGTGAAGGGCGGCGCAGGCGCGTTCGGCCTCGAGGACCTGATCCGTTTCGCCCACGTCTTCGAGACGGTGATGGACGACCTGCGGTCGGGGAAGATGGAGCTGACCGACGAGGTCGCCAAGACCCTGCTGCGGGCCTTCGACGTCCTTGCCGACCATGTGGCCGCCGCCCGGGACGGCGGCGCCGTCGACGAGGGCCGCTCAGCCCCGATCCTCTCCGAGATGAAGGCCTTGATCGGCGGCGAGGGGCTGGACGACGACGATCTCGGCGGCGACGAGGACTTCGGCTTCGTGCCGATGACCGTGGCCATCGAGGGCGAGGACGCCCCGGCCTTCGATCCCCCGGCCCTGGACCAGGCGCCGTCCGCCTTCGAACCCATGGCCGACCTCGCGCCCGAGCCGGTCTCCGGCGCGCGCGTCTGGCGCATAGGCTTCGCGCCGAGGTCGGAGATGTACGCCAAGGCCAACGAATCCGGCCTGGTGCTGCGCGAACTGGCCCGGCTGGGCGAGATGGACGTCAGGCTGGACGCCGACACCCTGCCGCCGCTGGACCAGCTCTCGGCCGAGACGGCCTATCTCCACTGGACCATCCTGCTGACCACCGAGGCCGACGAGGCCACGATCCGCGAGGTGTTCGAGTTCGTCGAGGACGACTGCGACCTGACCATTGAGCCGGCGGACGGCAAGGCCGCACCGCCGCCGCCCTCGTCCGACCTGTCCGACGACGCCCTGGCCGCGGCCAGCGCCGACGCCCCCCTCGACATCGCCGCCCTGCTGGCCCGCGTGGCCGGCGAGGCGCCCACTTCCGAGGCCGCGCCCGAGCCGGAGGCCGTCGTGGCCCCGGAACCGGCCGCCGATCTCGACGTCGCGGCCCTGATCGCCAAGGCCCAGGCGCCGATCGCGCCGGCCGCTCCAAAGGCCGTGGCCGCGCCCGTCGCCAAGGCCGCGCCGCCCGCCGCGAACGCCGGCGGCCAGGCCATCGTCCCTACCGCCACCATCCGCGTCGACCTCGACCGGGTCGACCGCCTGATCAACGCCGTGGGCGAGCTGGTCATCCAGCAGGCCATGCTGTCCCAGCAAGTGATGGAAAGCGGCCTGGCCCGCTCGTCCAATGTCGCGCTGGGCCTTGAAGACCTCGAACTGCTGACCCGGGAGATCCAGGACAGCGTCATGGCCATCCGCGCCCAGCCGGTGAAAAGCGTGTTCCAGCGCATGCCGCGCCTCGCCCGCGAAGTCGCCGACATGACCGGCAAGCGGGTCAAGCTGGTGATGGAAGGCGAGGGCACCGAGGTCGACAAGACGGTGATCGAGCGGCTGACCGACCCGATCACCCACATGCTGCGCAACGCCATCGACCACGGCCTGGAAGATCCGGAAGGCCGCATCGCCGCGGGCAAGCCGGCCGAGGGCGTGGTGCGCCTGCGCGCCCTGCATCGCGGCGGCCGCATCGTCATCGAGCTGCAGGACGACGGGCGCGGCATCAACCGCCCGAGGGTCCGCGGTATCGCCATCGAGCGCGGCCTGATCGCCGAGGACGCGGTGCTGTCCGACGAGGAAGTCGACAACCTGATCTTCCTGCCCGGCTTCTCCACTGCCGACACCATTTCCGATATCTCCGGCCGCGGCGTCGGCATGGACGTGGTCCGCCGCTCCATCCAGGGCCTGGGCGGGCGCATCACCATCTCGTCGGAGCCCGGCAAGGGCTCGAAGTTCACCATGTCCCTGCCGCTGACCCTTGCGGTGCTGGACGGCATGGTGGTGACCGCCGCCGAACAGACCCTGGTCGCCCCGCTGTCGGCGATCATCGAGAGCCTGACCCCCCGCGCCGAGGACGTCCACTTCGTGGGCGGCAAGGACGCAGTGATCCGCATCCGCGAAACCTTCGTGCCGCTGATCGACGTCGGCGTGGCGCTGGGCTTCCGTGAGACCGCCCTGCCCCCCGGCCAGGGCGTCGCCGTGCTGGTGGAAAGCGAAGGCGGCGGCAAGGCCGCCCTGCTGGTCGAGGCGATCCAGGGCCAGCGCCAGGTGGTGATCAAGAGCCTGGAAGCCAACTACCAGCAGATCGATGGCATCGCCGCGGCCACCATCCTCGGCGACGGCCGCGTCGCCCTGATCCTCGACGTCGACGCGCTGGTCACCACCCAACACCGGCGGAAGGCCCCGCCCCGCGCCGAGAAGCGAATGGCTGGATGAGCATGATCGACACCCTGAGCCATACCGCCGGCGCCCGGCGCGAACTGATCGCCTTCCGCATCGGCGACCAGGAATTCTGCGTCGACATCATGCAGGTGCGCGAGATCCGCGGCTGGACCGCCTGCACGCCCCTGCCCCGCACCCCGTCCTACATGAAGGGCGTGATCAACCTTCGCGGCGCCGTGCTGCCGATCGTCGACCTGGGCGCGCGCCTTGGCCTGGCCACCACCGAACCGACCGCCCGCCACGTGATCATGGTGGTGAGCGTCGGCGGCCGCACCCTGGGCCTGCTGGTCGAGGCGGTGAGCGACATCATCAATATGAGCGACGACATGGTGCAGCCGACGCCCGACGTCGCCTGCGACCAGGTCAAGACCTTCGTGAAGGGCCTGTTCGCCATCGACGGGCGCATGGTGAGCCTGATCTCGCTCGACCGCGTGCTGCCCGAGACCGAGGCGGAGGCCGCATGAGCACTTCGCCAGATACCCGCAGAGGCGGATCCGGACTCGTCGAGGGCGAGTTCCTGTTCACGACCGACGACTTCAACAAGATTGCCCAGATCCTCCACAGCCATGCGGGCATCGCGCTCGCCGAGGGCAAGGCGGCGCTGGTCTATTCGCGACTGGCCAAGCGCCTGCGCTCGCTGGGCCTGCGCTCCTTCCGCGACTATTGCGCCCTGGTGGAGGGTTCTCAGGGCGTCGACGAGCGCCAGGCCATGATGGCCGCGCTCACCACCAACGTGACCCGCTATTTCCGCGAGCCGCACCATTTCGACCACCTGCGCGACGTGGTCATGCCCAAGCTGGTCGACAAGGCTCGGAAGGGCGGACGCATCCGCCTGTGGTCGGCCGCCTGCTCCAACGGCCAGGAGCCCTACTCCATGGCCATCACGGTCCTGGCGGCCCTGCCCGAGGCGGCCAACCTGGACGTGAAGATCCTGGCCACCGACATCGACCCCAACATGGTCGCCGAGGGCAAGGCCGGGATCTACCGCGAGGACGCCGTGGCGCCCGTGCCGCTGGAACTGCGCCGCAAGTGGTTCAAGAAGGCGGCCGGCGGCTGGGAAGTGGCCGACGAGCTGCGCCGCCTGGTCTCGTTCCGCGAGCTCAACCTGATCGGCGACTGGCCCATGCGCGGCAAGTTCGACGCCATCTTCTGCCGCAACGTCGTGATCTATTTCGACGAGCCGACCCAGGAGCGCATCTGGACGCGTTTCGCGCCCATGCTGGAACCCGGCGGCACCCTCTATATCGGCCACTCAGAGCGGGTCACCGGCCCCGCCACCAAGATCTTCGAGACCACTGGCCTCACCACCTATTCGCTGAGGGCCGGCCGATGACCATTGGCGTTCTCGTGGTCGACGACAGCGCCACCATGCGCGGATTGATCGGGGCGGCGCTGAAGCGCGACCCCGACATCGAGGTCCTGGGCTTCGCCAACGACGCCATCGAGGCGCGTGAGCAGATCAAGAAGCTCAATCCGGACGTGGTGACCCTGGACATCGAGATGCCGCACATGAACGGCCTCGATTTCCTGGAAAAGATCATGCGCCTGAGGCCGACGCCGGTGGTGATGGTCTCGACCCTGACTCAGTCGGGCGCCGAGATCACCCTGCAGGCCCTCGAGCTGGGGGCGGTGGACTGCGTGGCCAAGCCGGTGGGCGGCGTCACCGTCCAGCAGGCCTTCGCCGACCTCACCGCCAAGGTGAAGACCGCGGCCAAGGCCCGGGTGAAGCCCTATGGCGGCCCGGCGGCGCCGGTGGAGCGCGACGCCTCCTATCGCGCCTCCGACACCATCCTGGCCCTGGGCTCCTCGACCGGCGGGGTCGAGGCCCTGATGACCATCCTGGGCGCCTTCCCCGAGACCTGCCCGCCGACCGTGATCACCCAGCACATGCCGGCCACCTTCACCAAGAGCTTCGCCGCGCGGCTTGACCGCATCTCCGGCGCCCACGTCACCGAGGCCCAGGACGGCGACCGCCTGCAGCCGGGCCACGTCTACATCGCCCCAGGCGGCGATGCGCACATGGAGATCGCCTCCTCCTCCCACCCCGTGATCCGGCTGCGCGACGGCGAACCGGTGAACGGCCACCGCCCGTCGGTCGATGTGCTGTTCGAGTCGATCGCCAAGCTGAACCGCCGCTCGGTCGGTGTCATCCTCACGGGCATGGGCCGCGACGGCGCCCAGGGCCTGCTGGCCATGAAGAAGGCCGGCGCCCGCACCCTGGGCCAGGACGAGCCGTCCTGCGTGGTCTACGGCATGCCCCGGGTCGCCTTCGAGCTGGGGGCTGTCGACAAACAAGTGGGCCTGTCTCGGATGGGCCCCGCCATTCTAAACCTCTGCGCGGCCGCAGAATCCCAGAGGAGCGCTTCCTGATGCCCGCCGCCGTCACGATCAAGACCCTGATTGTCGATGATCAACAGACCATGCGCTCGCTGATTCGGACGAGCCTGCATGCCCTGGGCATCACTCAGACGCGCGAAGCCCCGGATGGGGAAGAGGCCCTGCGCAACCTGCTAAGCGCTCCGGTGAACCTGGTGATCACCGACTTCAACATGCCCAAGCTGGACGGGCTTGGCCTGCTGCGCGCCATCCGCGCCCACGGACCGACCTCCAAGACCGCGGTGATCATGCTGACCGGCCGCGCCGACCGCGAGCTTGTGCAGCGGGCCGTGCAGTTCGGCGTCAACAACTACCTGGTGAAGCCGTTCACCACCCAAACCCTAAAAGAAAAAATCGAAGCGGTGTTCGGCCCCCTCACATGATCGTTGAAAACGTCTCCAAGCGGCCAGGCAAGCGGATCCATGTCGTGCAGGGTGAGCACGCCATCTCCTGCGATCCCGATGTCCTACTGACCACGATCCTCGGATCGTGCGTGGCCGTATGCATGCGCGACGGCAAGACCGGGGTCGGGGGGATGAACCACTTCCTGCTTCCGGAGGGCAAGGCAGACGGCGTCGACAACGAGAGCCGGCGCTACGGCGCCTACGCCATGGAACTGCTGATCAACGAGCTCCTGCGCTCCGGGGCGCGGCGCGAGCGGTTGGAAGCAAAACTTTTCGGTGGCGCGAGGATGTTCGGCGGGCTCTCCGACGTGGGCGCCTCGAACGTGGCCTTCGCCGAGAAATTCCTTCGCGACGAAGGGATTCCAGTGGTGGGTTCCAGTCTCGGCGGGCTGCAGGCCCGGCGGGTCCAGTACTGGCCGACCACGGGACGGGCCCAACAAAGAACCGTCACTGATAACGCCGAGCTAACCCGTCTGCGCGATCCTGTGCGGATCAAGCCCGAGCCGGTCGAGGACGAAGGGTCTGTGGAGTTGTTTTGATGACGCGAACCGCCGCCGCCATCCAGACCCCCGAGGTCCTGGCGTCCATCGCCGTCGAGCTGGAGCATGCCGGCGAGCTGTGCGATCGGCTGGAGACGCTTGTCACCCTGCTCGTGCGCGCCAGCCGCGGCGAGCCGCTGGCCATCGCCCTGGAAGAAGCCCAGACCGTCGACGTGCTGACCCAGCACCTGGCGGCCCTCGCGACCTTCACCCGCAAGCTCTCCGCCCAGGCGCAGAGCGGCGACTATGACCTGACCGACGCCGTGGCCGGCGTCACCCTGGGCGACCTCGCCAATCGGCTGGCCCAGTCGACACGCGAGGCTCCCTCGCGCACCAAGGCCGACGCCGGCGATCTAGACCTCTTTTAGCAAGGCCAATCCCCCATGGCCCTCGACTCGCAGATCCGCATCAACCTGGACCGCTCGGTGGTCCTGCTGGTCGACGACAATCCCCAGGCCCTTGAGGCCCTGACGGCGATGTTCCGCGGCTTCGGTGTGCGCAAGCAGTTCAAGTGCGGTTCCGGCGCCGAGGCCATGCACGTGGTCAAGACGCAGGAACTCGACCTGATCGTCATCGACTCGACCATGCCCGACATGGACGGCTACGACTTCGTCCAATGGCTGCGACGCGAGTCGCCGGATGCGGCGAAGTTCACCCCCGTCATCATGCTGACCGGCCACGCCGCCAGGACCGTGGTCGAGAAGAGCCGCGATTCCGGGGCGAACTTCGTGGTCTCCAAGCCATTCACCCCAGAAGTGCTGCTGCAGCGCGTCTTCTGGGTGGCCAAGGACGAACGCCAGATGGTGGTGGCCGAGGGCTATGTCGGCCCCGACCGGCGCTTCAAGAACCTCGGGCCTCCGCTGGGCGTCAAGGGCCGCCGCAAAGACGACCTGTCGACCCATGTCGGCGCCGCCAAGGACCCGAACCTCGATCAGTCGGATATCGATATGTTGATGAGACCCGCGAAGGTGCAGCTGTGAGCGACCCAGAGTTCCTCAAGGTCAAGTATCGCCTCACCGAACAGGTCGCCCGCCCGGGCGGCATGACCGCGGGCCTGGCCAGCGAACGCGCTCAGCGCGAACTCGCCGCCCACGCCGGCGACGCCATGAAGTCGCTCGGCGGAATGATCGGCCGCCTGGAAGTCATGTGCAAGGAGCGTACGGCCTCCCTCGACAGCGTCTATGAGGAGGGTTCGACCATCCTCGACATCGCCGGCCTGTTCAACAAGCGCGTGCTGTGCGACGCCTGTTACAGCCTGTGCGAACTGGTGGATCGTCAGCGTACGCACAAACGCGCCGACTGGACGAGCATCGGGGTCCATGTCAGCGCCCTGCGCCTGCTGTGGACCAAGGACGGCGAGGATCCGGCGTCGCTGAAGTCGGTGGTCGACGGCCTGTGGACCATCACCGACCGGCTCAATCCGTAGGACAAATCCGACCGGAGTTAGCCCTACTCCGCCGCGGTCTCGGGCCGGGCGTAGCGCTGGCTGACCTTGCGCAGGCCGGCCAGGACCGCCTGGGCGCCTGCGGCGTCGGCCGCGCCCTCGGTGTGCAGCAGCAGGCGGAAGGCGCGCAGGTGGACGGCCACGGCGTTGGCGTCCCAGCGTTCCTGGCCCTTCAGATAGTCCAACAGGTCCGAGAGGCTGATCAGAGCGGTGTCCACCGAGGCCAGGCCGCAGACGCTGGGAATGCCGATCGGGGTGGCCACGATGGCGTAGAGTTCGTCCAGCAGGGCCGGGTCGTACGTGGCGCCGGCGCGGGCGGCGCAGCCCTCGGCCGCCTCCAGCACCGACTGCAGCTCGGTGAGGCACTCGCCCTTGAGGCTTTCCAGGCCGGCGCCGGCCCGCTGAACCGCCTCGGCGACCGGCAGGCCGCCCGGCGTGCGCAGCAGCTTGGCCAGTCGGACCGGCGGGATGTGGATTCGGACAGCGCTCACAGTTCCACCCGTCGCGTCTTCATGAGACCGTCGATGACGTCCTGTTCCATGTTGGGGGTCTCGGCCTCGCCGACCACGGGGGGCAGGTCGTCGCGGCGGCGGCCGACCGTTCCGGGCGGCACGCCCTCGTTCTTGAAGCGCCGGTCAGGCCCCATATAGGTGTCGCACTCGACGAAGCGCCGGCCCTCCTTCGAGATCCAGAGGATCCGCTCCAGGACCGTGATCGGGGTCAGGGGCTTGGCCATGATGAAGTGGGCGCCGCAGTCGCGCGCCTTGGACACCGCGTCGCGCGGCGTGTGGCCGGCGGTGAGCAGGACCGGGGCGAAGCAGTTGGGCTCGATGCGGCTCTGGCGCAGCCATTTGACGAAGTCATAGCCCTCGCCGCCGGCCCCCAGGGAGTCGGCGATCACCAGGTCGAGCTCGACCTTCTGGACCGTGGCCTGCGCCTCTTCGACGTTCTCGCAGCGGTGAAGCGTCCTGACGCCGAAACCCGTCAGAATCTGCACCAGGATGCTCATGCCCATGGTCGAATCCTCGAGCAGCAACACCGAGGCGCGCTCGAGATTGAAGCGGGCGCGGGATTCCGGATTCAGCCCCATGATGTTCCCGACAAAGTACGTTGGGACTGGCATAGGCCCGACAGGGTTAAGAAGAGTTTCAGACTGTCGGGGCGCGTCGAACAGCCGCTAGGGGACGGCGTTGAAGTAGATCGGATTGCCCAGCAGGAGCAGCCGTCCGTCGGCGCCGCGGACGTCCACGCGCAGCCACGAGGCGCGGCCATCGGCGATGAAATCGAAGGTCCTGGTCACGTCGCGCCCGGCGAGGATCAGGCCGGTGGGCGCCGCGCCGGAGTTCCCCGCCAGCGACAGCGATCCGCCGTCGACGCCCACGACATGGACCTCGACTCGAACCCTCGCCCCGGCCGGAGCGGCCAGAGCGTCGCCCATCTCGGCTTGAGCTCCGCCGGAGACCGCGCGGACCTCCAGGAGCCGGTCGGGGGTGCCGGCCAGGTCGAGGAACACATGGCCCCGCCCGATCGCCGCCAGTATGGCGGCCTGGCTCAGCTCCGGGGCGCGGACCACGGTGGTCGGCACGCCGATGGCCGGCGCCTTGTCGGGCGGCAAGGTGGCGTCGTGGTTGTCCGAGCCGCCGACCGCGGTGATCCGATGGCCGGCGTTAAGCCGCGCCTCCCAGAAGCCGACGCCCGAGAGCGGCCCCTCGGCGAGCCCGCCGTTCACGACCTCGATCGCCGCGATGCGCGAGAAATCGGTGTCCTTGGCGGTCCAGCCGCAGCCCATACAGGCCTCGCCCGAGGGCAGGCCGGGATGATTGATCGACACCATCCCGCCGGCCGTCTTCGCCTGGTCGAGGATCGTGTCCATCGACGGCGCACGGGCGCCGCCTAGTTGGAAGTCGACGAAGGCCGTCGGGCCGAACAGGTTGGCGTGGCCGTAGAAGGTGGTGACCTCCCGGCCGGGGATCAGCAGGAGGTCGTCGAAATAGGGCGCCAGCTCGCGCATGGCCTCAAGGTGAGAGGTGGCGTTGTGGTCGGTGATGGCGATGAAGTCGAGGCCGCGGGCGGCGGCGGCCTCGGCGGTCTTGAACACCGGGCACGGGACCTTCATCCCCTTGCGCGACAGGCAGGACCCGTCCGAGTGGCCGGTGTGCATGTGCAGGTCGCCGCGCCACCAGCGCTCGCCACTGGCCAGAGGCGCGGCCGAGAAGCCCGCGAACGGCTGGCCCTTCCGGTCGAACCAGATCCTGGCGCCATAGTCGGCGCGCGCGGCCTTGCGGATGTTCGGCGCGCCCAGCACCAGTCTCCAGGTCCCGGCCTTCAACGGTCCCGGCAGGTAGGACGGCGTGGCGTCGCTCTCGGCCAGGGTGAAGCTGGACTTGTTGCCCCCACTCCACCCGCGGAACCGTTCGGGATCGCGCAGACCCAGGTCGATGACCGAGCGGTCGGCCTTGCCGGCGTAGGTGAACTCGACGGTGATCCGCTCGACGCCGTCCGGGACCTTGAACGGAACCTCCGTATAGGTCTCATGCGCCGCGCCGGTGAGGGTCCCGGTCAGGGTCAAGTCCGGCGCGCGCGGGGTCTGGGCCCGCGCGGCCGAGGCCTGCAGGACGGCCAGCCCGATCGCGAGGATCAGGGCCGCGCCCGTTCTCAAGCCTGTGATCCGCCCCATCTCGAGCCCTATAGCATGGCGGCTGACCGCCTACGAAATCGCCCTCCCGGGCCAAGCCTGGGAGGGCGAAATTGCTGCACCTCATGCTGCGCAGCATAAGGTGCGGTAAGAGGCGGAAAACCTAGCCTTTTTCGTTCGAGAAGATGATCGTCCCCGAGGCGGCGAACATACCTCCCACCCCGTGGCAGACGCTGATCTTGGCGTCCTTCACCTGGGCCGGTGCGACGCCCCGGAGCTGGCGCACCGACTCCTGCAAAGCGTACATGCCGTACATCCCGGAGTGCATGTAGGAGAGCCCGCCGCCGTTGGTGTTCAGCGGCAGCTTTCCGCCGATGGCGGTGTTGCGGCCATTGATGAAATCCTTGGCCTCGCCGGGCTTGCAGAAGCCCAGGTCCTCCAGGCCGTAGAGCGGCAGGTGGGCGAAGGCGTCGTAGATCATAAGGTGGTCGACGTCGTCGTGCTTGATCCCGGCTTCGTCGAAGGCCTTCTTGCCCGAGACGCGGAAGGCCTTGGAGGTGTTGAAGTCCTCCATCTGGCTGACCAGCGGCGTCTCGACGCTTTCGCCCGTGCCCAGCACGTAGACCGGCTTATTCGGGAAGTCCTTGGCCCGGTCCGCGCTGGTGAGGATCAGGGCCCCGCCGCCGTCGGTCACCAGGCAACACATCAGCATGCGGAACGGCCAGGCGATCATCGGCGAATTGAGCACGTCGTCGACGGTGATCGGGTCCTTGAAGCTGGAGCGCGGATTGAGCGCGGCCCACTCCCGCTGGACGACGGCGACCATGGCCAGGTCCTGCTCGGTCACCCCGTAGGTCTTCATGTAGCGAAGCACCGGGATGGTGAACATCGTCGGCGGGCTGGTGACGCCGTAGGGCATTTCGAACTGGCCCATCAGGCTGGACGGCGAACGGCCGAAGCCCCCGGCGCCGACCCGCGAGCGGCCCGATTCCCCGTGGGTGATCAGCACGGTCTTGCACAGGCCTTCATTGATGGCGGCGGCCGCGTGGCGGACGTGCAGCATGAAGGAACAGCCGCCGACGCTGGTGCCGTCGGCATAGGTGGGCGTGATGCCCAGATAGTGAGCCAGCTCGACCGGCGAGATGCCGGCGCAGGCCACGCCGTCGATGTCGGACGGGTTGAGCCCCGCGTCCTTCATGGCGTTCAGCGCGGCGTCCGCGTGCAGGCCGATCACGGAGACGTCCGGAATCTTGCCCATCTTGGTGGTTTCGGCGGCCCCGACGACCGCAACGGAATTCTGTTTCATGGTCTCGCCTCAGCCCTTGGCCGGTTGGAACAGGGGCAGCGAGATGGTGTCGCTGATCTTCTCGAAGACGACCTCGAGCGGCATGTCGAGGACCAGGGCCTCGGGGGTCTGCGGGCAGCCCACGATGTTGGTCATCATCCGCGGACCTTCCTCCAGCTGCACCACGGCGATCGAATGCGGCTCGGTCCCCATGTCGGGGCGCGGGCGGGCGTTGATCACGTAGGAATAGAGGGTCGCGCGGCCGGAGGCCTTGAAGACCTCGACGTCGCGAGAGCCGGTCTTCGGGCAGAACGGACGCGGCGGGAAATAGGCCTCGCCGGTCTGCTTGTTGCGCTGCAGGAGCAGTTCGCCCCGGGCGGTTCCGTCCCAGAAATGCTGGGTCTCGGGCGTAGGTTCAGGCGCCATCCTCGGCATGTGGAAATCGTCCCCAATCAAAATCGTTGAATCATGGCCCTCCGGAATAGGAGGGCGGCGCAGCAAAGCCGACCGGGGCCGTCTTGTCGAGGCGCGGAGGCGCCTCATAGGATGGACAGGTGAGCAATCTCGACCCCTTCGACCTGTCCCGGTTCCTGGAAGCACAGGCCGACGTCTTCGAGGACGCATGCGATGAGCTCAAGGCTGGGCGCAAGACGACCCACTGGATGTGGTTCATGTTTCCGCAGGTGGCGGGCCTGGGCCATAGCCCCATGGCCGTTCGCTACGCCATCCGATCACGGGCGGAGGCCAGGGCCTACCTTACCCACTCGGTGCTGCGTGACCGACTGATCAACTTAACGAACGTCGCAATCCATGCGCCCGCAGCGTCGGTCCAGGATCTGTTTGGATATCCCGACCATCTCAAGTTCCACTCGTCCATGACGTTGTTCGAGGCCGTGGCGCCGCATGAGCCGGCCTTTCCCAGGGCGATCGATCGCTGGTTCAAGGGGCCGGACGCGCGAACGCTCGAGATCCTGCGCTCATGGGGGTGAGTGAAACGCGGCCTTGAAGGCCGCCAGGCCCGGCGCTGAGAAGCTGACCACCCGACTGCCCGCGACCTGGCGCGCCCAGCCCCTGGCGTAGACCTGGTCCAGCAGAGCCTTGCCGAGCGCGCCGCCCAGATGGCTGCGCCGCACGCTCCAGTCGAGGCAGGCCTTGCAGAGCGGCCGGCGCCCGCGGGCCAATCCAGCCGTCTCCACGCCGAGGGCCCGCATGAAGCCCGCGCCCTCCACGGTCAGGCTGAGCGAGCCCTCGCGATCCTCGATCAGGGCGCGGTCCGTCAGGCTGTCCAGCAGGGCCACCCCCAGCTCCCCGGCCAGATGATCGTAGCAGACCCGCGCCATTCGCAGGGCGGGCTCCCTCGGCCCCGGACGTACCCGCTGGTGGCCGGCCCGCTCGGCGAGCCCCATCAGCGTCTCCAGCAGATCGGCGACTTCCGGGCCCGCCAGCGCGAAATAGGCGTGACGGCCCTGGCGCCGAGCGACGAGCAGCCCGCCGTCGGCGAGTTTCGCCAGATGGCTGGAAGCGGTCTGCGGCGTCACCCCAGCCTCACGGGCCAGTTCGCCGGCGGTCAGCGCCTGGCCGCCCATCAGGGCCGCCAGCATGTTGGCCCGGGCCGGGTCCCCCAGCAGGGCGGCGATGCGCACGATGTCCGGACCCAGTCTCATCGTGGAAGACTAACACAGGCCCGCCGCCGACAGTTCGGTCCAGGTCGAAGCATGCAGGGCGCCCACACCGCTAGAACGGCGGCGATCCCTCGGAGCATCCCATGACCGTCACCTGCGCCATCCGTTATGTCATCGACCCGTTCCAGAGGGACGCCTTCGAGGCCTATGCCCGAAACTGGTTGACCATCATCCCGGCCTGCGGCGGCGACCTGCTCGGCTACTGGTTGCCGCACGAGGGGACCAACAACATCGCCCACGCCCTGATCTCATTCGAGAACCTGGCGGCCTACGAGGCCTATCGCGCCCGGCTCAAGACCGACTCGGCCGGAGCCGCCAACTTCGCCATGGCCCAGGAGAAACGCTTCATCCTGTCGGAGGAGCGGACCTTCCTGACGCCAGTGACGGCTGCCCGTGGCTAGGTCGGCGCGCTTCAACCCCCTCCGCCACGTCGCCGAAGATGGCGACGCGCCACCTCCCCCAAATCGCGCTGCGCGCTGGGGAGGATCCGGGTTTGCGCTGTCACAGATGCTCCCCCTCTGGGGGAGCTGTCAGCGAAGCTGACTGAGGGGGACTTTGACTCTCTGACTACACCGGCGATCCGGCGACCAACCGGCGTTCGGTGGACGCCACCAGTTCGGCCCAGATGGCGGCCTCCCTCGCCGGGTCCTTGCCTTCGACCTCGGTGTGCAGGGCGATCAGCGTCGCGCGCAGGCGGTCGTTCTCCGCGGAGAGGACCGAGAGATGCAGGTCCTCGTCCGATCCGGCCTCGCCCAGCAGGGTGCGGATGGCGCGGTTCTCCTGGACGAGGTTGTGGGCCGCTCCGTCCCAGGCCTGGGCGGCGAAGCCCAGCAGGGCGGCGGACAGGCCCAAGGCCCCCGCCCGCTCGGCCGGGGGCACGTCCGGCGCAGCGTTGCGCACCATCAGGGCGGCGGTCTCGGCCAGGACGGCGGGGACATCGGGTTTCATAGCCGGCCCATCACTTTCAGCGCCGCGCGGTCCTGGGCGTTCTGCAGGGCCCAGGGCGGATAGGCCATGATGGGCTCGCGGTTGCCGCCGTCGATCCAGGCGCGGGCCGAGGAGACCCAGATCGCCTGGCCCTTCACGCAGTTGAACAGCTCCCACCAGTGCAGCGCCGCCGGGTCGGCGGCCATGCCGCTGGCGGCTTCCCAGATGGCGATGGCCTTTTCGCGCGGGACCAGACCGCCGGCCAGGCCGCGACCGAACGACCAGACCGGGTTGAGGCTCCAGCCCAGGTCCTCCAGCGGGTCGCCCAGATGAGCCATCTCCCAGTCCAGGATCCCGTGGATGACGCCCTGTTCGTCATAGAGGAAGTTGCCGGTGCGGTAGTCGCCATGCACCACGCCCACCTTGCGCGGCGGCGGCGGCGGGTTGGCGCGCAGCCAGCGAATCGCCGCGCGGATGATCGGCAGGGGTTCGGCCTCGTCCTCGTCCAGCACGCCTTCCCAATAGGAGAGCTCGCGATTCCAGCAGGCGTCGGACGCCACCGGCTCCATCACCTGGTCCAGGCCGACGGCGGCGGGATCGGCCTTGGCGATCTCGCCCAGGATCGTCCACTTGCGTTGCGCCAGGGCTTCCAGGTTCGCCGCATAGGGCTCGGCCCAAAGCAGGCCGGGCGAGGCCTGGAACCCCGCGATCTCCTCGGCGATGAAGAACGGGTGGTCCAGGGCCGCGTCGGCCTCTTCCAGCCACAGCATCTCGGGCACCGGCACGACCGAGCCGAAGAAGGCGCGATAGGCCTCGAACTCGATCCGCCGCTCGGTGTCGATCAGCGAGGCGGGGGGATCGCGGCGGAGGATCAGCTTGCGCTCGAGCGCCCTGCCTTCCGCGTCGCGCCAGCTCAGGCGGAAGCGGTAGGTCTCGCGCGAGGCGCCGCCGGAGATGCGGGTCAGGCTGTCGACCGCCACCTCCGCGACCCCCGGCATGCGGCCGGCGATATAGGCCGCCAGCCGCGTCTCCAGCGGCGAGGCCATGCCGCTCAAGCCATCTCGAAGGCGATGGGCAGGGTCTTGGGACCGTTGACGAACACGGCCAGCGATTGCTTGGGCTCACCGGCGAGCTCGATGCTCTTCAGGCGCGGCAGCATCTCCTCCCAGAGAATCCGCATCTCCATCTTGGCCAGGTGCTGGCCCAGGCACACGTGAGCGCCATAGCCGAAGGCCAGGTGCTTATTGGCCTTGCGGTCGACGCGGAAGGCGTTGGGATCGTCGAACACCTCCTCGTCGCGATTGCCCGAGGCGTAGCAGAGCATCAGCCAGTCGTCCTTCGACAGCGACCGGCCAGCGAGCTCGGTGTCTTCGGTGGCGGTGCGCATGAAGGTCTTCACCGGGGTGATCCAGCGGATGCTCTCATCCACCAGGCCCGGGATCAGCGAGGGGTCGGCCTTGAGCTTGGCGAACTCGCCGGGGTTCTCGGCCAGGCCCCAGATGGCCCCGGCGGTGGAGGACGAGGTGGTGTCGTGACCGGCGGTGGCGACGATGATGTAGTAGCTCATCGCCTCGAAGTGGCTGATCGGCTGGCCGTCGATCTGCGAATTGGCGATCAGGCTGCCCAGGTCGTCGCTCGGATTGGCCCGCTTGCCCTCCGAGAACCGGGTGAAATAGGCGATGAAGTCGGTGAGCACGCCGGTCTCGATCTGGGCGGTGGGGCTCTCGTCCTTCGGCTTGCGGCCCAGCTCCGGATCGGCGGCGCCGAACAGCTCCTGGGTCAGCATCAGCATGCGGCCCTCGTCCTCTTCCGGCACGCCCATGATCTCCATGATCACGTGCAGGGGATAGTGCAGGGCCACCTCGCTGACGAAGTCGCACCGACCGCCCTTGGCGGCCATCTTGTCGACCGCGGCGCGGGCGATCCTGCGGATGCGGTCCTCCATGCTGCGGAGGTTCTGCGGCAGGAACCAAGCCTGGGTCAGGACCCGGTATTTCATGTGGTCGGGCGCATCCATGTGGATGAGGGTGCGCAGCAGGTGCGGGCTGCCGCCGGTCATCTCGCGGACCTTGGCGTCCACCGCCTGGCTGACCAGGGTCGGCGACCTCACCCCATTGGCGAAAAGCGCGTTCTGGCGGCTGATCTCGAGAATGTCGGCATGCTTGGTGGCGACCCAGAACGGATCCACCCCCTCGATCTCGGCGCGGCCCAGCGAGTTGTTGGCGCGCAGCCAGGCATAGGTTTCATGGATGCGGCCGTCGGCGTAGGCGGCCGGATCGACCAGGACCGCGGCGTGGTCGTCTGGAATACGAAAGTTTTTGGCGCTCATTCGCGTCGCTCGGCCCCTCGAAGACGCCACGTAAGCTTACGTGGCGTAAGAGCAGAGCGTCCTCCCTTGTCTTGATATCTTTGTTCACTTGATACTGCGCCGACACGTGCGGTCGCAATACAAGAACCTGGATCGCCGCTCCGGAGGACGCCCCCCATGCTGACCAAGGCCGACGATTTCCCGATCCACCAGACGCCCGAGCCGATCGCCTTCTCCGGAACCGACCGCAATTTCTACGATCGCTACTTCTTCAACGGCTACGATCCCGACGGGACGGAGTTCTTCGCCGCCGCCTTCGGGGTCTATCCGCACCTGAACATCGCCGACGCGCATTTCTCCGTAGTTCGCGACGGCGTTCAGTACTGCCTGCACGCCAGCCGCGTGCTGCACATGGAGCGCATGGACCTCACCTGCGGCCCGATCCGCATCGAGGTGCTGGAGCCGCTGCAGAAGCTGAAGGTGGTCGTCGAGCCGTCGAACGGCTTCGCCGCCGAGATCGTCTTCGAGGGCCGCACCTTCCCCATCGAGGAGCCGCGCTTCATCCGCCGCAACGGACCGCGCGCCTTCATGGACTACACCCGCCTGACACAGAATGTCCGCGCAACGGGCTGGATCGAGATCGACGGGGTGCGCAAGGAACTCGCCGCCGGCACGGTGGGCACGCGCGACCGATCCTGGGGCGTTCGGCCGGTGGGCGCGCCCGACCCGCAACCAGCCGTTCCCCAGACCATCACGGGGTTTTTCTGGCAATGGACCCCGCTCAACTTCGCCGACCGCAGCGTCTTCTTCCACATCAACGCCGACCCGGACGGCACGGCCTGGAACACCCGGGCGGTGATCGCCCCCGACGGCGCCGGGCCCGACGGCTTCCACGAAACCGAGCATGCGGTGATGGAGGACGTCGCCCTGATCGCCGGGACGCGCCACGCCAGGGGCGGGACGCTCAACGTGCCGCTGGCCCAGGGCTCGGCCAGCATCCGGTTCCAGCCGTTCCTCACCTTCCTGATGCGCGGCATCGGCTACGGGCATCCTGAGTGGCGGCACGGCGGCTACAAGGGCGAGCTGGTGGTGCAGCGCGAGGACATCGACCTTGCGACCGTCGACATGGCCGCGCCCGAGAACATCCATATCCAGGCGCTCAGCCGGGTGACCATGAGCCTGCCGGGCGAGGCCCCTCAGACCGGCATGGGCGTGTTCGAACAGCTCATCGCCGGGCCCTACCGGCCCTACGGCCTGGGCCTCGCCTAGCGAACGACCACGTCGCGCTTCATGGGGGCGAGCTTGGCCAGGAGCCGGTTCTGGGCGCGGAATGGCACGCCCTCCTTGTCCATCGCCGCCTGCAGGTTCTCCACCAGGGCGTTGAACTCGGCGGTGTTCACGCCCTGGTCCCTGTGGACGCTCCGCATGTCGCGACCGGTGTAGTCCACCGGAGCCCCCAGCAGATAGGCGATCTGTTCCTTCAGGGTGCGGCGCAGGCGAACCAGGTCTGTGGCCTTGAAGATCTCGGCGATGCGCGGGTCAGCGATGCTGCGATCAACCAGGTCGTCGACGATGCGTCCCACGCCCTCGCGCCCGTGAAAGGCCGCCAGCACCGCATCCCCGGCGAAGGGCGCGGCGCCGGCGTTGGCGTTGGACTGGACGTACGGGTCGACCGGCGTCTCTTCCTGGGCGACCACCGGCGTGGCGGCGGCGAGCGAGAGGCAGACAATCAGGGCGCGGATGGTCATTTTTCGCTCCTAGAAGCCGGCCTGCAGCGAAACATAAAGCCCGCGCTGGTCCTCGAAACCGGCGATGTCGCCAAGATCCGCGTAGGCCACCGTGACCGACAGGTGCTTGTTGACCGCATAGGCCGCGAACACGTCGACCCAGTCGTTCTCCGCGGCGAAGCCCAGATTGTCGGGTTTGGAGCGGTACTCGGCCCCGACCAGAAGGCGCTTGGAGACCAGGTAGCCGGCCGAGCCCTCGAACTGGGCCGAATAGCCATCGTCCCCGTCACCGCCAAAGCCGAGCAGGCCCGTCTGGTTGGCCTTGGTGAGGCGAACCGTTCCGTTCAGCACCAGGCTCTCGTTCAGCAGGATCTTGGTGGCCGCGACATAGTAGTCGATCCCGTTGTGGTCCTTGCCGCCGACCGCCCGGATCACCGCGCCCTGGTTGTTGTGCTTGAACTGCACGCCGACCGCGACCTGGGGCAGGAGCCTGTCCTGATCGTAGAGCGCGTCGCCCAGGATGCGGAGCTTCGCTCCCACCACGTCCTGCCGGAAGGTGAACCCGTCGCCAAGGCCCAGCTTCACGCCGGTCGAACCGGTGTCGAACGCCTGGCGCGCATAGGAGAGCTCGACACGGTCACGAAACCCGACCGCGGCGCCGTAGGCACGGAATCCATAGTCCGGCAGGTCCACACGGGTGGCGTGGACATTGGCCCCCACGCCGTCGCGCGTCTCGTAGCCGGTGATCGTCGCCCAACTGGCCAGGCCGCCGCCGCCGGCGCCCTCCAGATTGGTCACCCCGCCAGTGAGAAGCAGCTTGCCGCCGGCCACCAGCTCGCCGGCCTGGGCCGGGCTGGCGCCGAGGGCGGCGACGGCGCCCAGCGCCAGAGCGGTTCGTTTCATCGTATCCATTCCCTTTGGTCGATGAGATTTGGCGGCGAACCGTTTAGATCGCGTGGACGCGCGACCTGAAGCGCGGTCGGCCCGTATAGTCTTTGCCCATGCGCACAGCGATTCTCGCCAGCCTCGCCCTCCTCGCCCTGGCTCCGGCGACCCAGGCCGCCGACCTGAGCGTCAGCGTCATCGACGCCGCGGGGCGCCCGGTCCCCAACGCCGTGGTGACCGTGAACGTAGCGGGGGCGGCGACCGCGCCCATCCGCTTCACCTGGCCCTACACGGTGAGCCAGAAGAACATCCGGTTCGACCCCTTCGTGCTCATCGTGCCCGTGGGCTCGGACGTGACATTTCCGAACCAGGACAAGGTGCGGCACCATGTCTATTCGTTCTCGGCGACGAAGAAGTTCGAGCTGAAGCTGTACGGCAAGGAAGAGGCGCGCAGCGTCCGGTTCGACAAGGCCGGCGTGGCGCCTCTCGGCTGCAACATCCACGACCAGATGATCGCCTATGTCTACGTGGTCGATACGCCCTATGCAGCGAGGACGGGAGCGGACGGGACGGCGACGGTCCGCGGCCTTCCCGCCGGAGACGCCAGGCTGACGGTCTGGCATCCGCTGATGAAGACCGCCCGCAACCAGCTTGTGAAACCGATCGCCGTGGGGGCGTCCAACACCCGCACCAGCGTCAAGGTCGACCTTCGCCCGGCTCCGGCCAACCACCCGCACTAAGGCCACTGGAGCGACGCACAATCGCGGTCAGCCGTAGCTGCGTTCCGAGTCCCGATCCTCGTTGAGGAAGCTCAGCAGTTCGTGGAACGGCATGGGCTTGGCGATCAGATAGCCCTGGACGTTGTCGCACCCCATGGCCGCCAGAAGCTGGAAGGCGTTGGCGGTCTCGACCCCCTCAGCGGTCACTTTCAGACCCAGGCTGTGGGCCAGGTCGATTGTCGAGCGGACGATCAGCGCGTCGCGCTGGCTCTCGGTCAGGTCGGTGATCAACGAGCGGTCGATCTTCAGCTCATGGCCCTTGATCTGCTTCAGGTAGGCCAGGGAGGACAGGCCCGATCCGAAGTCGTCGATGGAGATGCTGATCCCCGCCGCACGGAACCGGTCGAGGATTTCGAGGGCCATGTCAGGGTTCTCGATGACCGCCGTCTCGGTGATCTCGAAGCACAGCTTGCCCGAGGCCTCGCCCACCGCGCGGTCGACGAAATCGGCGAAGTCCGCGTCGCCCAGCAGGCGGCCGGAGATATTGACCGACATCTCGATGTCGTGGCCGGCGCGGCTCATCCGGGTCTGGTCGGCGATGGCCTGTTTCAGCACCCAGTCGGTGAGGGTGCGGATATGGCCGGTCTCCTCGGCCATGGGAATGAACAGGTCGGGCCGCAGCAGGCCCCGGGTCGGGTGGCGCCAGCGGACCAGGCCCTCGACCCCGTTCACACCGCGGGCGCGAAGGTCGTATTTCGGCTGGTGGTAGAGCTCGATATGGCCCGAACGCAGGGCCCAGAGCATGCCGCTCATCAAGGCCAGGTTCGAGGAAGGGTCGCCATAGGCCTCGGCATCGAAGAAGGCGACCTTCCTGCGGGCTGACCGCGCCTGGTCGAGGCCGATATTGGCCCGCTCGATGGCCGCCCCCCCCGGCTCGCCCGAGGCGAAGGCCGAAAGGCCGACGCTCAGGGCCACGTCGATAGCGTCGCCGCCGATCTGCAGAGGCTGCTCAAGTTCGCGCAGCAGCCGGGCCACCATGACCTGGGCCGCGTCGTCATCGGCGGCCTCGAAAGCCATGCCAAGCACGTCGGTGGAGATCCGGGCGACAAGGGCGCGGCGCTGCAGGCCGGCCAGCCTCTCGCCGACTTCGCGGATCACCTGGGCCGCCAGGGCGTAACCGATCGCGCCACGCACATGGGCGAATCGGTCGACCCCCAGCAGAGCCACATAGAGGCTTCCGCCGTCGGCGACGGCCAGGGCCTCGACGGCCTGTTCCAGCGACAGGCGGTTGGGCAGATGGGTCTCGGGATCGTGCAGGGCCAGTTGGGTGATCCGCCGCTCACGCTCGCGGATCTCCGTGGCCATGACGTTGAAGCTCTCGGCCAGGTGGCCGATCTCGTCCCGGCTCTCGATAACGACGTGGCTGTCGTGGCCCTCGCGCAACCGGTTGGCGGCCGTGGCCAGCGCCGAGATCGGCCGCGTGACGCTGCGGGCGAGACCCCAGCTTCCGGCCACCACCAGGATCAGGCCCAGCAGGCCGACCCCGCCGATGGTGGCCAGCAGGGGCTTGTAGGGCGCCAGCGCCCGGGCCAGGGGATAGCTGAGCACCAGCACCGCGTCCCCCTTGTCGGTCAGGGTCGGCAGCGGTTTGACCAGGGCCAGCGAGGCGCCTTGCGGCGTGGCCAGGGTGCGCGGCGCCTTGGATTTCGCCGTCAGCGCCCCGTCGATGAATTCGCCGAGCCGCGCCTGTTCAGCGGGGCTGGCCGTGAGCTCGGAGTTCCAGCCCTTGCCGGCCCTGTGCATGACGCCGGCGTCCAGCGGGATGGCCGACAGCTTCTCCAAAGCCGACATTTCGCGCCGGTCCAGGCGGGCGGCAAACACCACCCAGCCGATCAGGTCGGGCGACAGGATCGGGGCGGCGATCATCTGGTAGGGCGTTCCGTCGAGCACGAAGATTCCGCTCGGGCTCTCCTGTTCGTACATGGCCTCGACCAGGGCGTCGGCGTTGGGCTTCAGGCGTCGAGGATCGGCGGCGGTGATCGTCCCATCGACGCCGACAATGAAGGCCAGGTCGATCTGCAACCGCTGGCGCAGGTTCTCCATGGCCGAGACGATGGTGGCGCCGTCGCCGGTAGCCACCGCCTCGCGGAAGCCGAAGTCGCGCGACAGCAAGGCTGCGCCCTGCCGAAGCTGTTCCGAGCGCAGGGACCAGACCCGGTCGAACACGGCGCCCGAGGCGGTGAGCTCGTCGCGGACCTGGCGTTGCGCCGCCCCCGAGATCGCCGAATAGCTTGCGCCCGACACCAACACCAGGGCCACGCCGAACAGACCGGCATAGAGCACCGTCAGCTTGGTGCGCAGCCGCCTGAAGCCGGCCAGGCGTCGGGTCACGTGCCCCATCCAGGCCATGTCAGTCGGCCCGGCGCGATGCGGACGGGCTCACCAGCCCGGCGGCCATCGGTGGGGCTGTAAAGGCCGCAGGGAAGCGCATGGCGGCCAGCCTAGCCGGAGGGTGTGAAGCCCCGGTAAAGCATAGCTGCGCACGCCTTCAGGGGATTGGGGTTGCGCCGCACCCCGCGCGCTTGGCACACTCGCCGCATTGAAAGACATCCCGGCGTGGTTACGCGCCATAATTTGAGAGTTTCAGGTTTTGACCATTTCCCCGACCGTGGCGGTTCCCGCCGCGTCCACCAACCACCTGGCCTCGGTGGACGCCCTGATCCAGGGGCTGGCCGATGTCGGCTACATCGCCTCCAAGCGCATCGCCACGGCGCTCTACATGTCCGTGCACCTGCAGAAGCCCATCCTCGTCGAGGGTTCGGCCGGGGTCGGCAAGACCGAGCTGGCGCTCTCGACGGCCACCCTGCTCGGCCTGCCGCTGATCCGCATGCAGTGCTACGAGGGCCTCGACGAATCCAAGGCCCTGTACGAGTGGAAGTACGGCAAGCAGCTGCTCTACACCCAGATCCTCAAGGACCGGATGGGCGAGCAGCTCTCCGACGCCAAGGACATGGACGCGGCCATGGAGCGGCTGCACGGCATGGGCGACCTGTTCTTCTCCGAGCCCTTCCTGGAGCCGCGGCCGCTGATGAAGGCGCTGCGTGAGGACAACGGTTGCGTCCTGCTGATCGACGAGATCGACAAGTCGGACGAGGCCTTCGAGGCCTTCCTGCTGGAGGTGTTGTCGGCCTATCAGGTCTCCATCCCGGAATTGGGGGTGATGGTCGCCAAGACCCCGCCGCTCGTGTTCCTCACCTCCAACAATGTCCGCGACCTGGGCGACGCCCTGAAGCGCCGCTGCCTGCACCTGCACATCCCCCTGCCCGACGCGGCCCTGGAGCGGAAGATCGTCGCGAGCCGGGTGCCCGATATCGAGGCCACCCTGGCCGCCCAGCTGGTGGACTTCGTCCAGTCCCTGCGGACGCTCGACCTGCGCAAGTCGCCCTCGATCTCCGAGACCGTGGACTGGGCCCGGGCGCTGATCCTGCTCAACGCGTCGAGCCTCGACGGCGAGGTGGTGCGCGACACCCTCAACGTGCTGCTCAAGTTCGAGCAGGACATCGCCGCGGTGGAGCCGCAGATCGTCGAGCTGATCCGCCGCCCGGTGGGCTAGGGCCATGCAGGACGCCATGGAGGACTTCTTCCGGGCCCTGCGCTCGGCGGACGTGAAGGTCTCGCCGGCCGAGGCCATCGACGCCCACCGCACGGTGGCGACGGTGGGCTTTTCCGACCGCGAGCTGTTCAAGGACGCGCTCTGCGCCACGCTCGCCAAGACCGCCGACGAGGTGGTCCGGTTCGACGACGTGTTCGACACCTTCTTCGCCCGCGACGCCCTGACGCCGGCCGAGCCGCCGCCCAATCATGGCGACGGCGACCCGATGGAAGGCCTGCCGCCGGAAGCCGCGGAGTCCGAGCTGACCCGCATGATCATGCAGGGCGACGCCACGGGCCTGGCCCAGGCCATGGAGGAGGCCGCCGAGCGCGCCCAGGTCTCGCAGATCCGGCTGACCACCCAGCGCTCGCGGATGAGCCGGCGGCTGCTGGAAGAGATGGGCCTGGCCGAGATCGAGGCGATCATCTCCGCGGCCCGGCGCCTGGAAGGCGGCGGCGACGCCGCCGACCGGCTGGAAGCCGGCAAGCGCCGGCTGGCCGCCGAGGCGACACGCTATGTGGAGCGCCAGCACGACCTCTACGCCTCGGGTTCCGGCAAGATGCTGCGCGAGGAGCTGCTGGCGCGGAAGGCGCTGAACGCCGAGGGCGGCATCGATCCGGTCGACCAGGCGATGATGCAGGCCCTGGTCAAGAAGATGGCCAAGCGCCTGGCCGACCGCTATTCGCGCCGCCGCAACCGGGCGCGCAAGGGCCACATGGACATCCGCAAGACCCTGCGGAAATCCATGCCCTATGGCGGCATGCCCTTCGAGATCCTCTGGAAGACCGAGAAGATCGACAAGCCGTCGATCGTCTGCATCTGCGACGTGTCCAAGTCGGTGGCGGCGGCGGCCCAGTTCCTGCTGAGCTTCCTATATTCGCTGAATGAGGTGGTCGATCGTATGGAGGCCTACGCCTTCTCGGGGCGGCTGATCAGCGTCAACGACATCCTCGACGACGAGCATGTGGACCAGGCGATCTTCCAGGTCCTGCGCAAGATCGGCTTCCAGCAGACCGACTACGGCAAGTCGCTGGAGGACTTCTGCGAGAACCACCTGGACCATGTGGACCGCCACACCACGGTGATCTTCCTGGGCGACGGCCGGTCCAACTACGCCGACCCGCGCATGGACCTGATGGCCACGATCCACAAACGCGCCCGCTCAGTGATCTGGCTCAATCCCGAGCCGGAGAGCTACTGGAGCCAGGGCGACAGCGTCATGCACCGCTACGAGCGCTTCTGCCACGTGGCCAAGACCTGCAACACGCTGGGTCAACTGGAGCGGATCATCGAGGACGTGCTGCGGACCTACGTCCCGCACTGACCTACCAGCTGTCGATCCAGCGCAGCTTCTTCTCGGTGCGCGCCGGGACGGGCGGCAGGGCCTTGAGGCCCGAGACGATCCAGCGGCGGGTGTCGGCGGGGTCGATGACGTCGTCGAGGGACGGACTGGTGGCCTGGGACATGGCCTTGCCCCGGGCGTAGGCGGCGGCGACCATCTCGTCGAACTTCGCCTTCCTGGCCGCCGGATCGGCGATGGCTGCCAGTTCGTTGCGGTAGCCGAGCTTGACCGAGCCCTCCAGGCCCATGCCGCCGAACTCGCCGGTCGGCCAGGCCACGCAGAACATCGCCGCCTGGTAGCTTCCGCCGGTCATGGCGATGGCGCCCAGGCCGTAGCTCTTGCGCAGGATCACCGAGAACAGGGGCACGGTCAGGTTGGCCCCGATCACGAACAGCCGCGAGCAGTGGCGGATCAGGCCGGTCTTCTCGGCTTCCGGCCCCACCATGTTGCCCGGCGTATCCGACAGCGACAGGACCGGGATGTCGAAGGCCTCGCAGAGCTGCAGGAAGCGGGCGGCCTTGTCCGAGGCGTCGGAATCGATGGCCCCGCCGATATGGTTCGGATTGTTGGCGAAGACGCCGACCGGGCGCCCCTCGATGCGGATGAAGGCGGTGACCATGGCCAGGCCGAACCTGGGCCGCAGCTCCAGCACCGAGCCGGTGTCGGCGATCAGTTCGATGACCTTGCGGATGTCGTAGACGCGCAGGCGGTTCTCGGGGATCGAGCGGCGCAACAGGCGCTGGTCGGCGCAGGACCACTCGGCGAGCGGCCCCTGGAAATAGGAGATGTACTGCTTGGCCAGGCGCACGGCGTCGGCCTCGTCCTCCGCCAGGACGTCGATGGTGCCGTTGGCCTGCATGACCTTGATCGGGCCGATCTCCTCGGGCCGGAAGACGCCCAGGCCGCCCCCCTCCACCATGGCCGGGCCGCCCATGCCCAGGGCCGAGTCCTTGGTGGCGATGATCACGTCGCAGCACCCGAGAATGGCGGCGTTGCCCGCGAAGCAGCGGCCGGAATTGATCCCCACCAGAGGCACGGCGCCGGAGAGCCGGCCCCAGAACTCGAAGCCGCGGACGAAGCCGCCGCCCTCGGTGTCGCCCGGCCGCCCGCCGCCGCCCTCCGTGAAGAACACGGTCGGCACTCGCCAGCGCAGGGCGATCTCGCTCATCCGGTCGAGTTTCTCGTGATTGTGCCCGCCCTGGGTGCCGGCCAGCACCGTGTAGTCATAGGCCATGACCGCGACCCGGGCCTTGTCCTCGGCGAACATCGCGCCGTTCACCGAGCCCAGGCCCATGATCATGCCGTCGGCGGGGGTCTGGGCGATCAGCTCGTCCAGGGTGTTTCGGCGGCGGCGTGCGGCCACCACCAGGGAACCGTATTCGGTGAAGCTGCCGGGATCGAGCAGGTCCTCGACGTTCTCCCGGGTGGTCCGCTGATTGGTCTTGCGCCGCCGGGCCGTGGCCTCGGGCCGGGCGGAGTCCAGGGTCCGGGCGTGGCGGTCCAGCACCTCGGCGAGGTCGGGGCGGATGAAGTCGAGGTCGATCTCTTCCTCCTCCACCCGGCCGCCGCCCTCGATCTCCACGGGCTCCAGGAAGGCCAGGGGATGGTCCTCGAAGACCGTGTCGCCCTCGGCGACGTTGATTTCGCGCACCACGCCGGAGACCTCGGCGGCGATGACGTGCTCCATCTTCATGGCTTCCATGACGAACAGCGGCTGACCGGCCAGCACCGTGTCGCCCACCGCCACCGACAGGCCGATCACCGTGCCCTGGAGCGGCGCGCGCAGGGCCTGGGTGCCCGCGGGACCTTCCGGTTCCTCTTCGTCATCCTCGGTGACGGCCTCGGCCTTGCCGTGGTGCAGGACCGCCAGGGGATCGCTGGCGTCCACCGCCGCCCCGGCGCGCTTGGTTTGGCCCGCCCCCGCGGCCCCCTCGAAATAGAGTTTGGGCGCCTCGCCCGCCGCCGCGAGCCCGCCCATGGCTTCCTCGATGAAGCGGGTATGGACCTCCCCGGCGGCGACGGCGGGGTGAGCCAGCAGGCCTTGCAGGAAGCCGATATTGGTCGCCGCCCCGACGATCTTGAATTCCGACAGGGCCCGGCGCGCCTTGGCCACGGCGACCGGCAGGCCGCCGGATCTTGCATGGACGATCAGCTTGGCCAGCAGGCTGTCGAACCGGGCGCTGGTGCGGTAGCCCGCATAGCCGAAGCCGTCGACCCGGACCCCCGGCCCCGAGGGCGGCTCGAAGGCCGAGAGCGTCCCGCCGGACGGCTTTGCCGAGCCGTCGGCGGACATGGTCTCGAGATTGACCCGCGCCTGGACCGCCACGCCGCGCGGGCTCGGCACCTGCGCCTGGGTCAGGCCCAGGTCGGCCAGCGAGATGCCCCGCGCAACTTCGATCTGTATACGGACAAGATCGAGGCCCGTGACCTCCTCGGTGACCGTGTGTTCGACCTGCAGGCGTGGATTGGCCTCGATGAAGACGATGCGATCGCCCTCCACCAGGAACTCCACGGTGCCGAGGTTTCGGTAGTGGGCGGCGCGGCCCAGGACCACGGCGGCCTCGAACAGCCGCTCGCGGGTCTCCATCGGCAGGGTGTCGGCCGGGGCGATCTCGACGACCTTCTGGCGCTGACGCTGCAGGCTGCATTCGCGGTCCCAGAGGTGGGAGACCACCTGGCCGTCGCCGACGATCTGCACCTCGATGTGGCGGGCGCGGGCCATGAAGGCCTCGACATAGAGCGAGCCGTCGCCGAACGCAGCCTGGGCCTCCGAGGCGCAGCGCTCAAAAGCTTCGCCCAGTTCCGCCGCCGACCGGGCCGGACGCATGCCCCGCCCGCCGCCGCCGGACACCGCCTTGACCATCACCGCCCCGCCCTCGCCCAGTCCGGCCAGGAAGTCCTGGGCCTCGACGAGCGTCGTGCCGCCCGATGTCCCGGGCAGGATCGGCACGTCGCAGCGCGTCGCCAGCGCCCGGGCCGCCCCCTTGTCGCCGAACAGCTCCAGGGTCTCGGGGCTCGGCCCGACGAAGATCACGCCGGCTTCGGCGCAGGCGCGCGCGAAGGCGGCGTTCTCCGACAGGAAGCCGTAGCCGGGATGGATGGCGTCGCATCCCGCCGCCTGGGCCGCCGCCAGGATCTGGGCGCCGTCGAGATAGGCAGCTGGGCCTGAGCCGTTGAGCGCCAGGGCCTCGTCGGTCTTGCGGGTGTGCAGGGAGGCCGCGTCATCCTGCGAATAGACCGCCGCCGTGGCGATCCCCATCTCGGCGGCGGTGCGGGCGATCCGGACGGCGATCTCGCCACGATTGGCGATCAGAAGCTTCTTCACGGAGTCATCCCTGGCGAACGTTTGTTTGATACTGCCCGCCGCCAGGCGTCTCCGTCTATGGCCGTCTAGACGCTCTTAAGCAGCCCCGTGTCGATGGGCAGCTGGCGGATGCGCTTCCCCGTCGCCGCGAAGATCGCGTTGCACAGGGCCGGAATCACCGGCGGCAGGGCCGGCTCGCCCAGGCCGGTCGGCGAGTTGTCCGACTTGATGAAGTGTGTCTCGATCGGCGGCGCGGCGTCGATCCGCATCAGCGGATAGTCGTTGAAATTGGCCTGCACGGCCGCGCCGTTCTCGATCGTGATCTGCTGGGTCAGGGCCCCGGAGAGCCCGTCCAGGACCGAGCCCTCGATCTGATTCAGCGCCCCGAAGGGATTGATGATCTGGCGGCCCACGTCGCAGCCCACCCAGACCTTGACCAGCTCGACGGCGCCGTCGTCGGCCACCTTCACCTCCACGACCTCGGCGAAGTAGCCCAGGTGGCTGAAGTGGAAGCCGACGCCCAGGCCCGAGCCCTTCGGCAGCTTGCGGCCCCAGCCGGACTTCTCGGCGACCAGCTTCAGCACCCCGGCCATGCGGCCGGCGTCATAGGCGTCGCGGCCCAGGGTCCCGACCAGGCCTTTGTCGCCCAGCAGCTTGAGGCGGAAGGCCACGGGGTCCGCGCCGGCCGCATGAGCCAGCTCGTCGATGAAGCTCTGAACCACGAAGGCGATGGCGTTGGAGCCCGGCGCCCTAAGCGGCCCGGTCGGCACGCCGCAGGGCATCAGCGACAGGTCGTAGCGGTAGTTGGGGACGAAGCGGGCGGGGAACTCGTGCGCCGCCATGCCGGCCGATCGGGCGAACTGGCCGTTCTCGCCCAGCGACACGAAGTGGTTCTTCCAGCCGACGATATCGCCCTTGGCGTCGACGCCGCCCTGCAGGAAGTGCCAGCCGGCCGGGCGGTAGAAGTCGTGGCGCATGTCGTCTTCGCGCGTCCAGATCAGCTTCACCGGCGCGCCGACCTGCTTGGCGATCCAGGCCGCCTCGACCATGTAGTCGTTCATCAGCCGCCGGCCGAAGCCCCCGCCACAACGGATCATGTGGATGTGGACGTCGTCGTTGGTTACGCCGAGCGTCTTGGCCACCAGCTCGCGGCCCGGCTGAGGATTCTGGGTCGGCGCCCAGATCTCCACCTTGCCGTCCTTCACCACGGCCGTGCAGTTCTGGGGCTCCAGGTTGGCGTGGGAGATGAAGGGATAGGCGTAGGCCGCCTCCACCGTCTTGACCGCGCCCTTCAGGGCGCCGTCGACGTCGCCGTCATTGCGCTCGGTGCGCAGCGGCGCGCCCTTGGACAGCTCCACGGCCTTGGCCGCGAACCCCGCCGAGGACTGGCCCGAGGTCGGATGCTCGGCCCACTTGATGTCGAGCTTGTCGCGGCCCTTGCGGGCGGCCCACCAGCTATCGGCCACCACCGCCACGCCCGGCAGCAGGCCGTCGAGCGCCGTCCCGCCCTCGACCACGAAGGCGTGGCGCACGCCCTTGACCGCCTTGGCGGCCTCAAGGTTGGCGCTGGCCACCTTGGCGCCGAACACCGGCGCCTTCTCGAAGGTGGCGAACAGCATGCCGGGCACGACCACGTCGATGCCGAACAGCGGCTTGCCGGTGACGATGGCCGGGGTGTCGACCTGGGCGATCGAGCGCCCGATGATCTTGTAGTCCTTGGGGTCCTTGAGGATCAGGGTCTTCAGGTCCGGCGCCGGCAGGGTCGCGGCCTTGGCGGCCAGCGATCCGTAAGTCGCCTTGCGCCCCGAGGCCTTGTGATGCACCACGCCCGAAGCGGTCGTGCAGTCGGCGGCGGGCACGCCCCAGCCCTGGGCCGCGGCGGCCACGAGCATGGCCCGGCCCGCGGCGCCGACCCGGCGCAGCTCATCCCAGTGCAGCGGGGTGGCCGCGCTGCCGCCGGCGAACTGACGGCCATAGAGCGCCGGGTCGGAGGGCGCCTGGACGCTCTTCACCTGGCTCCAGTCGACGTCCAGTTCCTCGGCGATGATCATCGGCAGCGAGGTCTTGATGCCCTGCCCGATCTCGGGGTTCTTGGCCATGATCGACACGGCGCCGTCAGGGGCGATGGAGACGTAGGTGTTGAGCTTGGCGGTGGCAGTCTGGGCGGCGCCCTTGCCGGCCATGGAAAAGCCGAGCAGCAGCCCGCCGCCGGCCGCGACGCTGGTCCTGAGGACTTCGCGCCGAGAGGCGGAGGGGAGGAAGGTTCCGTCGGCCATGACTACGCCTGCGCCTTCTGGCCGGAGGCCTGTTTGATAGCGGCCCGGATGCGGACATAGGTGGCGCAGCGACAGATGTTGCCGCTCATGGCGGCGTCGATGTCCTCGTCATTGGGCTTGGCGTTGCCCTTCAGCAGGGCGGTGGCCGACATGATCTGGCCGGGCTGGCAGTAGCCGCATTGGGCGACGTCCAGCTCGCTCCAGGCGGCCTGCACCTTCTTGCCCACCGGGTCGGCGCCGATGCCCTCGATGGTCACCACCTTGCCGGCGCCGACGCTCTCGACCGGCACGGAACAGGAGCGCACCGGCGCCCCGTCCACATGCACGGTGCAGGCGCCGCACTGGCCGATCCCACAGCCGTACTTGGGCCCCAGGATGCCCAGGCTGTCGCGCAGCACCCAGAGCAGCGGCGTGTCGCCGTCCACATCGGCCGACAGCGACTTGCCGTTGACGTTGAGCTTGAAGGCCATCAAGCGCCCTCCCCTATCTGTTGGGCGAATCCTAGAGGGTCGGCTGGTCCCGCCGCAAGCGGAGGAATTCTATCGCTCCGGGGCCTTCGCCATGGCCGAGACCTCGGCGACGGCCGCCACGATGGCGTCGGGCTGGTCAAACATCATCATGTGCGAGGACTTCGCCACCGGCCGCTGCACGCCGCGGGACGAGCGCGCGGCGACCTCCTGGTGCAGGCCCGTCCAGAAGGCCCGGACCATCCCGCGCCCCGGCTCGGGCAGCTCGTCATAGGCGTCGCCCGCCGTCAGTACGATCAGGGGCATGTCGCCGAACGACGCGCGACCGGCCTCCACCGCCCGCGAGGTCGTGGTCCACAGGCTGTCGAGCTCCGATACCTGGGTGCGCCAGTTGGCCGGGTTCACCGCCTCGGCCATGCGTGCGTCAGCGGCTTGTCCGCTCCGGGGCTTGGGCGTGCAGCGAGCCAAGGCGGGATCATCTGACGGCAGGGCTTTGCGCTCGGCGGCCTCCAGGCAACGGGCGGCGCGCTGGCGGATGGCGGCCAGACTGCCCGCGCCGGGCCCGAAGGCCCCTGCGAACCTCTGCTCCTGGAACTCGACGGAGGTGTCGACCAGCACCATGCCCACCACGTCGCGCGGTCGGCGATCGGCGAGCAGGCGCACATAGAGGCCGCCGGCGGAGTGGCCGACCAGGATGAAGGGACCGCGGATCTTGGCGCGCCTTAAGGCGTGGTCGAGGTCCCGCGCCGTCGCCGCGCCGTCGCGCGGCGCGGGGCCCTCGTCGCTGAAGCCGTACCCCGCGCGATCGTAGGAACAGACGCGATTGGTCCGGGCGATCTTCGGCTGGACCTTCCACCAGGCGAGCGAGGTCGCCGCGAACCCGCTCTCCAGCAGGACGGTGGGGGCGCCCTTGCCCGTACAGCGCAGATTCAGCCGCCGGCCATCGGCCAACCGCACGAGCTGGCCGGGATGGGCCTCCGGGTCCCGCGCCGGGGCGGCGGCCTTGCAGCCGGTGACCGCCAGGCTGGCGAGGCCGGCGACAAGGACCAGGATCAGGCGGGAGCGGGCGGCCATCGGGTCAGACTAGCGTGAAAAGGGCGTGACGCCCGTCGCGATCGCGGCGACGAGCAGGACCAGGCTCAGCGCCACCGCCCAAGGCAGGGTGAACCTCTGATGCTGCGCGAGCTCGACCCGCACCAGTCCCACCAGCAGATAGGTCGAGGGCACCAGGGGCGAGAGCAGGTGCACGGCCTGGCTGGTGAGCGCCGCCCGCGCCATCTCCTCGGGCGCGATCCCATAGGCGCCGGCCGCCTGGCTGAGGATCGGCAGGATGCCGAAGAAGAAGGCGTCGTTGGAGATGAAGAAAGTGAAGGGCATCGAGATCAGGGCGGTGATCGGCGCCATGTAGGGACCGAGGCCCGGCGGGATGGCGCCCACCACGCTGGCGGCCATCGCCTGCGTCATGCCCGTACCGTTCAGGACACCGGTGAAGATCCCTGCAGCGAAGATCAGCACGATCACCGGCAGGATGTTCGGCGCATGGGCGGCGATCCGCGCCTTCTGGGCCTCCACCGACGGATAGTTCAGCAGCAGGGCCAGCGCACTGGCGATCATGAACAGCACCGGCAGAGGCAGCAGGCCGGCCACCAGGGCGGCGAGCAGGCCGAGCGTCAGGGCGGCGTTCAGCCAGATCAGCCTCGGCCGCTCGGTCAGGTCGTTGGCGCGGACCAGATCCTGCGCCAGCTCGGCGTCACCCGGGGCATGGATCCGTCCGTCGGCGGAGAGATGCCGCAGCCGCCGGCGCTCGCCGCGCCCCAGCATCCAGGCCACCAGCAGGACGAAGGCCGCCCCGGCCAGCATGGCCGGGATCATCGGGACGAAGATGGCGGACGGCTCCAGGCCCAGGGCGCTGGCCGCCCGCGCGGTGGGGCCGCCCCAGGGCGTGATATTGGTCACCCCGCAGGCCAGCATCAGCAGGCAGGCCAGGATCAATGGATTGAGTCCCATTCGCCGGTAGAGCGGGAACATCGCCGTGCAGCAGATCAGGTAGGTGGTCGAGCCGTCGCCATCCATGGAGACCAGGAGGGCGAGAACGGCCGAGCCGACCACGATCCGCACCGGGTCGCCGTGCACCACCCGCACGATCAGCCGAACCAGCGGATCGAACAGGCCTGCGTCGGTCATCAGGCCGAAATAGAGGATGGCGAAGGCCAGCATGACCCCGGTGGGCGCCAGGCTCCTGACTCCCTCCAGCATCATCGGCCCCAACGCCGTCCCGAACCCCGCCATCAGGCCGAAGGCCACGGGGGTGACGATCAGGGCCACCAGGGCCGAGACCCGGCCGGTCATGATCAGGATCATGAAGCTCGCCACCATGGCGAAGGCGAGCAGGGTCAGCATCGCCGGGTCATCCGGCGACGGTGGGGAATTCCAGCAGGGCCTGGAAGCCCTCGGGTGCGTAGCGCGGCTCCACCTTGCCGCCCTGGTTGCGCAGGGCCGCCTGCATCAGCCGCGTGCCGAAGCCGGGCTTGCTGGAAACCCCCGGCGCCGGCCCGCCGGCCTCGCGCCATTCGATCCGGGCCACGCCGCCCTCGAGAGCCGACCGGCGCACGCTCACTCGGCCGGCCTCGACGCTGAGGGCCCCATACTTCACCGCGTTGGTGGCCATCTCATGGACCAGCAAGGCCGCGCCGGCCCCCACCTCGGCGCTGATCACCACGGCGTCCAGGTCGGGGGCGAGGTCGAAACGCGCCAGGCCGAAAGGGGCCAGGACCTTGCGCAGCAGGTCTGCGAAGCGCAGCGGCCCGCCGCCGCTCTCGGTGATCAGGTCCTGGGACTGGGCCATGGCCGATAGGCGGGCGTTCAGCAGGTCCGCGTATTGCTCGACGGAGGTCGCGTTGCGGGCCGTCTGGCTGGCGATGGCCATGACGATGGCCAGGCCGTTCTTCGCGCGGTGGGCCATCTCTCGCGTCAACAGGGCCTGGCGTTCCTCGGCGGCGCGGCGTTCGGTGACATCCAGAGACGTGCCGACCACCAGCGCCGAGCCATCCGGCCTCGGCGCGACCCGGGCGTGGGCCAGGATCCATCGGATCCGGCCGTCCGGCGCCACCGCTCGGTACTCCATCGAGAAATCCCCGCCTTCCGGCCGGTCGCGCGCTCCGCGATAGGCCTGGCGGATCTGTTCCCGGTCGTCGGGATGCACGGCCTCCATATAGCCTGCAACGTCGTTCGGCGCGTCGGGCGGCAGGCCGAAGAGGGCCCGGTTGCGGTCCGACCAGAGCAGTTGCTCGCTGCCGGCCTCCCACCGCCAGAAGCCCAGACCGGTCGCCTCCACGGCCAGGGCCAGGTGGTTGCGTTGCTGCTCCAGCTCCAACTCCGCGCGCTTCCGCTCGGTGATGTCGATCTGGATACCGTCCCAGAGGACCGAACCGTCCGGCCACGGAACGATGCGGCGGGTCGCGGCGATACGGTTCCAGCGAACCTCCCCGTTCGGCAGCTTGAAGGTCAACTCGACGTCGAAGGTGCCGCCCCGCGCCGAGGCCTGGGTTTCCGCCAGGGTCATGCGTTCGCGCGACTCCGGCGTGATCAGCCGATAGAGCGCGTTGGGATCGGCCAGGGCCTCGGCCGCGCTCACCCCATTCAGGGCCTGACAGCTCTCGGACACGAAGATGAAGCGTCGCGTGGCGCCACCGGGCGCCACCAGCATCTGGAACGCCATGCCGAGCGACATTGTGTCAGCGAGCGCCCGGAACGGCGGATCGGCCATGGGGGGCGACGTCTCGGCCTTGCCCAACGCTGACACGCTCCCGTCGCCCAATCCTGCCCGATCTTAGGCGCTGCGAACGCCGACGTAACACGAAATGTGATCAGCGATGGCGCGGCTACCGCGAGCCGGCCGCCAGCATGATCTTGTCCGACGAAGGACGGCCGGCGAGGCCGTCGGCGGCCGAGACAGTGATGCGCATCTCGTTGCCGTGCAGCACGGCCGACGGCTTGCGGCCTTCCACCAGCTTCACCTTCTTGAGCCTGGCCAGCAGGCCTTTGCCGTCGGGGCGGCGCGAGATGCGAACCACGGCCTCGGCGGCCACCATGGCGGCGTCGGCCACAACCGCCGAGGAGGCCGGCGAGGCGTCGGCCTCGAAGGGGATCAGGCGCCGCGCGGCGCGGGTGGCCTTGGCGCTGGCCTGGGCAAGACGCTCCAGCAGGGCTTGCGGGCCCATCGCCGGCAGCCGCAGGGTCGGACCGCCGCCCGACAGGGCCGCTGGCGAACCGCCGGGCCGTTCCGGCGTGAAGATGGTGAGGCCGCCCAGGCGGGTGGCCCGCAGCATCGGCTCACCCAGGTCGTTCTTGTAGATGACGTCGCCGCGCGGGGCCGGCTGGGGGTGCAGGGCCCAGACCTCGGGACTGTCGTCGAACTTCAGGTAGGCGCGGGGCTGGCTGCGGTCCAGGACGAAGCCGTCGCCGTCCTGGCTGACATACCGCGCCACAGGCGGAATCGAGCGGCGGCCAGGCGACGGGCGATCACCGAAGAGACCCTCACGCAGAACCTCGGGGCCTGCCAGGGCGGGCGAGGCGCATGCGAGACTTCCCGCCGCGGCGAGCGCCGCGACGAAAAAGGGCAGGTACGCATGCGCCGGTCTTTCGCTCGCCATCACGGGAAGCAGATGCTCCGCGACTGCGGCTCTTTTTGGACTAGGACCGCCAAGCTTTAGCCCGCCATGTACTGGCCGCCGTTGAGCGAGAGGGTCGAACCCGTCACATAGCCGGCGTGCTCGCCGGCCAGAAAAGCCACCATGTCGGCGATTTCCTCACCCTTGCCCAGGCGTCCCACCGGGATCTGGGCGATGATGCTGGCCAGCACGTTTTCCGGCACCGCCTGCACCATTTCGGTGTCGATATAGCCGGGCGCGATGCAGTTCACGGTGACGCCCTTGCGGGCGTTCTCCAGGGCGAGCGCCTTGGTGAAGCCGATCACCCCGGCCTTGGCGGCGGAGTAGTTGGTCTGGCCCATCTGGCCCTTCTGGCCGTTGATCGACGAGATGTTGATGATCCGGCCCCAGGACCGCTCGCGCATCCCCTCGATCACCTGGCGGGTCATGTTGAAGACCGAGTCCATGTTGACCCGGACCACGTCCGACCACTGGTCCGGCGACATCTTGTGGAACACCCCGTCGCGGGTGATTCCGGCGTTGTTGACCAGGATGTCGATGGGTCCGAGCTCGGCGGTGACGTCGTCGACCGCGCGTTTGCAGTCCTCGAACACCCCGACATTGCCCTTCACGACCATGACGCCGAGTTCCTTGGCGCAGGCGGCCGCCGCCTCCTCATTGCCGGAATAACCGGCGGCGACCTTCATGCCATCGGCCTTGAGCCGTTCGCAGATCGCCCTGCCGATACCGCGTGTTCCGCCCGTGACGAACGCCACTCTGGCCATAGTCGCCTCCCGCTTTCAAAAACGACGCCGGTTGATCCGGCGCTCAAGTCAAACCGCTTCGACGCACATGGCCACGCCCATGCCCCCGCCGACACACAACGTGGCCAAGCCCTTCTTAGCTCCCGAACGCCTCATCTCGTGGACGAGCGTGGTCAGGATCCGCGCGCCCGAGGCGCCGATGGGATGGCCGATGGCGATGGCGCCGCCGTTCACATTCACTTTCGCGGGGTCGAGGCCCAGGTCGCGCACCACGCAGATCGACTGGGCGGCGAAGGCCTCGTTGGACTCGATGAGGTCCAGGTCGCTGACCGCCCACCCCGCCTTCTCCAGCGCCTTGCGGCTGGCGGGGATGGGGCCGGTGCCCATGATCTCCGGGTCCACCCCGGCCGAGGCCCAGGAGGCGATGCGGGCCAGCGGCTTCAGGCCGCGCTTCTTGGCCTCGTCCGCACTCATCAGCACCAGGGCCGCGGCCCCGTCATTGAGGCCCGAGGCGTTGGCGGCGGTGACCGAGCCTTCCTTGTTGAAGGCAGGGCGCAGGCCCGAGACGCTCTCCAGCGTCGCGCCGTGGCGGATGTATTCGTCCTGATCGACCACGGTGTCGCCCTTGCGGCCCTTGATGGTGACGGGCGCGATTTCGCCGGTGAACTTGCCGGCCTTCTGGGCGGCCTCGGCCTTGTTCTGGCTCGCCACGGCGAACTCGTCCTGGTCGGCGCGGGTGATCTGCCAGCGGGCGGCGATGTTCTCGGCGGTCTGGCCCATGTGATAGCCGTGGAAGGCGTCGATCAGGCCGTCCTTGGTCATGGTGTCGGTGAACGACATGTCGCCCATCTTGGTCCCGTTGCGCAGGTGGGCGGCGTGCGGAGCCTGGCTCATGCTCTCCTGGCCGCCGGCGATGACGATCCCCACCGAACCGTCGGCGATCTGCTGGGCGCCGAGCGCCACGGCCCGCAGGCCCGAGCCGCAGAGCTGGTTCAGGCTCCAGGCTGGGCTTTCCACCGGGATGCCGGCATTGACCGCGGCCTGGCGGGCGGGGCCCTGTCCCGTGCCCGCCTGCAGCACCTGGCCCATGATGACCTCGTCCACATCGGCCGCCGCGACGCCCGCGCGCTCCAGCGCGGCGAGGATGGCCACCTTGCCCAGTTCATGGGCGGGCAGGCTGGAAAGCGCCCCATTGAACGATCCGACCGGTGTGCGGGCGGCCGAGACGATAACGACATCGGTCATGGCGAGGCTCCTTCTGGGATAAGCGTTCTATCTATCGGTAAACGCCCGATGATGGGCAAGGGGGTGAAATCGCTCGCCTGATTGGAGCGTCCGCTTTCCCAACGCCCTCGCATCCGCGATACTGCATTGCAAGAGTGCGGCGCGCCTCGTGGGGAGGGAGCCCGGCAAAGGGTTTGATATGGTCGACACCCAACACGGGAAGGCCGACGACACTCGTGTCGTCATCAAGAAATACGCGAACCGGCGGCTCTACAATACCGCCTCATCCTCGTACGTCACGCTGGACCACCTCTCGGAGATGGTGAAGCAGGGCGTCGACTTCGTGGTCTATGACGCCAAGACCGGCGAGGAGATCACCCGGACAGTCCTGACCCAGATCATCTTCGAGGAAGAGGGACGCGACGGGCAGAACCTGCTGCCGATCCAGTTCCTGCGCCAGCTGATCGGCTTCTACGGCAACTCCATGCAGGCCTTCCTGCCCAGCTATCTGGAGCTGTCCCTGGCCACCTTCGCCGAACAGCAGGAGCGCCTGCGCACCCAGTTCTCGGCCCTGCCGATCGGCACCGGCATGGGGGCCTATGACGAAACCATCCGTCAGAACCTGGCCATGTTCGACCGGGCGATGAAGATGTTCTCGCCGTTCTCCTACGCCGCCCGCGGCGACGAAGCCGCGCCCGCGACCAAGCCGGACGCCCCGCCCGCGGCGTCCGACGAGACGTTGAACGTGTTGAAGAAACAGATGGAAGAGATGCAGGCCCAGATCGAGAAGCTCGCCAAACGCTAGCTTAACCCGTGGGCCCTAGACTTCAGGCCGTCATGAGTTCGCCCATCGATCCCATCCGCCGATCCAACCTGGTGCGCCGCGCCCAGCGGCCGCATACGGCCGACCGCGAGGACACTCCGGAGGTCGAGGACCGCAGCGTGCCGGCGATCTATGATCCGGCCCCGACCCCGCCGCCCGGCGGCTCCGCCGAGGGCGCCGCGGCGTTCAACGCCCACCTGCTCGGCCAGGACGGCCAGAGGCGAGGCCTGCGCGGCGGCCCCGAGACCCTGGGGGCGGCCCGCAGCGTCTACACCAAGACCGAGTGGTCCGGCCCCGCCGACCGCCGCGCCCGCAAGGGCGGCGTGACCAAGACCGAGATCTGAGACCCTAGATCCTCCCCCAGCGCGGAGCGCGATTTGGGGGAGGTGGCGCGTCGCCCTCTTCGGCGACGTGACGGAGGGGGTTGAAGCCCCCAAAAGCGAGTCAAAGTCCCCCACAATCAGCTTCGCTGACAGCTCCCCCAAAGGGGGAGCATCTAGATTGTCACCGCCCCTTCAGCCGCGCCAGTTCCGCCTCCAGGCTCGCGACCCGCCGCTCCAGGGCCGCGAGCCGCCCGGTCACCTCGTCCTGGCCGGGCACAGGCGTGGAGACCCCGGCGCTATGCGCCACCTCGGCGGCCGACACGCCCAGCAGGTCGGCGAAAATGCCCACCTCCTCGGCGGAAAGTTCCCGTTGGTCCTTGAAGGCGAGCGCCAGGTCGGCCTCGCTCAACCCGGCGGCGGCGGCCATGACCCGCCGCGTCAGGCCGCGTTCGGCCAGCTTTTCCTCGAACCAGGCGACGTCGAAGAACAGCGCCATCAGGCGCGCCCGTCCTGGCGCCGGTCTTGCTTAACCACAGGTGAATCCCGCCTGGACCGGACGTTTCATGATCGCGCTCGCCATCCGCTTCCTCGACGTCGCCGTCGTCACCCTGATCTTCTCGGCGCTCACCTAATCGGGATCGACGCCGAAGCCGACGTCGCGGCGGGCCGTGACGATGGTGACGATGAACCCGGCCAATACGTCCAGCAACACCATCAGGGTCAGCAGGAAGAAGGTCGAGGTCGCGAAGGCCGGGGCCAGCAGGAACTCCACCAGGCATGCCACGAACAGCAGCATCGACAAGGCGTGGTTGACGATGGCCGTCCGCCGGCTGGTGGTGGATTTCAGCAGTTCGATGAACAGCACGATCAAGCCGGCGGCGATGAGGATGTCGCCCAGGGTCACCGGCCACTGCGCCGTCGAGGTCATGGCGATGTTGAACAGCGGCTCGGCCATCCGGATATTGGCCTCCACCGATGAGAACCCGCCCGCCAGGGTCAGGGCGACCAGGTTGTAGGCGAGCACCGGCAGGGCCAGCAGCGGCAAGGCGGCGAACATCGGTGACCCCTCCCCGATTGGGACAGGTCCGAAATTCCGCTGTTTTGGCCCGCGCGGCAAGCTAGCGCTGCTATAGCTCCTCGACCGCTCCCGGCAGCCGCGCCCGCGACTGCAGCCACATGACCCCCAGCAGGTCGGAGAGCGAAGCCCAGAGCCGGCCGAGATTGGTGTACTTCGACACCCCCGTCTGCCGGTGTCGATGGTTCACCGGCCGGAACGCCACACGGTAGCCTTCGCGCATCATCAGGGCCGGCAGATAGCGGTGGATGTGGTCGAAGTAGGGAAGCCTCAGGAAGGCCTCGCGGCGGAAGGCCTTCAGCCCACAGCCGGTGTCGTTGGCGCTGTCCCTGAGTAACGACTTGCGCACGCCGTTCCCGAACTTCGAGGCGAGCTTCTTGGCCCGGCTGTCCTGGCGCTTGACGCGCTCGCCACCCACCAGGACCAGGTCGGCGGGGCCGGCCAGCAGGGCGTCGACGAGTTGCGGCCCGTCGGCCGGATCGTTCTGGCCATCGCCATCCAGGGTGACAATGACGTCGCCCCGCGCCGCCAGGATCCCGGTGCGGATCGACCGGCTCTGGCCGGAATTGGCCCCATGGGTCAGCACTCTCAGCTGCGGAATGGAGGGCTTCAGCGCCATCAGGGCCGCGCGGGTTGCGTCGCGGCTGCGATCGTCGACGAAGACGATCTCGAAACTTCGGCCGGCGAAGGCCCGGGCGATCTCGCGGGCGAGTTCCGGGGCCGCGCCCTCCTCGTCGAAGACGGGGACGACCACGGAAATGTCGGGCTTGATGTCGGCCATGTCTCTCCATAGCGGAAAAGTCGGCGTGCGAAAGGATCGTGCTATCAACGCGGCCATGAGTCTCGAAGCGGTCCTTGAGAGGTACGGTCGCGGCTGGCGGGGTCCCGCCATCGCCGCCCTGATCGCCTTCCTGGCCGGCCTGCCCGGCGTCTTCGCGATGCCGCCGCTCGACCGCGACGAAAGCCGCTTCGCCCAGGCCACCGCCCAGATGCTGGAGACCGGCGAGTTCATCGTCATCCGGTTCCAGGACGAGCCGCGGTTCAAGAAGCCGGTGGGCATCCACTGGCTGCAGGCCGCCAGCGTCGCGGCCTTCTCCGAGGCCGAGGCCCGCGAGATCTGGGCGTACCGCCTGCCCTCGCTGCTGGGCGCCATGCTGGCCGCCGCGGCTTGCGCCTGGGGTGCGAGCGTCTTCTTCGGCGGACCGACGGGCCTGCTGGCCGGGGCGATCCTGGGCTCGACCTTCCTGCTCTCCACCGAGGCCTTCATCGCCAAGACCGACGCGGTGCTGGCGGGAACCACGACCCTGGCCATGGCCGCCCTGGCGCGGATCTACGCCGCCGGGCGCGAGGGCGGAAAGGCCGGCCGCGTCACCCGGTTGCTGTTCTGGCTTGGCCTTTCGGGCGCGATCCTGGTCAAGGGACCGGTGGGGCTGATGGTGGTGGTGCTAACCGCCATGTCGCTCAGCCTCTGGGACCGCAGGTGGCGCTGGCTGAAGGACCTGGGCTGGATCTGGGGCCTGATCATCCTGGCCGCCGTCGTCGGGCCCTGGGCCGGGGCGGTGACGGTCGCCACCGACGGAACCTTCTGGACGACCGCCTTCGGCGCCGATTTCGCGCCCAAGCTGGTCGGCGGCCAGGAGAGCCACGGCGCCCCGCCCGGCTACCACACCCTGCTGACCCCTTTGCTGATCTTCCCGGGCGCGCTGCTGCTGCCCGCGGCCCTGGCGCTCGGCTGGCGCCAGCGCCACGAGCCCGGCGTCAAGTTCGCCCTGTGCTGGCTGGTCCCGGCCTGGATCGTGTTCGAGGCCACCCCCACCAAGCTGGTGCACTACACCCTGCCGACCTATGGCGCCCTGGCCTGGCTGATGGCCGCGGCGGTATTGCGCGCCCCGCTCGGGACCGTAGTTCGATGGGCGGGGATCGCGCTCTCGGTGCTGGCGGGCGGGGTGCTGGCGATCGGCGTCGTCTACCTGACCACCCTCTATGGCGATCCCACCGACTGGCCAGCCGCCGTGCTCACCGCCCTGCTGCTGGTCGCGGCCGGGGTCTGCGGCGCCTGGCTTCTGTGGCGCGGTTGGGCGGGCAAGGCCATCGCCGCGGCCAGCGTGCTTACGATCCTCGGGCACGGCGCCTTCGCCGCGCTCTTCGCGCCGCGGTTGGCGCCGCTCTGGCTGTCGGCGCGCACGGAACAGGCCCTGTCCGAGGCCCGCCTGCTGCCGCGCCAGGGCATCGCACCGGCGCCGGTGGCCGTGGCCGGCTACGCCGAGCCCAGCCTGGTCTTCGCCCTGGGCACACCCACTGACCTGGGCGGGGTCGATCAGGCGGTCGAGGCCCTGGCCGAGCAACGCCCGGCGGTGATCGAGGGCCGCGAGCAGGCCGCCTTCGAGGCCGCCATGAAGGCCAGCCGGGTCAGGGCCCGGGAAATCGCCAGGATCGACGGCCTGGACTATTCAAACGGCGACGAGACGTCTTTACGGCTCTACGCCCCCATCCCATCTGTGAGTCCATGAGCCGCTTTATCCAGATCGTCGAGGTCGGCCCGCGCGACGGGCTGCAGAACGAGAGCACGGTGCTCGACACCGACCAGAAGCTCGAGTTCATCGCCCGCCTGGACGCCGCCGGCGCCAAGCGGATGGAGGTCGTGTCCTTCGTCAATCCCAAGCGCGTGCCGCAGATGGCCGGCGCAGAGGAGGTGATGGCCGGAATGGCTGTGGACCCCGCCCTCTCGCGCATCGGCCTGGTGTTGAATATGCGCGGCTGGGAGCGCGCGGTGGCCGCGGCCTGCGACGAGGCCAATGTGGTGGTCTGCTGCTCGGACGGCTTCGGCATCCGCAATCAGGGCGCCTCGGTGGCCGAGCAGATCGCCGCCATGCACACGATCGCCGAGCGCAAGGCCGCCGAGGGCGGTCCGCCGATCTCGGTCACCTTCTCCACCGCCTTCGGCTGCCCCTTCGACGGGGAGGTGCCGCAGGACCAGGTGGTGGCCCTGGCCGCCGAGGCCGCCGCCGCCAAGGTCGACGAGATCGCGCTGGCCGACACCATCGGCGTGGCCGACCCCTGGATGGTCCGCGCCCGGATCGAGGCGGTGCGCAGGGTGACCGGCGACATCCCGCTGCGCCTGCACTTCCACGACACCCGCAACACCGGTCTGGCCAACGCCTATGCCGGGGTTGAGGCCGGGGTCGATATCCTTGACGCCAGCTGCGGCGGCCTGGGCGGCTGCCCGTTCGCGCCGGACGCCACGGGCAACATCGGCACCGAGGACCTGGTCTACATGCTGGAGCGCGCCGGGTTCGAGACCCGCTACGACATCGGCAAGCTGATCGAGACCGCCAAGTGGATGTCTGGAATCCTCGGCAAGCCGCCCGCCGCCTCGGTCAGCCGCGCGGGATTGTTTCCGCAGTAACGGGCGCCGGTTAGGCCGCCCGTCCCCGGAAGCGCCACATGACAGGGCGCACGACGGCCGTGCAGACGATCAGGGGCGACAGCAGCCAGGCGGTCACCCGGTCGGTGACGCTGACGGCGCGTTTGCGGAAATAGCGGGCCAGGCCGACGCCCTTGTGGAACTCGACTTTCACCGGGCTGGCGTGGCTGGTGTGGCCCAGGTGGATCACCTCGGCCTTGGGCTGGAACAGCACCTCGCCTCCGGCCTCGCGCACGCGCCAGCACAGGTCGACGTCCTCGACATGCAGGAAATAGCCTTCGTCGAAGCCCTGCAAGGTCGCAAAGTCCTCGCGGCGCATGCAGAAGCAGGCGCCGGAGATGGTCGGCACCGCCGCCACGACGTCGGGGGCCGCCTCGTTCTCCCAGTGCACCTCGTAGCGGCGCCAGGCCGGCACGTGCTGGGCCAGGTGGGAGAGGCTGAGCAGGGCGCTGGTGAGCGTGATGTCGCCACGCCGGGCGCCACGCTGCTCGGTGCGGTCGGCGTTCAGCACCCGGCCGCCGACGATGCAGGGCGCCGGCCGGCCCTCGATGGCCCGGACCAGCTCGGCGATGGCGCCGGGCTGCAGGAAGGCGTCGGGATTGAGGAAGACCAGCACTTCGCCCTGCGCCTGGTTGGCGCCCAGATTGGCCCCCCGCGCGAAGCCGACATTGCCGTGGCCGCTGACCAGACGGACCCGGCCGTCGCGCTCGGCCAAGCCCTTCAGGCGCGCGGCCTCGATCCGGGTCGACCCGTTGTCGACGACCACGAGTTCGTCGACCAGGGGATCGGCCAGGACGCAATGCAGGCTCTGCTCGAGGGCCTCGCCGGTCATGTAGACGACCATCACCACCGACACCTTGCGGCGGGGCTTCAGGAAGTCCTGCGTCGGCGAGGGCTCGTAGGCGACGATCGGTGCGGCGATGCCGTTCATCCAGCCTCCCTGGCCCCGACCGCGCCGCGAGCCGCAGCGGTCTGGCCCATGGCGTGTCGAGCAACATCGGGCGCGTCGGCGTCCAAGGCAAGCGTCTTCACGGCGTCAGCCAGGGACAGGATCTGCTGCCCGTCCGATCCGAGACGCCTCAACGCCACCTTGCCCTCCTCGGCCTCGCGTCGACCGACGACGGCGATGACCGGCGTCTTGGCGAGACTGTGCTCACGCACCTTGTAGTTGATCTTTTCGTTCCGCAGGTCGGTTTCGACGCGCAGGCCCGCCGCGCTCAATTCTTGAGCGACCCGCATGGCATAATCATTGGCGTCTGACGTAATTGTAGCGACGACCACCTGGGTGGGCGCCAGCCACAACGGGAACGATCCCGCATAGTTCTCGATCACCACCCCCATGAACCGCTCCATGGAGCCGCAGATGGCCCGGTGCAGCATCACCGGCCGCTGCTTGGAGCCGTCCTCGGCGATGTACTCGGCCTCCAGCCGCTCGGGCAGGACGAAGTCGAGCTGCAGCGTGCCGCACTGCCACGTCCGGCCAATGGCGTCGCGAAGGTGGAACTCCAGCTTCGGGCCATAGAAGGCGCCTTCGCCCCGCAGGCGTTCGATCGGCATGTTGATCGCCTGACGCGCCGCGCGGTCCAGCTTCTCCTCGGCGATGTCCCAGACCTCGTCGGACCCGGCGCGCAGGTCGGGCCGCAGCGCCAGCTTGACGCTGTGCAGCTCCAGCCCGAAGTCGGCATAGACCGAGTTCAGCAGGCGGACGAACTTCGTCGTCTCCTCCTCGATCTGCTCCTCGCGGCAGAAGATGTGGGCGTCGTCCTGGGTAAAGGCGCGCAGGCGCATGATGCCGTGCAGGGCGCCGGAGGGCTCGTAGCGGTGGCACGCGCCGAACTCCGCCATCCGCAGCGGCAGGTCGCGATAGGATTTCTGGCCGAAGTTGAAAATCTGCACGTGTCCCGGACAGTTCATCGGTTTAACGGCCAGCTCTTCGCCTTCCGTCGTCTCGCACGTGAACATGGCCGCGCCGAACTTCTCCCAGTGGCCGGACTTCTCCCACAGGCCGCGGTCCATGATCTGGGGGGCCTTGACCTCCACATAGCCGTCGGCGTCGAGGCGGCGGCGCATATAGGCCTCCACCGTGCGGTAGAAGGTCCAGCCCTTGGGATGCCAGAAGATCATCCCCTTGGCCTCTTCCTGCAGGTGGAAGAGGTCCATGGCCCGGCCGATCCTGCGGTGGTCGCGCTTCTCGGCCTCCTCCAGGCGCGTCAGGTGCGCTTGGAGATCGGCCTCGGTCGCCCAGGCCGTGCCATAGATCCGCTGGAGCTGGGCGTTGCGGTGGTCGCCGCGCCAGTAGGCTCCGGCCAGCTTGGTCAGCTTGAAGGCCTTGCCCACATGCTTCGTCGAGGGCAGGTGCGGGCCCAGGCACAGGTCCTTCCACTGGCCCTGGCGATAGACGCTTATCTCCTCGCCGACCGGCAGGTCGGAGATGATCTCGGCCTTGTAGGCCTCGCCGATCTCCTTGAAGTGCTGGATGGCCTCGTCGCGGCCCCAGACCTCCCGCACGATCGGCTCGTCGCGATCGACGATCTCCTTCATGCGCTGCTCGATGGTCGCCAGGTCGTCCAGGCTGAACGGCGTCTCGCGGGCGAAGTCGTAATAGAAGCCGTCCTCGATCGCCGGGCCGATGGTCACCTGCGTGCCGGGGAACAGTTCCTGCACCGCCTCGGCCATCACGTGGCTGGCGTCATGGCGGATGGTGTCCAGCGCCTCGGGACTCTCGCGCGTCAGGATCTCGAAGGCGCCGCCCGCGGGCAGCGGCCGGTCGAGGTCGTAGAGGGCGCCGTCCAGCTTGATCAGCAGGGCGCGCTTCTCCAGCGACTTGGCGATGGAGGCGGCGACGTCACGGCCCGTGACGCCGTCGTCGTATTGGCGTTTGGAGCCGTCGGGGAAAACAAGGTCGATCATGATTCACATATCCAGTTCCGCGCGGCCGACCCCGGTCCTTTGGGGGTCTTGTCTCGCGGTTGGGGAACGGGGTCGTAGCCCGAACCTCCCCAGGGATGACAGCGACACAGCCGCCGGGCCGCGAGCCAGGAGCCGCGCCAGGGGCCGTGACCGATCAGGGCGTCCGCCGCATATTCCGAACAGGTCGGAAGAAACCGGCATTGGCGCCCGATCAGGGGCGAGAGCGTCAGCTTGTAGGCGCGGAGCGCGCCTCTGACGCAGGTTTCATAAAGGGTCATGCCGGCTCGCGGTCGTGCGATTCAATCGCAGCGATTACGCCGTGCTAGGTCGGCGATCAAGCCGCGCCGGCGGGGCTAGTTCGGGCCGTGGCCTTTCGGACAGCGTCGACGACGGCCTCGAACGCGAGCAGCGTCGAGGCATGTCGGGCGGGATAGTCCTTGACCGGGGCGAGCATCGAGAGATCCGAAAAGCGTCCTGCAGGCGGAGGTCCGCCTTCTTTGAGCATAGCCCGAAACCCTTCGCGGGCCAACTCCAGCTCGGCCAGGCTCGCGCCCATGACGTTGGCGCCCAGCACCGAGGCCGAGGCCTGGCCCAGCGCGCAGGCCTTCACGTCCTGGGCGAAATCGCTGACCACGCCGTCCGCCAGCGCCACGTCGACCACCACCCGGCTGCCGCACAGCTTGGAGATCTTCTCCGAACTGCCGTCGGGCGCGGCGAGGCGCCCGGCATGCGGCAGGTTCGCGGCCAGCTTGAGCAGTTTCGCCGAATAGAGGTCGTCGATCATGTGGCTGATGTAGGCGCCCCGCCCTGGGCGCGCCACCGCGCCTCGGCCTGCGCCTTCAGCGCCTCGTTCATGGCCTGGAAGCCGTGATGGACCTTGCGTCCGATCCGCTTGACCACGCGGGGGCCCAGCATTCCCCCGAAAAGCTCGCCGTTGGAGACGATGCAGCTGGCCACATCCAGGATCTCGATCTCGATGAAGCGGGTATTGTTCACCAGCCCGCCCATCATCCTGAGCTTCCAGTGGAGCTGGTCGTTGGGCACCCACTCCAGGACCACGGGCTTGATCACCTGCGGCGCCTCGCCCTCCAGCACCATGGTCAGGGACAGCTCGGCGCCGATCCGCACCTGGCCCTCGGCCTTCACATAGAGCGGGTTCCAGTCGGCCCAGCCCTCCAGGTCATAGATCAGGTCCCAGATCACCTCGGCCGGCGCCTGCACCCCGATCCGATGCTCCACGCGCACGCCGCTTGGCCCCGCGGCCTTGGGCGCGATATTGAACGTGAACCCCGCCGCCGGGGTGAAGGTCTTGGGTCTGTTCTGATTCAATCCAGGCATCAGGCCTGCTCCTTGATCACCCGTTCTCCGCCCGCCCCGAATATAGGGCGGCCAGATTGTCGAGACCACACAGGGCAATCCAACCAGGCTCCGCACCTCCTAGAGCTTTCCGGCGGACACGCGCAATCTCTTCGAGTTTTCGGTCGCTTCCGCGACGTGCTTGTCGCAGCCGGCTCAGGCGCCTCCCGAGGTCAGCCTCCGCAGCCTAGCCGCAGCCGCACGGCTTCGACCTGCTCGAGCCAGGATGGCAGCAAATGCTTCGGAGGGTTTGCAAGGGCCGCACAGGCTTCGTCGTGCTCTCCCATCCGATACAGGGTGATCGCGAGGCCGATTCTAAGGCGGGCGTTGAACCATTTCGTCTCGCCCCTTCCGAACGACGCCGCCTGGTTTGCGAGCGGTCGACAACTGTCGAGAAACGGCAGCCCGTACGTCACAATCGCCTGCGACAGTTCTCGGGGTCCGTTCGGGTCACGCCGCCACCAATGGTCGGTTCGATCCATGAGCTGCCCGATGCGAACCGTCGCATGATAATACAATCCAGGCGCATCGGGCGGAACGGCCTCATTCCATATCGCGTCGGTCGCCAAGTCCTTGTATGATATGTTCGCGGTCGTCCCCGCTCTCGAGCTGACCTGCAGGTTCACGCAGTCTTCGAAGCCGTCGCGAATTCGAATCCAGTTGCGCCCATTGCGTGTGAAGCCGGCGGGCTGCAGCACGCCGTCCAGCGCGCTTATGTAGGATATCGAACTCACAAGAAGTCCTTGGGATTATAGTAGATCGGCCGCGTCTTGTTACCCGTCTCGCCCAAGTACTTCCTTGCTGCCCTGATGGCAGCCGCTCTTCCGCTTGGCGTGTCCGGCTTCAATTCCATTAGACGGCGCTTATACGGGAACGCTGGATTTCGCGCCGGCGCCCCGACATCGGGCTTGGGCGTCCGCCCGCTCTTGCCGACCATAGTTGGCTCGTAGTCCCAACCCGGCTTACCCTCCAGACGGTCGCGAAGCGCGTCGTGAGCCCTCCGCCCAGCGCGGGTCGCCCAATTGTCGCCGACCCGCCGAAACGGCTCGCGTTCGATCAATTCAAGAGGAAGACGCTTTAGTTGTGGCCCCGCCAAGCGAGCCGCAATCGCGCCAGCACCTTCAATACCCATGATCACAGCGGCGGGAGCGAGCGCGGGAACAGCCATCCAACTGTTCTTTTGGCTTTCCGCGTGAACGACTTTCCGAAGCGCCTCCTGCTCACGACGAAGCTCGGTCAGGTCCTCGGCAGGGCTTGCTGGCTGCGCAGGCTCAGCCCGCCGCACGCCGTTGCGGGCATCTACAATCCTCTGTCGACGCGCGATCCACTCCGCGGTGGTCTCGTCGCGATCATTGCTTCGCGCAAATTGCTGCCCGGCCACACCGATCCCTTCTCGCCTTGATGAAACTGGCCTGAGCGCTCCGCACCTTGCTGGGGCGGACGTGCCAGACTGCAGCTCCAAGTTACCGAAGCAACCTTAGATTGTCAAGAACAAAACAAGAACACGCAGCGCCCCGCGTGGGCCACTAGGGCTGCGCGAAAAGGTATCGGCCGTCGCTAGCTCGGCTCCTTGATCCGCCAGGTCGCCCCCGTCGGCCCGTCCATCACCTCGACATTCAACGACGTGAGCTCGTCGCGGATGCGGTCGGCGGCGGCCCAATCCTTGGCGGCGCGGGCTTCGATGCGCTGGGCGATCAGCCCGTCGATCCGATCCTTCATGCCCTCATCCACCCCGCCCTGGAACCAGGCCTCCGGATCGCCGGCCAGGAAGCCGATCAGGTTGGCGGCCTCCAGCAGCACCTGGCGGTGGTAGCGGGCCTCGCCCTCGGCCCCGTCGCGGATGGCCAAGCGCAGGCGGTCGGCCAGCTCGAACAGGGCCGCGAAGGCCGCCGGCGTGTTGAGGTCGTCGTTCAGCGCCGCCATGAACCGCTGGGTGTCGGGATTGATCCCGGCGTCATAGCCCTTGGCCTCGGGCGCGCTCGCCGTGTCGCCCAGGAATCGGTTGGCGTCCTGGACGGCGCCATAGAGCCGGTCCAGCGCCTTCTTCGACTGCTCGATCAGCTCGCCGGTCCATTCCAGCGGGGCGCGGTAGTGGCCCACCAGCAGGGCCCAGCGCAGGGCCTCGCCCGGCGCCTGCTTCACCAGCTCGTGGACCAGGACGACATTGCCCACACTCTTGGACATCTTCTCGTCGCCGAAGTTCAGGAATCCGTTGTGCATCCAGTAGTTGGCGTAGCCGACGCTGTGGTCGTGACCGGCGCACAGGCCCTGGGCCATCTCGTTCTCATGGTGCGGGAACAGCAAGTCGATGCCACCGCCATGGATGTCGATGGGCAGGCCCAGGCTCTGCTCGATCATGGCGGAGCACTCGATGTGCCAGCCCGGACGGCCCGCGCCCCAGGGGCTCTCCCAGACCGGCTCGTTTTCCTTGGACGGCTTCCACAGCACGAAGTCGGCCGGGTGCTGCTTGTAGGGCGCCACGTCGACCCGGGCGCCGGCGATCATGTCGTCCATCGGCTGGCGCGAGAGCTTGCCGTAGTCGGCATAGGCCTGGGTGTTGAACAGCACGTGGCCTTCGGCGGCGTAGGCCGCGCCGTTCTGGACCAGACGGCCGATCATCGCGACGATGGCGTCCATGGTCTGGGTCGCGCGTGGTTGCTCGGTGGGCCGGAGGGCGCCCAGCACGGCCATGTCCTCGTTGTAGATCGACAGGTAGCGGTCGGTGATGGTGTCGATCGGCACGCCTTCCTCGGCGGCCTTCTTGTTGATCTTGTCGTCCACGTCGGTGACGTTGGCCGCATAGACCACCGAATCCTCGCCATAGAGGCGGCGCAGCAGGCGGAACAGCACGTCGAACACCACCACCGGCCGGGCGTTGCCGATATGGGCGTAGTTATAGACCGTCGGCCCGCACACATACATCGTCACCCGGCTCGGGTCCTTGGGGACGAAGGTCCGCTTCTCGCGGGCCATGGTGTCGTAGAGGGCGAGGGTCATGTGAAGCTTTTTAAAAGTGACGCGGGGTAACGGTTGCCGGACTTGGTCTTGGCCCCATATACAGATCGGGACGACGGGAAGCCACGGTCAGCATCCGCGGGGCTTCACCGTACGTAGATGGGTGACACGCGTCATTCCGGGACCATCGTCCCGGCGCAACTCAGGCCCGGGAAAGAACCGCTCACACATGGACGCTCCTATCCGCGACCGAACCCTGATCGGCGGCGCCGATCTTGATCTTGAAGCCGTGAAGCGCCCGACGCGCGAAGAGGCTATGGAGGCCGTGCGCACGCTGATCGCATGGGCCGGCGACGATCCGCGCCGCGAAGGCGTGATCGACACCCCCAAGCGTGTGGTCGACGCCTATGGCGAATGGTTCGAAGGCTACAACCTCGACCCCGCCAAGGAGCTGTCGCGCACCTTCGAGGACGTGCAGGGCTATGACGACATCGTCATGCTGCGCGAGATCGAGGTGGAGAGCCACTGCGAGCACCACATGGCCCCGTTCCTGGGCAAGGCCTACGTGGCCTACATGCCGACGAACCGGGTTGTGGGTATCTCCAAGCTGGCCAAGGTGGTCGAGATCTTCGCCCGCCGTCTCCAGACCCAGGAGACCATGACCCAGCAGATCGCCGACGCCATCACCGACAGCCTGCGTCCCGCCGGCGTCGCCGTGCTGATCGACGCGGCCCACCAGTGCATGACCACCCGCGGCGTCCACCACCGCCACGTGACCACCATCACCACCCAGTTCACCGGGGTGTTCAAGACCGACGCGACCCTGCGCCAGCGCTTCCTGGATTTCGTGAACCGCTAGGCCTTCTTCGGAAGGGTCGACAGCAGCAGGTTGGCCGTGGCCTCGGGCGAGCCCTCGCCCGTCAGCGCCACGGCCACATAGGCCTGCGTCTCCAGCGAATAGGCGATCACGGCCTTCGCACCCGGCAGGCCGCCCGCGTGGCCAAGCCAGGTGTCCGTCGCGCGCGGATCGCCGGCGGCCAGGTCGCTGACCATGACGCCCAGGCCGTAGTGGGCCGGGCCGACACCGGTCATCGGATAGAGCCGCATGAACCGCCGCCGGGTCTGTTCCGCGCCGTGCAGCCGGTCGGACATCATCGCGCGCCAGAATTTCACCGCGTCGCCCGCCGAGGCCGCCACCGCGCCGGCCGCATAGGGCGTGGTGACGTCGTCGTCGGTTCCGCCGGGCGGCTCGCTGGGGGCCAGGGGCGCCATGCCGGTCACGACCTGGCGCGGGGCCAGGATGTCGGTCTCGCGCAGATCCAGCCGATGGACGATCCGAACCCGCATGGCCTCATGATAGGGCTTGCCGTCCACCGCCTCGATGATCCGGCCCAGGTGGACATAGCCGGTGTTGCTGTAGCTCCAGGCCGCGCCAGGGCAGAAGTTGGCCGGCTGGGCGGCGGCGGCCGCCAGCAACCGCTCGGGCGGCTTGTAGCCGGGCTCGGCGCGCAGGGCGGGATCGTTCTGGAAGCTGTAGAGCCCGCCGGTGTGACCGAGCAGGTCCTCCACCGTGATCCAGGCGGCGTTCCTCGCCTCCGGCGCCCAGCGGTCCAGCGTGGAGTCCAGGCTGAGCTTGCCCTCCTCGACCATCTGCAGGATCGCCGTGGCGGTGTAGGCCTTGCCGACGCTGGCCCAGAAGAAGCGGCTGGGCAGGGGTTCGCCGGGTTTCCCCGCCAGGGTCTGGGTCCAGATCGAGCCGTCGGCGGTCGCCAGGGCGGCGGTGAGCGCCTTGGTCTGCATCTTGGCGGCCGCCTGTTCGAAGGCCGCCTCGAGCCTGTCGCTGGTCACCGGCGCCAGCCGCGAGCTTCCGGCCCTGGCCGCCGCGTCGAACTGCCAGGCGCCGAGCAGGGCGCGTAGCGGCGGCCCGCCATAGGCGACCCGCGCCGCGCAGGGCTTGGGTGGCTTGGGCTTCTTTGGCGCCGCTGAAACCAGGCTGGGAAGCGCCAGGGCCGCGGCGGCGGCGATCACGGTTCTACGGCTGGCGGTCATGCTACTCTCGCGCGCTCGAACGGTTCGCCTCCCCCTCGCCCGCAACCAGGGCTATAGCAAGGCATGAAACAGCCGCTCTTCCCCACCGCCAGCACCAAGGACATCCTTGAAAAAGGCGACGTCCTCGCCCCTCGGTTCGACGCCGCCGGGCTGATCCCGGCCATCGCCGTCCACGCCGAGACCGGCGAGGTGCTGATGCTCGCCTATATGAACGCCAAGGCCCTGGAGCGGACCCTGGCCACCGGCGAAGTCCACTATTTCAGCCGCTCCCGCAACGAGCTCTGGCACAAGGGCGCCACCAGCGGCCAGATCCAGCTCGTCGAGGAGATCCGCATCGACTGCGACCAGGACACCATCCTGCTCAAGGTGACCCCCGAGGGGGACGGCGGGACCTGCCACACCGGCGCGCGCACCTGCTTCTACCGGGTGGTCGAGAACGGCAAGCTGAAGGACAAGCCTTGAGCGTCGTCGAGGCCCTGGAGCGGCGCTAGGCTTCGCTCAGCGCCGACACTCCGCTGGCCTCGCGCTTCACCCGGAAGGTCTTCACCGCCCGTGTCTCGTAGGTCTTCGCCAGGATGGTCGAGACCGCCACCAGCTCCGCCTTGGCCTCGTCGCGGGTCAGGGTCAGCAGGACGAAGCCCTTGGCGGCCTGGTCGCTGAACACGACCTCCGAATTGGCCGCGGCGAACACGTCGCCGACCGAAAAGGACTTGATGGCGTCGCCGCCGCCGGGACTGGTGATCCCTGTGGTCCCGAACTCCACCGCCCGCCGCTCGCCGCCATCGTCGTGCAGTTCATTGGCCCAGAAGGCGTGGCTGTCGCCCGACAGCACGATGGCGTGAGCGCCCGCGTCCTTGACCAGTCCGTACAGCCGCTCGCGGGCGGCGGGATAGCCGTCCCACATGTCCAGGCCGTAGGGCAGGCCGAGCCCCGCCAGGCGTTCCAGGCGCTGAAGGCGGGTACGGCCATTGGGGGTCTCCTTGGCCATCACCTCGGCCAGCTTGGCCTCGCCCAGCTCCTTCTTGAGGCTGGGCGCCATCAGCCGGCCCATCACCACCTCGTTGCCGAGGACCTGCCAGGCGCGGCCGGCCTTCACCGAGTCCTTCAGTGCGGTCCCCAGCCAGGCCTCCTGGGCCGGGCTCATCATCATCCGGGCCGGATCGGCGAGCCTGGCCTTGAAGGCCACCACCTCGGCAGGGCCGCCGGGCTCGGGCAGGTCGCGGTCATAGCTCAGTTGCTTCACGCGCGCGGTCAGCCGGGTCTCTAGCATGAACAGGCTGGCGAGATCGCCGAACTGGAAGCTGCGATGGATGGCCGGGCCGCCGTCGGCCGGCTCGCGGATCGGCATCCACTCGTAATAGACCTTCACCGCGCGCGCCTTGCGTTCTGCCCAGTCGCCCTCGATGTCGGGACTGTGGTTCTGGGCGCCGTCGGAGAAGCTGTCGTTCGCCGTCTCGTGGTCGTCCCAGACCACGATCCAGGGCGCCCTGGCGTGGGCCGCCTGTGACATGGGGTCGGACTTGTACTGGGCGTGACGGGTCCGGTAGTCGGCTAGGGTGAGGATCTCGTGCGGCGGATCGTGCGGCCGCTCCCCGGCCACCGCGGAGTTCATGCCGTAGGAGCCTGGGCCGCCATACTCGTAGATGTAGTCGCCCAGGTGCAGCACGGCGTCGACCCGCGGCAGCTTGGCGATGGCGTCATAGGCGTTGAAGTAGCCGTTCGGGTAGAGGGTGCAGGAGGCCACGGCCAGGACCACGTCCTTGGTGGGTCCGCTTGGCAGGGTCCGCGTGCGGCCCATGGGCGAGGTGACGCCATTGGCCTCGAACTCGAAGGTGTATGATCGGCCCGCGTCCAGCCCGGTCACGTCGACCTTGGCCGTCCAGTCGCGGCCGGGACCGGTCGTGCCCTCCCCGGATTTGGCGCCGCCGGCACGGCGGTCGATGGGGTTCAGCTTCCAGCGATAGGCGATCGCTCCGGCGGCGGGATCGGCCGGGGTGATCCGGGTCCACAGAATCACCCGGTCGGCCAGGGGATCGCCCGAGGCCACGCCATGCTTGAATTCCACCGCCCCGGAATAGGCGCCCTGCGCCATGACGGGCGTCGCCGCAGCCCCAAGACCCAACAGGGCTAGCGCCCGACGTCGATCGATCCGCATCCCGTTCGCACCCTCATGCATTCCAGCTAAGCTCGAACCGAACCTAGTGAAGGAGGATGACGCCCACATGTCCAGCGAAGGCCTGCATGTCCCGCGCGAGAGATTGTCTCCCCGGACTCTCAATATGCACTACGCCATCTCCTCCCTGATCGAGGAGCTCGAGGCGGTGGACCGGTACCGCCAACGGGCCGACGACTGCGACGATCCCGAGCTGAAGAAGATCCTGCTGCATAACGCCCGCGAGGAAATCGAGCACGCCTCGATGGCGCTCGAATGGATCCGGCGGAACGACGGCGAGTTCGACGCCCAGCTCAAGGAATACCTGTTCACCGAGGGCTCGATCACCGGCCGCGAGGAAGAGGCGACCAAATAGAAAATCCGGGGAACCCGACAGCCACCCCCATGGCCTGGGCTCCCCGGACCAGACCTCGGCGAACCGAAGGCTGACTCGGTGTTTGATGTCGGGGTCGGTCACGAGCGGCGCCCGTGCAAGCGGCGCATGGCGCGCCGTCGATCCGCTCCGCGCCGACACCCCCCAGGATATCGGCGCCTTCGAATACCGCCCCGATCGGTTCAATCGGGACACGCGGAGGACGACGACGACGCCCGCGGTGGCGCTAGGCCCCGCCGTCGCCTCCGGTGATGATGATCCGTCGTGGGGTACCGGATCACCGCAGAACTGCTCTAGGCCCGAGGGCGTCACCCCGGCGTCTTGGCCGGGTCCGCAGTCCTGATTTCGGCTCTACCCACGGCAGTGGCCGCGGGAGTGGCTTTCGAAACATCGTTGGTGACGGAAGTGAACTCTGGCTGGGCAGGCGCGACATTGATCACGGTCAACGCGCCGACGAGGCAGGCGACCGCCATGGCCAAGGGCAAGTACTTCATCGTCCGCTTCCTTCCGATGCCGGCGGTCTGCGCCGCCGTTTCGTCGAGACGATGTGTAGATGGGTGCGACGACAGCGCGCAGGTGCAGCGGCGCGCGACGGCGTGCGCAACGGTTGCAGCCCCGAAATCAACCCTGCGCAACGGTCGCACAACAATCGCGCAACGGGTTGCACACGGTTGCGCAACAGTTGCATGTGACGTTGCATTTCAGCGCAGCTGTGGAATCATAGGGACGTCATGCACGTCTCCACGCCTTTCTCAGAGAAACTCGACCTGGTCTTGAAGGCGCTCTCCATGAGTCGGGGGCGTCTCGCCGCGGACCTTGGGGTCGACAAGTCGCTCGTGGGCCGTTGGGCTTCCGGCGCCGTGACGCCTTCGGCGCACAACCTTGAGAACCTCACCAAGCTGGTGGCCACCAAGCGCGACGGCTTCACCATGCTGGACTGGGATCGCGACATTGACGGCCTGGCGCGGGTGTTCGGCCTGGAGCCGACCAACGGCCACGCGGTGCTGGCCAAGGCCAACGGCCAGCATGTGGGCCTGCCGCTGCCGGGCCTCGACCTGGTGCGCATGGTCACCGAGCGCCGCGCTGCGACCTATGAGGGTTTCTGGCGCAGCACCCGACCCTCCATCGCCATGCCCGGGAAGATCTTCCACGACTACGGAATGATCCGCCGCGGCGCGGAAGGACTGTTGGAATTCAAGATGGGGGGCTCGGGCCTGCTGTTCGACGGCTGGATGCTGCCCGTCGAGGGCCAGCTCTTCGCCATCCTGTTCGACACGGTCGGCCAGACCCCGGTGTTCCTGATCTTCAACGGCGTGTCCCTCCACAAGGCCGTGCAACTGGACGGCCTGATCCTGGCCGCCGCGCTGAACGCCGCGCGCACGCCCTCGGCCTATCCTGTGGTGCTGGAGCGGCTGGGCGACCTCAGCGGCGACGTCGAGGCCGACAACGCCGAATATGCCGAGCTGCTGACCCGCGACACCGCCGCCACCGATGAGACGGTGAGCCAGGCGATGCATGACCACCTGATCCGCGACATCGGACCAGGCCCGGCCGCGGCCGGCACCGGCGAGATGTTCCTGCTGTCGAGCTGGGCCAACAGCCTTTCCAAGGGCCTGAGTTCAGGCGGACACCTGCAAGGGTGACGATCCCCGATCCCGAAGACGAGGAGATCGCCTTCGAGGACGCCTCGGCGCGACGGGTGACCCTGACCGCCGAACAGGCCGGAGGACGCCTCGACAAGACCCTGGCCGAAGCCCTGCCCGACCTGTCGCGGGCGCGCATCCAGGCCCTGCTCGCCCAGGGCCAGGTCAGCCGCGACGGGACCACGCTGTCCGACGCCTCGGCCAAGGCCCAGGCTGGCGACTACCGCCTGCTGATCCCCCCGCCCCTGCCGGCCGACCCACAGCCCGAAGCCATCCCGCTGAGAGTGCTCTACGAGGACGCCTACCTGATCGTGGTGGACAAGCCGGCCGGCATGGCCGCCCACCCGGCGCCGGGCAATGAGACCGGCACCCTGGTCAATGCCCTGCTGGCCCATTGCGGGGCGAGCCTGTCGGGGATCGGCGGGGTGGTCCGGCCGGGCATCGTCCACCGCATCGACAAGGAGACCTCGGGGATCCTGGTGGCCGCCAAGACCGACGCCGCCCACCAGGGCCTATCGGCCCTGTTCGCCGCTCACGACATCGATCGGGCCTATGTGGCCCTGGTCCGCGGCGCGCCGCAGCCGGCCAAGGGGACGATCGTCACCCGCCTGGGCCGTTCCAGCAGCGATCGCAAGAAGATGGCGGTGCTGAAGACCGGCGGGCGCGAGGCCATCACCCACTATGTCGTGGAGCGCACCTTCGGCCCTGCCGAAAAGCCCCTCGCCGCGCGGGTTTCATGCCGGCTCGAGACCGGCCGCACCCATCAGATCCGCGTCCACATGGCCTCGAAGGGCTCGCCCTGCCTCGGCGATCCGACCTACGGCTCCGGCCCGCCCGCGGCCCCCGTGCGGGAGGCGATGGCTCAAGCGGCACTGACCCGCCAGGCGCTCCACGCCGCAGTCCTGGGCTTCGTCCACCCGGTGACGGGCGAAACCCTGAGGTTCGAAAGCCCGCCGCCGCCTGACATGGCCACGCTGGAAGCGCTTCTCTCAGCGCTGTGAGAAAGCTTGCGTCCCGGTCGCCTTGATGCCGCCCCCATCCAGGTCTAGTAATACCTGAGTTGAGCAGTCGGATTTTCAGGGCCGTCGGTTTCTCCCAAACCGTGGCCTTACGCCCGGAACGACCCGCACCTATCTGTAGGTCGGAGGGGCGGACGGTCTCGCGCACGCTTGCGCTGAGCGACCCGAAAGTCCGCTAGATATGAGGGGATTTTCCGTGGCCACAGCCCATGCGCTGACCGTGATGTCGCCGGAAGGCGGCCTTAGCCGGTACCTGACTGAAATTCGTAAGTTTCCGATGCTCGCCAAGGACGAGGAGTTCATGCTCGCCAAGGCCTGGAAAGAGCATGAGGATTCTGAAGCCGCCCATCGGCTCGTCACCAGCCACCTGCGCCTGGTGGCCAAGATCGCCATGGGCTATCGCGGCTACGGCCTGCCCATCGGGGAAGTGATCTCCGAGGGCAATGTCGGCCTGATGCAGGCGGTGAAGAAGTTCGAGCCCGACAAGGGTTTCCGCCTGGCCACCTACGCCATGTGGTGGATCCGCGCCTCGATCCAGGAATACATCCTGCGCTCGTGGTCGCTGGTGAAGATGGGCACGACGGCCGCGCAGAAGAAGTTGTTCTTCAATCTGCGCAAGGCCAAGAGCCAGATCAGCGCCTTCCAGGAGGGCGACCTGCGCCCCGACCAGGTCAGCGAGATCGCCACCAAGCTGGGCGTTCTCGACTCCGAGGTGATCTCGATGAACCGCCGCCTGTCGGGCCCCGACGCCTCGCTGAACGCGCCCTTGCGCGTGGACGGCGAAAGCGAGTGGCAGGACTGGCTGGAGGACGAGACCGCCGTCAGCCAGGAGACCTATGTCGCCGAGAACCAGGAGCGGACCATCCGCATGAGCCTGCTTGAGGCGGCGATGACCGAACTCACCGACCGCGAGCGTCACATCCTGACCGAGCGCCGGCTGAAGGATAATCCGACCACCCTGGAAGAGTTGGCCTCCGAATACGGCGTCAGCCGCGAACGGGTGCGCCAGATCGAGGTCCGGGCCTTCGAGAAGCTGCAGAAGTCGATGAAGGCCGCGGCGGAAGCCAAGAACCTCGTCGACGCCTGATCGGCGCTCTTCGTCCTACGATCCGAAGCCGTCGCGGCCCGCCCGCGGCGGCTTCTTCGTTTTCAGGCGATGGCAAGCTGCGCAAGAGCGCGGCGCCGGATGATCAATCCGTGGCCGGAAGTGACCTATCGGTTTCTTTCACACCATTCCGCCTGGGCGGCGCGCGCGGCGGCGCAACATCCTCATCGCGACTGATTGGTGGGGATATTCATGAACACGTCGAACGCCACGCCGCGCACGCTGCGCTACCTCTTGCTCGCCGGCGCCTTGGTCGCGCCGGCCTCCGGCGCCTGCGCCCAGCAGATAGACGAGCTGGTGGTCACCGGCCGCCGCGTCTCTGAGGCCGCGGTCGCCATCGGCACGGATCAGACCACGGCCACGGTTTCGATCACGCGCGAGGCCCTGCTCTCGGCTCCAGCCGGGATCACCGGCCTCAAGATGCTGGAGAGCCTGCCGGGCTTCAACGTCCAGGCCAACGACGCCCTGGGCATGTACGAGTTCGGCAACTCGGTCACCGTGCGGGCCTTTTCCTTTACCCAGATCGGGTTCCTGCTGGACGACGTGCCCATGGGGCGCTCCGACCAGTTCGGCGGGTCGCCGATCTACCGCTACGTGGACAATGAGAACCTTCTGCGGGTCCAGGCCTCGTCCGGCGCGGGCGACGTCAGCCTGCCCAGCTACGCCTCGCTCGGGACCATCGTCGACTACTTCACCACCGCCCCGAAGGAGAACCTGGGGGCGCGCGCCAGCTTCACCATGGGCTCCGACAGCCTGTTCAGGAACTTCCTGCGGCTGGACACCGGCGTCCACGCCGGGTGGTCGGCCTATGTGGCTCGGTCCGACATCCAGTCGGACCTCTGGCGCGGCGCGGGCACCATCGACCGGGAGCACATCGAGGGGAAGGTCCGCTACCAGTTCGAGGGCGGGGCCGATGTCACCTTCCAGGCGGTCTACAATGACTATTTCGACTTCGACTCCCCGGCGATCACCAAGGCCCAGTACACCGGCGCGTCGGTCGACCCCTTCGGGCGCAAGGGACGGTTCTTCCCCTACTTGAACTATGTGCCGGTCCTGACCCCGGCGGCGGCGGGCGTGACCTACTCCAACGCCCTCTACAATCAGTACTACAAGCAGGCGATCAACTCGCGGACCGACTATCTCTACGCCCTGACCGTGAAGTCGCCGGTGGGCGAGGCGATCGATGTCTCGGCCACCGCCTATTACGAGGACAAGCAGGGCTACGGGGTCTCGCCCGAGGCCTACGGCACGTCCCTGTCCAGCCACAATGCCGAGCGGCTGATCATCCCGGGCCTCTTCGCCCCGCGCGGCCTGCAGTATGGCCTCTCCACCATCAACGGCGAGCGTAAGGGGATCACCGGCAAGCTCGAGTGGCGGGCGGCCAACCACACGGTCCAGGCCGGCGTCTGGTACGAGGACGATGACTATCACCGCACCCAGGCGCGCTATAACCATGCTGGCGGCAATCCCGACGGCGCCCCGCTGTTGAGCGAGCCCGTGCACCTGCAGCGCAACTTCGTCTCGACGCGGGAGACCACCCAGGTCTTCGTCAAGGACGTCATCAGCCTGCTGGACGACCGCCTGAAGCTGGACCTGGGCTTAAAGGCGCTCAGCATCGACTACGAGATCAGTGGCGCGCGCAATCCGGGCGACTACATCGCGCTCCGCCGCCCGACCCTCACGGCCAAGTGGAAGGACAATTTCCTACCGCAGGTGGGGGCGGTCTACGACCTGACCGGCCGCGAGCAGGTCTTCGCCTCGTATTCCGAGAACATGGCCCTGCCGCGAGGAGCCGACGACGTCTTCTCCGCGGCCAGCCCCATCGTGCCCGCGCCGGAGGCCGAGACCGCCAAGAACTGGGAGCTGGGCGTGCGGACCAACCGCCCGACCTTCAACGCCTCGTTCGTGGTCTACCAGACCCAGTTCGCCAACCGCCTGCAGTCGTTCTCGTCGATCGTCCCCGGCTCGACGACCACCGAGACCTTCTTCCAGAACGTGGGGCAGGTGGACGCCTACGGCGCGGAATTCTCCGGCCAGTGGAAGCCGGAGCTGTTCGGCGGGAAGATCTATTTCAACGGCAATCTCTCGTACAATCACGCCGAGTTCCAGGACAACTACGCCACGGTCGCCGGCGGGGTGACCACCCTCGTCCCGATCGCCGGCAAGGTCGTGCCCGACTTCCCCGAGTGGGTGTTCCAGGGCGGGGTGACCTTCGAGCCCACCGACTGGGCGTTGTTCAACATCGGCGCGCGCCACATTTCGGACCGCTACACCAACTTCCTGAACACGGAAAAGACGGACGGCTACACCGTCTGGAACGCCTATATGGACATCGGCGAGCTGGGCGAGGGGCCGCTGAGCCGCCTGAAGTTCCGGCTCAATGTCGATAACCTGCTGGACGAGGATTATCTCGGCACGATCAACACCACGACCACCACCCTGGCCAGCTTCCGCCCCGGCCCGCCGCGCTCGGTGCAGCTGACCCTGTCGGCGGAGTTCTAGGCGGCCTGGCCTTCCTCGGTGTCTTCCTGGGGCAGCAGGGCCAGCAGGGGCTGAGCCTCGCGGGCGATCTCGGCCCGGTCCATGACGCCCCGGTCGGCGACGATGGCCAGGTAGCGCTGGAAGTCGGTGGCCATGGCCGCCAGCTTCAGATCCTTCATGCCGTTGGCGGCGCGATGCAGCTCGACCATCTGGGCCAGCATGGCGCGCAGGGCCTGGCGGGGATCGGTGGAGACGGCCGGCACGGCCGACTTCAGGATCTTCAGCGCCTGGATGATGCGGGCCTGGTCGGTGGTCTGGGTGGCGTCCGAGCGGCGCTTCAGAGGGCCGGTATAGTCGCCGGAATTGAACCGCCGCCGGTCGGGGCCGATATACTGCACCGCCTCGACCCAGTCGCGGGGACGCAGGGTCACGGCTTCCAGCCGCCGCAGCAGGTCCCGGGCGGTGTAGGGCTTGCGCAGGAACTCATGCACGCCCGCGTCGCGGGCGGCCATGATCGCCGAGGGCGTAGCCGTGGCCGTCACCATGATCACCGGCGCCATGCGACAGGCGATCTCCGACTTGCGTAGCTGGCGGGTGAAATCGACGCCGTCGACGTCGGGACCCGACAGTTCCACGAAGATCATCTGCGGATTAACCTGGCGCGCGGCCTCCAGCCCCTTGCGGGTGGAGACGGCGTTCCAGAGCTGCACCGGGGCGATGTTGCGCATCAACTCGGCGAGCAGACGGGCGCTGGCGGGCGCCGGATCGATGATCAGCACCCTCTGCATCAGCGGCGCCATCCGCTGGACAAGCTTGAAGTCGTCGTTGAACACGGCCCGGGCGGCTCCGAAGGACTCCGGGACAAGCTAGGCCCGACGTCCTTAAGATCGCCTTGACGGCCGGCCGCTCGATCCCGACCCGATCAGTCCTGGAACGGGTCGCGCACCATGATGGTGTCGTCCCGCTGCGGACTGGTGGAGACCATGGCCGCGGGCGCCCCGATCAGCTCCTCCACCCGGCGGACATATTTGACCGCGTTGGCGGGCAGGTCCTTCCAGGAGGTCGCGCCGGCCGTGCTCTCGCTCCAGCCGTCGATCTCCTCATAGATCGGGACCAGGGCCGACTGGGCCTTCAAACCGGCGGGCAGGTAGTCGAAGGTCTTGTCGCCCAGCTTGTAGCCGACGCAGATCTTCAGTTTCGGCAGGCCGTCCAACACATCCAGCTTGGTGAGTGCGATCCCGTCGATGCCGTTCAGCGCCACCGACTGGCGCACCAGGGCGGCGTCGAACCAGCCGCAACGGCGCGGTCGGCCGGTGACCACGCCGAACTCCTTGCCCACCGTGCCCAGGTGCTGGCCGATCTCGTCATTGAGCTCGGTGGGGAACGGCCCCTCGCCGACCCGGGTGGTATAGGCCTTGACGATGCCCAGGACATAGCCCGTGCCCTTGGGTCCGAGGCCCGATCCCGCCGCGGCCTGGCCGGCCACGGTGTTGGACGAGGTCACATAGGGATAGGTGCCGTGGTCGACGTCCAGCAGGGCGCCCTGGGCGCCCTCGAACAGAACCCGCTTGCCTGACTTCACCACCTCGTCCAGCAGCCGCCAGGCCGGCTGGGCGAAGGGCAGAACCTTGGGCGCGATCTCCTCCAGCGCCGCCAGCAGTTGGGCGCCGTCGTACTCCGGCAGGCCCAGGCCCCGCCGCAGCGGGGTGTGGTGGGCCAGCAGGCGGTCGATCTTGGCCTCCAGGGCGTCGCGGTCGGCCAGGTCGCCGACCCGGATGGCGCGGCGGCCGACCTTGTCCTCGTAGGCCGGCCCGATGCCGCGGCCCGTGGTGCCGATCTTGTTGACCGCGGCGGCCTCGCGCGCCTGGTCGAGGTCGCGGTGCAGGGGCAGGATCAGGCAGGCGTTGTCGGCCAGGACCAGCAGGTCGGGGGTGACGCTCACGCCCTGGGCGCCGATCTTGGCGATCTCCTCCAGCAGGTGCCAGGGATCGACCACCACGCCGTTGCCGATCACCGACAGCTTGCCCTGGACCACGCCCGAGGGGAGCAGGCTGAGCTTGTAGACCTGGTTGCCGACCACCAGGGTGTGGCCCGCATTGTGACCGCCCTGAAAGCGCACCACCACGTCGGCGCGGTTGCTGAGCCAGTCGACGAGCTTGCCCTTGCCCTCGTCGCCCCACTGGGCGCCGATCACCGTCACATTGGCCATGCAGATACGATCTCCCGGCCTGCCGAGCGGGTCCAACCACGCCCTTCGACAGGCTCTCGGCGGGTGGACTGGATCGATTTTAGGAAGCGGTGGCGAGCGCCTTCAGGCGACGGGCAGCCGTTCGGCGGGTGTAGACCAGCGCTGGGCGACCGCGTCAAGTGCTGGCGGATACGCGGGTCAGAAGCTGTAGATCAGCCGCACGCCGGCGTCGTCCATGCCCTGGTTCTTGCCGCTCGAGAACACCTGGCCGTTGGAGATGTGCACCCAGGAGATCTCCCCCGCCCATCGGTCGTTGAACCGGTAGCCGAGGCCGAGCTCTCCCTGGAACAGCACCTTCGAGCCGAAATCGATGCGGGTGTTGTAGAGGTGCAGCCGCCGCTGGATCTCGGCGGGACTGAGACCGGGTGCATTGACCGGCGGCAGGTCGGTCGCGCCGTCGGTATAGGCCAGGCCTACCCCGGGCCGGAAATACAGCTTCTCAGTTATCGCGATCGGCCAAGAAAGGCCCGCGGCGACGAAATTGGAGGTGTTCTCGCTGTTCACCGAGGCGAAGGCGTGGGCCTGGGGCCGGCCGATGGCCGACAGCGCCTCGATCCGCGCGCTGCGCAGGCCGAGCTGCAAGTCGACGCCGTCTTCGCGCCCGGCCGCGCCCAGCCCCAAGCTGTCGCCGATGAATGTCACGTCGTGGCCGTAGACGCCCAGCAGAAGGTCGGCGGCGCTCGCCGGACCGGCCAGCGTCGCCAGCACGGCGCCCGTGAGAAAGATGCGCATCGATGAACCCCCCAGCTCAAGACCGAACCTAGTCGCGTCCGGACGCGGTGCAAGGGACCGCTCGCGTGGGCGATTGGGTCGCGCTATGACGCGGACATGACCCGTCCCCGCTTCCACCTCGCCTTCCCGGTCCGCGATCTGGCCGAAGCGCGCGCCTTTTACGGCGGGCTGCTGGGCTGTCCGGAGGGCCGCTCCAGCGCCGACTGGATCGACTTCGACTTCTTCGGCCATCAGATCGTCGCCCACCTGGCGCCCGACGAGGTCGGCCATCGGTCGACCAGCGCCGTCGATGGCGAGGACGTGCCGGTCCGTCACTTCGGCGCGATCCTGACCTTGCCGGACTGGCAGGCCATGGTCGGAAAGCTGGAGGCCGCGAAGGTGAAGTTCATCATCGAGCCGCAGATCCGATTCGAGGGCGAACCGGGCGAGCAGGCGACCATGTTCTTCCTCGACCCGTCGGGCAACGCCATCGAGTTCAAGGCCTTCGCCGACGACGCCATGGTGTTCGCCAGGTGAGCGTCGGCCTGGCCGAGATCGAGGCCGCCGCGAGGCGGCTCAAGGGCCACGCCGTCGAAACCCCGCTGATCGAGAGCCCGGCGCTCAACGACCGGTTGGGCCGCCGGGTGCTGATCAAGCCCGAGACCCTGCAGCGTGTCGGAGCGTTCAAGTTTCGCGGCGCCTATAACCGCCTGGTCCAGCTCTCGGCCGACGAGCGGACGCGGGGGGTGGTGGCCTTCTCCTCGGGCAACCACGCCCAGGGCGTGGCCCTGGCGGCCAGGCTGCTGGGCATGCCCGCCCTGATCGTCATGCCCTCGGACGCCCCGACCGTGAAGGTGGAGGCCACCCGCGGCTATGGCGCCGAGATCAGGCTCTATGACCGGCTGACCGAGGACCGGGTGGCCATCGCCGCCCAGATCGCCGCCGAGCGCGGCAGCGTGGTCGTGCCGGCTTTCGACGATCCGGACGTCATCGCCGGCCAGGGCACGGTCGGGCTGGAACTGGTCCGCCAGGCCGAAGGCCAGGGCGTCACGTTCGATGTGGTGGTCTGCCCGATCGGCGGGGGCGGCCTGATGGCCGGGGTCTCCACGGCGGTCAAGGCGCTGTCGCCCAATACGGCCATGGTCGGCGTCGAGCCGGCGGGCTTCGACGACACCCTGCGCTCCCTTCGGAAGGGCGAGCGGGTGACGCTCACACCCACGACCCGCTCTCTCTGCGACGCCCTGGAGAGCCCGGCCCCCGGCCAGCTCACCTTCCCCATCCTCCAGAAGACCGTGGCCGACGTGGCCCTGGTCACCGACGCCGAGGTGGCGCGCGCCATGCGCTACGCCTTCTCGGTGCTGAAGCTGGTGGTTGAGCCTGGCGGATCGGTGGGCCTCGCCGCCCTGCTGGCGGGCAAGGTCAAGTCCTGGGGCGACGGGCCGGCCGGCCTGGTGCTGTCCGGCGGCAATGTCGATCCCGAGCTGTTCGCGAAGGTCCTGCGCGAGGAGGTCTGATGATCCGCCCCGCCGCCGCCGCCGACTGGCCCTCCCCGCTCGCGCCCGGCTGCAACGGTCTGGCTTAGAACCGGTCTTCCGGCGCGACCTGCGGCGGCGCCTGGCGGGGGGTCACCAGCCTGGCCAGCTTGGGCTTCAGCCAGCTCTCGAAGTCGTCGACGAACTCATAGACCACCGGCACAAGCACCAGGGACAGCAGGGTCGAGGTGATCAGGCCGCCGATCACCGCCACGGCCATGGGCTGGCGGAACTCCGCGCCCTTCTCCAGGGCGAAGGCGGTGGGCAGCATGCCCGCGGCCATGGCCATGGTGGTCATGACGATGGGCCGCGCCCGCTCGCGGCAGGCCTCGATGAGCGACTCGCGCTGGCCCATGCCCTCGCGCTCCCGCTCGATGGCGTACTCGACCAGCAGGATCGAATTCTTCGCGGCCAGGCCAAGCAGCATCAGGAAGCCGATGAGCGAGGGGATGGAGAGCGAGAGGTTGAAAACCAGCAGGCCGAGGAAGGCCCCGCCCACCGCCAGCGGCAGTGCGGAGAGGATGACGATCGGCTTGAAGAACGACCGGAACAGCAGGACCAGCACGCCGTAGATCATCGCCACGCCGGAGAACACCGCCAGGCCGAAGGAGGCGAACAGCTCCTGCATGGCCTCCAGGTCGCCGGTCTCGGCGGGGGTCACTCCCTTGGGCAGGTCCTTCATGATCGGCAGTTCATCCACCGCCTTGTTGGCCACGCCCATCTCCACGCCGTTGAGCTCGGCCTGGACCGTCTGCTGACGCTTGCGGTTGAGGCGTTCGATCCGGGCGGGACCGGCCTGGAACTCCACATCGGCCACGGCGTCCAGGGTGGTCATGCCGCCCGAGGCGGTGGGCAGGCGCAGGGCCTTGATCCGCGCGATGTCGGCGCGGGCTTCGGCGGGCAGGCGGATGCGGATCGGCAGGCGGCGTTCGCCGTCAGTCAGCTTGGCCACGTTGGCGTCGATGTCGCCCACCGTGGCGACGCGGGCGGCCTGGGCGATGGAGTCCACCGAGACGCCCAGGCGGGCCGCCTGGTCGGCCCGAGGCCGGATGATCACCTCGGGTCCGACGGGCGGGGTGGCCGGACGGGGGTCGGCGATCACGTCCAGGGTCCGCATCTGGCGCTCCAGCTCGGTGGAGGCGGCCAGCAAGGCGTCGGGGTCGTCGCTGGTGAGGATTTTCTGCAGGCCGGCCGATCCCTGGGAGTCCAGGAAGCTGACGCGGGCGTCGGGGATGGCCAGGAGCTCGGCGCGCATCTCCTTGCGCAGCTCGGCCCCCGAGATGTCGCGCTTCTCGTTCAGCAGCACGGTGATGGTGCCCGATCGCAGGTCGCCGCCGCCGCCGCTCATGCTGCCAGGCCCGGCGGAGGCCACGGTCGAGCCCATCTGGGCGAAGACCCCGATGACCTCGGGACGCTTCTGGAACACCTGGTTGACCCGGGCGGCCACCTCTTCCATGTCGGCCGCGGTCGCGCCCGGCGGCCCCTGGACGTTGACATAGACGTAGTCGGGATCGCCGGCCGGCTGGAAGCCCTGCGGCAGCAGGGTGGCCAGGAACAGGGAGCCCACGAACATCACGCCGCCGGCGATGGAGGCGATGATCCGGTGGTCCAGCGCCCATTCCAGGGCGTTGCGGTAGAAGCCCTCGAAGGGCTTGCGCGGGTGGGGATTGGCCGCCGGCTTCATCAGATAGGCGGCCATCAGCGGGGTGAGCAGCCGGGCGACCACCAGCGAGAACAGCACCGCCACCGAGACGGTGATGCCGAACTCGCGGAAGAACTGGCCGGCCATGCCCTTCATGAACGAGACCGGAGTGAACACCACGATGATGGCCGCGGTGGTGGCGACCACCGCAAGGCCGATGGCGTCGGCGCCTTCCATGGCCGCCTGGAACGGGCGCATGCCCTGGGACACCCGCTTCTCGATGTTCTCGATCTCGACGATGGCGTCGTCGACCAGGATGCCGACCACCAGGGTGAGCGCCAGCAGGGTCACCACGTTCAGCGAGAAGCCGAACATCTGCATGAAGAAGAAGGTGGGGATCAGCGACACCGGCATGGCGAAGGCGGTGATCGCCGTCGAGCGCCAGTCGCGCAGGAAGAACAGCACCACCAGGGCCGCCAGGAACATGCCCTCCAGCAGCACGTGCTGGGTGGCCCGGAAGCTGGCCCGGGTCTCGTCCACCGCCGAGAAGATCTTGGTGAAGCTGACGCCCTTGTGGGCGGTCTCCATCTCCTTGAGTTTGGCCAGGACCTTGTCCTCGACCGCCACGTCGCTGGCGTCCTTGGTCTTCATGACCATGACCCCGACCACGGGCCGACCGTTGAGGCGGGCGAAACCGCGCACCTCCGACGAACCGTCGCCGACCTCGGCGATATCGGTCAGTTTCACGTAGCCGCCGGCGCCGGTGGGCACGGTGAACTCGCGCAGCAGGGCCAGGGTGTTGACCGATCCCAGCACCCGCAGGGTCTGTTCGCGCCCGCCCACCTGCACCCGGCCGCCGGGGGAATCCAGGTTGGCGGCGCGCAGGGCGTTGTTGACCTGGCTGGCGGTCAGGCCCCGGGCGTTCATCTTGTCGGGGTCGAGTATGACGTTGATCTCGCGGGTCACCCCGCCCACGCGGGCCACCTGGGCCACGCCCTTTTCGCCCTGCAGGGCGCGGGCCAGGGTGTCGTCGACGAACCAGGACAGCTCCACGTCCGACATGGCCGGGGCGGCCACGGCGTAGGTCATGATTGGCAGGTTATCGAACTCGACCCGGGCCACGGTGGGCTCGTCGATCTCGCGCGGCAACACTGACCGGGCCTGGTCGATGCGCGATTGGACCTCGTCGGTCTTCTTTTGCAGGTCCTCGCCCAGCTCGAACTCGATATTGGTGCTGGAGACGCCCTGGGTGACGGTGGAATAGACGTTCTTGACGTTCGCCAGGCTCGCCACGGCGTCCTCGACGGGACGGGTGATCTGGGTCTCCATCTCGCCCGGCGCGGCGCCGTTCTGCGTCACGGTCACCGAGACCATGGGCAGGGAGACGTCGGGATACATCTTCACCGTCAGCCCGGCATAGGCGAACACCCCGGCCAGGACGAGGGCGGCGAACAGCACCGCCACCGGCACCGGATTCATGATTCCCCAGGCGGAGATTCGCATCCCGCCCGAGCTGTCGTGAGGATTGGGGGCGGTCATCGGGCCTTGCTCGCGGGCTTGGCGGCGACGGCGGCCTCAACGGGCTTGACCAGATCGCCGTCCAGCAAGAAGGCCGCGGCGTTCTGGACGACGCGCGTTCCGGCGGGCGGACCCTTGACCAGGGCGACCAGGCCGCCGCCGCGCGCGCCGGTGGTGATGGCCACGCGCTTGACCTTGTTGGCGGCGTCGACGGTCATCACGCTGGCCCCGTCGGCGTCGTAACGCACGGCGGTCTCCGGCACCGAGAGGCCGACGCCGACCGCGTCCTCGAACTGGGCGCGGCCGTAGCCGCCGGCTCGGATGTCGGAGCGGACCGGCAGAAGGATGCGCGCGACCCCCAGCTTCGACTGGGTGTTGACCTGGGGCGAGACCAGTCGGACATGGCCGACGGCGCTGGCCCCGGAAGGCAGGGTCACGGTCGCGCGCTGGCCGGGGCGCACCCGGGCCAGGTCGTCCTCAGTCAGTTCGGCGGCGAGCTCGATCTGCCCGTCCCGGGCGATGCGGAACCAGGGCGTCCCGCCCCCGGCCGAGAGGTCGCCCGGCCGCACCGTGCGTTCCAGCACCAGGCCGGAGACCGGGGCCGAGACGGCGAGCTTGCCGGCCCGGGTGGTGGCGTCGCGATAGGCCGCGGCCTGGGCGTTGGCCGTGGCGCGCGCGGCGCGGGCCTGGAAGCGGCGCTGGTCCAGCGCCTCGTCGGAGAGCACGCCCTGGCCGTCCAGGCCCTTGACGCGCGCGGCCTCGCGCTCGGCCTGCTCGGCCTGGACCGCGGCCTGTGCGGCCAGGGCCTTCTGCTGCTCGACCTGGGCGCTGATCAGGGCCCCGTCGAGCTGGGCCAGGGTCTGGCCGGCGCGGACATAGGCGCCTTCCTCGACCAGCACGCGGGCGACGCGGTAGCCGGTGACCTCGGGAACCACGGCGGCCTCCTCGCGGGGGATCAGGCTGCCCGAGGCGGTGAGCGCCCCGGTGATCGGCCGGGCTTCCACCCGGACCACGCGCACGGCGCGGGCCTGGGCGGCGGGATCCTTCTTCGGCGGCTCCTTCTTGCCGCAGGCGGCGAGGCCCAGGAGCGAGACGGCGACCGTGACGGTCAGCAGGAGTTTGGATCTCGTCACGTCAGCGAGCCTTCTTGTTGTTGGGGGCGGACGCCAGCGGCCAGCCGCCGCCGAGCGCCTTGTAGGTCTGGACCGCGCGACGCAGGGCCTGGACCTGGGCGCCGGTCTCCTGGGTTCGCACCGCGCGCCATGACTGTTCGGCGCCGAGCGCGGTCTGAAGGTCGGTGAGGCCTGCGTCGTAACCGCGGCGCGACGCCTCATAGGCTCGCTCGGCCCGATCCTCGCCTGCGTCCAGAAGCTCCACTCGGCGGCGGTCGGCGGCAAGCTGGATCATGGCGTTCTCGGCCTCGCCATAGGCGACCTGCACCGCCTTCTCGTAGGCGATGGCGGCCTGCTCGACCTTGGCGTTCTGCACCTTGAGCTCCGAGAGCAGGCGCGGGATGTCCAGCACCGGAACCGTGACGACGCCGCCCAGGGTCCAGCTCTGGATGGTGGCCGAATAGCCGGGCTGCTCGGTCTTCTGGACGCCGATCCCCGGCGCCAGCTTGAAGGTCGGCAGGAACGCCAGCCGCGCATAGTCGCGCCGTCCCAGGGAGGAGACCAGCATGGCCTCGGCCTGGCGTACATCGGGGCGGCGGGTCAGCAGCTCACCCGGCAGGCTGGCGGGGACTTCGGGGACCGCGCCCACCTGGGCATCGACAGCCAGGTTGGTCGTGGGTTCGACGCCGCGGCCGACCAGGATAAGCAGGGTGCGGCGCTGGGCCTGGAGTTCGGCCTCCAGGCCCGCCGCCTGGGCCCGGGCCTGGGCGACGTCGCCGGCCACACGGTCCTCGTCGGATCGCGCGGTGATGCCCCGCTCGACGCGGGTCTGGGCGATCTGGGCCAGGCTCTCCTGGATGCGGACAGCTTCGCGGGCGTCGGCGAGCTGGATGGCCAGACCGCGGGCCTGGAAATAGCTGTCGGCCACGCTGGCCGCGAGGCTGGCGCGGGTCCCCTCATAGTCGAGGCGCGCCGCGGCCATCTCGGCGTTGGCGGCCCGGCGGGCGGCGAACACCCGGCCGAACAGGTCGATCTCCCAGGTGACATCGAAATTGCCAGACTGGCTCTCGCTCTCGCCGCTGGAGGAAAAGCCCGGGATGTTGACGACCGTGCCGTCGATGACCTCGTTCTCGGTCTTCGACGCCGCGCCGCGGACATTGCCCTGGGGCAGGAAGTTGGTGAGCGCCCCCGAGCGCTGGGCGCGGGCCTCCTTCAGCCGCGCCGCGGCCGAGCGGGCGTCGGGGCTGGCGGCCAGCGCCTGATCGATCAGGCCGGTGAGCTGCGGATCCTCGAAGGCGGTCCACCAGGCGTCCAGCGCCACGGCTCCCGCCGGCGGTCCGGCGGGCAGCTCATAGGCGGCGGGAAGACGGGTGTCGACGCCGCGCGTCGAGCCGCAAGCCGCCAGCGCGAGGCAAGCCACGGCCATGGGGCCGGCTGCGAGAGAAGCTGGGCGCATCATTCTTTTCGTCTATCGGGCCCGGGAATCGCCGGCCGGGAAATCCCGGCCTTGGGGAGGCGCGACCTGGGTCTGGGTATCGGCAGTTCTGTACACGGTACGACGTCATGGCGATTGCAGGCCAGTCACATTAAAAAAGCTTAACAATGAGCGGCCGGCTCTCGTAGCGTCAGCGACCTAGCGCATCGTGGGCCTTGGCGCACGCGCCTTTGGTTCCAGGCTTGGGGCGCGACGGTCACACTTGCGACCCGAATGGAGGTGCAAAAGCGGCCTTCCGCCCTCGCATCGCCCGATCTAGGGTCCTGCGGCATTTCCAATCCCCCTTCTGAGTGATCCATGAAACAGTTTCTCCTCGCTGGCGCGTCGGCATGGGCGGTTTTCGCCGGGCAGGCCCAGGCGGCCGATCTCGATCCCGCCAGGATCTCGGGCCATATCCAGGTCCTCGCCTCCGACGCCTTCGAAGGCCGCGGCCCCGCCACCGAGGGTGAGAAGAAGACCGTCGCCTACATCTCCGAACAGTTCAAAGCCGTGGGCCTGAAGCCGGGCGGCGACCTGAAGGACGGCAAGCGGGCCTGGACGCAGGACGTGCCCCTGGCCCGCTTCGAGACCAAGGGTCCGGTGAGCGTCAACATCACCTCGGGCGGGGCGACCCAGAGCTGGACCCAGGGCGAGGAGATCGCCATCCGCGCCGCCCAGACCGGGGTCGACCATGTCAGCGTCAAGGACGCCCCGATCGTCTTCGTCGGCTACGGCGTCACCGCGCCGGAACGTAACTGGGACGACTTCAAGGGTGTCGACCTGAAGGGCAAGATCGCATTGGTCCTGGTCAACGACCCCGACTTCGAGGGCGGTGAAGGCGACTTCGGCGGCAAGGCCATGACCTATTACGGCCGCTGGACCTACAAGTACGAAGAGGCCGCCCGTCAGGGCGCGATCGGCTTCCTGGTGATCCACGAGACCGCCGCCGCCTCGTATGGCTGGGCGACGGTGAAGAACTCCAACACCAACGTCATCTTCGACATCATCCGCGCCAAGCCCGCCGAGGCGCACGCCCCCATCGAGGGCTGGGTCCAGCTCGACAAAACCAAGGCGCTGTTCCAGGCCGCCGGCCTCGACTTCGAGACCCTGAAGGCCCTGGCCAAGACCCGCGCCTTCAAGCCGGTGGCCCTGACCGGAGCGACCATCTCCATCGACTACGCCGTCGACGCCCAGAAGATCGTCTCCAAGAACGTGGTCGGCATCGTGCCCGGCGCCAAACGCCCCGGGGAGACGCTCATCTACTCGTCCCACTGGGACCATCTGGGTGTCGGCCTGCCGGACGCCACGGGCGACCGGATCTACAACGGCGCCGTCGACAACGCCGACGGGATCGCCACGATGATCGAGATCGGCCGCGCGCTCACCAAGGGACGCAAGCCCGACCGCTCGGTTGTCTTCCTGGCCGTGACCGCTGAGGAGAAGGGGCTGCTGGGCTCGGAATACTACGCCGACAATCCGCTCTATCCGCTGGCCACCACCGTCGCCAACATCAACATGGACGCCCTGTCCCCGGCCGGGCCCGCCAAGGACTTCGGCTCGTCGGGCAACGCCGCCTCGACCCTGCAGGACGAGCTGATCGCCACGGGCAAGGCCAAGGGCCGTTCCTACACCCCCGACCCGCGTCCGGAAGCCGGCAGCTTCTTCCGCTCTGACCACTTCTCCTTCGCCAAGCGCGGCGTTCCGGCCATCTCCTTCGGCTCGGGCCGCGACCTGGTGAACGGCGGCAAGGCGGCCGGGGACGCCTACGCCAAAGCCTATACGGCCGACCGCTACCATCAGCCGGCGGACGAGTTCGATCCGAACTGGAACCTGGAGGGTGTCGCCCAGGACGGCGAGCTGATGCTGGACCTGGGCCGCAAGCTGGCCAATTCGACTCAGTGGCCCGCCTGGAAAGAGGGCTCGGAATTCAAGCAAACCCGCGACGCCACGGCGTCACAACGCAAATGAGGCGCTAGATGGCTGGCAAGGGCCTGATCCGGGCCGGGATCGGAGGCTGGACCTTCGAACCCTGGCGGGGCGTGTTCTATCCCAAGGGACTGAAACAGGCCGACGAGCTGAGCTACGCCAGCCGTCACCTGACCACGCTCGAGATCAACTCCACCTACTATTCCAGCCAGAAGCCCGAGACCTTCGCCAAGTGGGCGGCCTCCACGCCGGAGGGCTTCGTCTTCTCGGTGAAGGCCTCGCGGTTCGCCACCAACCGCCGGGTTCTCGCCGAGGGCGCGGACTCGGTGCAGAAGTTCCTGTCCCAGGGGATCGTCGAGCTGGGCGACCGGCTGGGACCGATCCTCTGGCAGTTCATGCCGACCAAGAAGTTCGACCTCGACGACTTCGCCGGCTTCCTGGACCTGCTGCCCAAGACCCAGGACGGCCTGAAACTACGCCACGTGGTCGAGGTGCGGCACGCCAGCTTCGCCGACCCGGCCTTCATCAAGCTGTGCCGGGACCGCAACGTGGCGATCTGCGTCTCCGAGAACGAGAACTATCCGCTGATCCCCGACATCACCGCCGACTTCGTCTACGCCCGCCTGCTGAAGGGTTCCGACGACCTGCCGAACGGCTATCCCGAGGACGGCCTCGACGCCTGGGCCGAGCGGTTCGCGGCCTATGCCGACGGCCAGGTCCCCGGCGACCTGTCGCCCATCGACCGCACCGGCCCGGCCGAAGGCCCGCGCGAGGTGTTCGCCTACTTCATCCACGAGGGAAAGGTCCGCGCCCCGGCCGCGGCCCAGGCCCTGCTGTCGCGGGTCAACAAGTAGGACCGCCAATGCAAAACGCCTCCGGCGGGAGCCGGAGGCGTGAGAGCAAGAATACGGAATTCTTGTTGGTGCGGCTTAGGCGCCGCCCGGGAAGCGCATCGGAACCTTCACGGTCCCGGTCTTGGTTCCCATCGGCAGGGCCTCGGCCACGCAGAGCGCCGCCTTGTCGAAACCCTTGCCCGCCTTGTTGTCTTCCAACACCTTGCAGCCCGAGAGCTTGCCGGCGTCGGCCGTGCACTCGAGCATGACCATGGCCGCATCACGCGTATTGGCGTGCTTGGTCAGGCACTTGCTCATGCTGGCTTGGAAATCGGCCGCAGACGATGCACCGGCGAATGCCATGCAGAGAGCGACACCCCCCACGAGTTTGATGAAATTCTTCATGCCCCACTCCTTTCTAGATAACGGACGCAGCCCCTCTATGCAGGATTCAGGTTAAAGGAATCTGAGTCGGCCAACTGATTTGTAGTTAACACCAAGTAAAGATGCCGCGACCTTTTGGCGCTGTCTTCGCCAGTCTTTATAGACGCCCGCGCGCGCAACCCTCTGAGAAACCGGGTTTCAGTGACGTTTGGTTAGCAACCTCACGCCATGGTGTTCGAAATGCTAATCGTCCTTCTGGGGGATATCGGAAGTGAAGCGCCTTCGGCTTGTGGACTTGCCGCTGATCGTAAAGATCGGCTTCGCACCTGCCTTCGCCTTGGTGATGCTGGCCCTGATGGCTGGCGGCGCCGTGGTCATTCAACGCGGCCAGGCGGCCGACCTTGAGCAGGTGGTTCGCACCGACCTGCCCAACACTCTGAGGCTGCAGAAGGTCTCCGAGCGGATCACCGCCGTCCATGGCGAACTCTACTTCCTCCTGACCCACCAGGCCGCGGCGATCGAAGTCGAAAAGATCGAGGGCAAGAGCCAGGCTCTGCTCACCGAGGTCGACGCGATCACCAAGGAAGTTCAGGCGATCCAGGCCAACGCCCCCGCCTCCCAGAAGAAGAACTTCGCCGACCTGGTGAAGGCCCTGAAGCAGACCCGCGACGCGCTCGACGTCATCGCGGCCATGATCACCACCGACTTCGGCACGGCCGCCGGCTTCGCCGCGCCGTTCGAGGAAGAGTACGGCAATATGACCGGCACCCTGAACAAGATCGTTCAGGCCGGCCAGGCCCAGACCGACGCCAACGCCAAGGCCAGCGAGGCCAGCGCCAACTCGGCCCAGACCATGACCCTGATCGCCGCCCTCGCCACCCTGCTGATCGCCGGGACCCTGGCCTGGGCGCTGACCACCATGCTGCGCAAGGACGTCAAGAAGATCGCCAGCGCCACCGAGGCCCTGGCCCGCGGCGACAACAGCATCGACCTGGCCGCCCTGGAGCGTAAGGACGAGCTGGGCGCCATCGTCTCGTCGCTGACCATCTTCCGCGACAACCAGCTGCACCTGGAGAAGCTGCGCCAGGAACACGAGCAGACCGAGGCCGCCGCCGAGACCACGCGCCGCGAGAACGCCGAAGCCGCCGCGGCCGTCGCCGAGGAGCAGGCCATGGTGGTCAACTCCCTCGCCCAGGCCCTGGACAGCCTCGCCACCGGCGACCTGACCTACCGTCTGGACCGGGAATTCCCCGGCGACTACCGCAAGCTGCGCGACGACTTCAACGCCGCCTCCGCCAAGCTGGAAGAAGCCATGCGCGCCATTGCCGGCGCCACCGCCTCCATCCAGTCCGGCGCGGGCGAGATCAGCCATTCGGCCGACGACCTGTCGCGCCGCACCGAACACCAGGCCGCCACGCTGGAACAGACCGCCGCGGCCCTGGATGAGATCACCGCGACGGTCAACAAGACCTCGGACGGCGCCAGCCACGGCCGCGAAGCCGTCGCCTCGGCCAAGACGGACGCGGAAGAAGGCGGCGTCGTCGTCAGCCGCGCCATCGAGGCCATGGGCCAGATCGAGGGTTCGGCCAAGCAGATCAGCCAGATCATCGGCGTCATCGACGAGATCGCCTTCCAGACCAACCTTCTGGCGCTGAACGCCGGGGTCGAAGCGGCCCGGGCCGGCGACGCCGGCAAGGGCTTCGCGGTCGTCGCCTCCGAAGTGCGGGCGCTGGCCCAACGCTCGGCGGAAGCGGCTAAGGAGATCAAGGCCCTGATTTCGGCCTCCAGCCAGCAGGTCGCCGAAGGGGTGAACCTGGTCGGCGAGACCGGCAAGGCGCTGGAGCGCATCGTCCGCCAGGTCGCCGAGATCTCCAACGTTGTCGGTGAGATCGCCGCCTCGGCCAAGGAAGAGGCGCTGGGCCTCGGCCAGGTGAACACCGCCGTCAACCAGATGGACCAGGTCACCCAGCAGAACGCCGCCATGGTGGAGGAGTCGACCGCGGCCAGCCGCGTGCTCGCCGACGAAGCCCAGGAACTGGCCCGCCTCGTGGCCCGCTTCAAGGTCAACGGCGGCCAGGCCGCCCCGATCGCCCGCCACGCTCCGCCGCCCCAGCGTTCCCATGCCCCGCCGCCGCGTCCGCAGAGCCGCGGGAACACGGCGCTGGCCTCCGCGCCCCACGCCGAGGACGATAGCTGGGAAGAGTTTTAGTACCCGAGGAAGAGTAGCGTATTACGAGGGGTCGCCGAGAGGCGGCCCCTTTTTCCTTGAGCCGACGCGCGCTTGACCGACCCGGCGTCAGGGGCGCGGACTTCCGCCCAGAAATGGGAGGAGACCGCCATGGCGCAACTCAGCTTCGACGACCTGATGTTCAAGCCCGGCCTGATGACCGGCGAACGGATCCTGATCACCGGCGGCGGCACGGGCCTGGGCAAGGTCATGGCCGAGGCCTGCCTGATGCTGGGGGCGGAGGTCTATGTCTGTGGCCGCCGCGGCGGGGTGGTCGAGGCGACCGCCAAAGAGCTGATGGCGGCGCACGGCGGCAAATGCGTCGGCCTGGCCTGCGACATCCGCGTGCCCGAGGCGATCTCGGAGATGCTTGACACCATCTGGGCCGACGGGGGGGCGCTCACCGGCCTAGTCAATAACGCCGCCGGCAACTTCATCAGCCGCACCCAGGATCTCAGCCCCCGGGCTTTCGACGCCATCGCCAACATCGTCTTTCGCGGATCGTTCTTCGTCACCCTGGACTGCGGCAAGCGCTGGATCGCCGAGGGCCGACCCGCCTCGGTGATCTCGATCCTCACCACCTGGATCTGGAACGGCGGGCCCTACACCGTGCCCTCGGCCATGTCGAAGGCCGGCATCGCCACCATGAGCCAGTCCCTCGCGGTGGAGTGGGGCGACTACGGCATCCGCTTCAACAACATTGCGCCGGGCCCCTTCCCCACCGAGGGCATGAGCGCCCGGCTCAACCCCAGCCAGGACCAGGAGACCGGCGGCGCCTATGCCGACATGAGCGGCAATCCCATGGGCCGGGTGGGCGAGATGCGCGAACTCGCGAACCTGGCCGTCTACCTGCTGCACCCGCTTTCGGCCTATGTGAACGGCCAGACCATCGCCATCGATGGAGCCTCCTGGCAGGCCTCGGGCGGCAACTTCTCGCGCATGAGGAGCTGGACCGACGCCCAGTGGACCGCCGCGCGCGAGGCGATCCAGGCGGCCAACGCCAAGGACCGGGCTCAGCGCACGGTCTGATCATGGTTAACCGGGTCTTAAGGCCGGTCGGCGGAGGATCGGGCCATGCGCCTCCTCCCGCTGCTCCTCAGCCTCGCCGTCCTGGCCGCCGGCCCCGCGGGCGCCCAGCAGGTCAGGCCCGCCGCCGAGCCGCAGTTCCAGGGCGGGCGGATCGTGGTACCCGCCACGCCTGGATCGCTGGACGGCCTGGCCAAGGCCACCGACGAGGCCCGTCACGGCGCGGCGAAGGATGCGACGTCCCAGCCGTGGGCCTCCACCCCAACCCCGCTGCCGCCGATGCTCGCGCCGTTGGCCCGGCCGGGCTCGGTCGATGGCGGCGCCTGCCGGCTGTCCTGCGCGCGCAGCTATTATTTCTGCCTGTCTGGTGAGAGCGCCGACGAATGCCCGGCCGCCTGGGGGCAGTGCCGCGCCCGCTGCGACGGATCCAATCTGGGCGTTCCGGCCGCTTGATCTCGCGTCGTGAGCGCAGGAGATTGGCGCGGGGCGTCGCGCGTGACTAGAATGACGCGCGTCAGTTTTATCCGAGTCAGTCTTCCATGCCCGAAGTCGCCTATCTTCCCTCCGGCAAGCGCGAACTCACTAAGGTCGCCAACCGCCAGGCCATCCTGGACGCCGCCCGCGAGGTGTTCGGCGAGCTGGGCTACGACAACGTCACGGTGCGCGACATCATCCGCCGTACCGGCTTGGCCGCGGGGACCTTCTACAACTACTTCAAGTCCAAGGAGGAGGTGTACGTCGCCCTCTCCGACGAGGGCGCGCGCCAGTTCGCACCCATACTGAAGGCCCACCGCGCCCAGTCGGCCAATTGGGAAGAGTTCGTCCACGCCGCCATCCAGGCCTATTTCCTGTTCCTGGCCGACGTGCACAAGAACTGGGAGGCCCAGCGCCCGCCGGGAGAGACCCATCCCCATGTCCACGGCGAGACGCCGGAGATGAAGGCGGTCTTCAACGAGGTGCGCGACGCCATCATCGAGGAGATCGCTCGCGGCGGCGCGCCGGCGGCCGATCCCGACTATGTCGCCGTGTCCTGCATCGCCATCGCCCGCGAGGTTGGCGACAAGATGCTGTCGCGCCGGCCCGTGGACGTCAAAAGCGCCACCGAATTCGCGGTCGCCATGATCCAAGGGGGGCTGAAGGGCCTGCCCAAGGCCAGGCACGATGGCTGACCAGCGCGTTCAGCGTTTCCTGGTCCGCACCCTCCTGTCGCTGCCCTCGCCGATCCTGCGGTTGATGGCCGGTGGCGGCGTTGTCTATGTCGGGGGCCGCACCCTTGATCCCCGCCTCCAGTTCCTGGCGGCCCAGGCCTCGCGCGGCCCGGCCATGACCGGCCTGTCGCCGGAGGAGGCCCGGCGCGCCAATACCCAGGGCCTGGCCGCGCTCAGCGGCGAGCGCGAGCCCGGCGTCCGAGTCGAAACCCTGTCGATCCCCGGCCCGGATGGTCCGATTCCCGCCCGCGCCTATCGACCGGCCATCCAGGACCCCAGCGCCCCGGTCATGGTCTTCGCCCACTTCGGCGGTGGGGTGATCGGCGACCTCGACACCTGTGACGCCTTCTGTTCGATGCTGGCCAAGGTGGGCCACGCCGCCGTGGTGTCGGTGGACTATCGTCTGGCGCCCGAGCATCGCTTCCCCGCCGGCCTGGACGACGTGCTCGCCGCCTATCGTCACGTCCGCGACCATGCGCAGGATTTCGGCGCCCCGCCCGGCCACGCGGCCATCGGCGGCGACTCCATGGGGGGCAACTTCGCCGCCATCGTCTGCCAGGAGATGAAGCGCTCCGGCGAGCCGCAGCCGGCCCTGCAATTGCTGATCTATCCCTGCGTGGACGTGGCCAGCGAGACCCAGTCCATGACCACCTACGGCGAGGCCTTCCCGCTTTCGTCGGCGATGATGGACTGGTTCATGGGCCACTATATGGGCCCGGACGCCGACCCGGCCGACCCGACCCTGTCACCGCTCCGCAACCCTGACGTCTCGGGCCTGGCGCCGGCGATCATCGTCACCGCCGGTTTCGATCCCCTGGTCGACCAGGGCGAGGCCTACGCCAAGCGCTTGGCTGACGCGGGGTCGCCCGTGATCTACCGTTGCTACGACAGCCTGGCCCACGCCTTCACCGCCTTCACCGGCGCGGTCCCGGCCGCCGACACCGCCTGCCGCGAGATCGCGGGCCTGGTGCGGGAAGGCCTGGAGGGACGAATTGCGCGCGCTGGTCGTTGAGGAACTGAAGCCCGATTACGCCGGCTGCGTGGTCAAGGAGATTCCCACCCCCGATCCCGGACCGGGCGAGGTGCGGATCAAGGTCCGCGCCGCGGCGGTCAACTTCCCCGACCTCATGCAGACGCGGGGCGAACACCAGCACAAGCCGCAGGTGCCGTTCATCCCCGGCATGGAGCTGGCCGGCGAGATCGACGCCCTCGGTGAAGGTGTCACCGGCTGGAAGCTCGGCGATGCGGTGGTGGGCGGCGCCCGGATCGGCGGCTTCTCCGAATACGCCGTGACCCCCGCCTCGGCCCTGCGCGCCAAGCCCCCGTCGCTCAGCTTCAGCCAGGCGGCGGGCTACGCGGTGGCCTATCTCACCGCCTATGTGGCCTTCGTCCGCCGCGCCCAGGTCGAGCCCGGCGAATGGGTGCTGGTCCACGGCGCGGCCGGCGGCGTCGGCCTCGCCGCCGTCGACCTGGCCAAGCATCTCGGCTGCAAGGTGATCGCCGCCTCGGCCTCCGACGAAAAGCTGGCGATCATCCAGCGCGAATACGCCCCCGACGCTATCGTCAATGTCACCGGCGGCTTCCGCGAGCGGGTCAAGGAGATCACCGGCGGCCGCGGGGCCGACGTGATCTACGACCCCGTGGGCGGCGACGTCTTCGACGAGAGCATCCGCTGCATCGCCTTCAACGGCCGCATCCTCTCCATCGGCTTCACCTCGGGCCGCTTGCCGGTCATGCCGGTCAATATCGCCCTGATCAAAGGCATCTCGCTGATGGGCGTCCGCGCAGGAGAATACGGCCGCCAACTCCCCGAGAAGGGCCGCGAGAACAATGCCGCCATCTGGGACCTGGCCCCGCACATGAAGCCGCGCGTCCACGCGGAATACGCGCTGGCCGACTGGCGCGCCGCCTTCGACACCCTGGCCGAGCGCACGGTGGTGGGGAAGACGATCATCCGGCCCGATCTGTAGTCTCCGATCAGATCCTCCCCCAGCGCGCAGCGCGATGTGGGGGAGGTGGCTCGGAGCGAAGCGGAGAGACGGAGGGGGTTGAAGCCCACGAACGCGAGTTGAAGTCCCCCTCAGTCGGCTTCGCCGACAGCTCCCCCAAAGGGGGAGCATCTTGTGCGCTTGGGCTGAAGCGGGGCCCCGTGCATATTAGCCGCCATGACCATCGAGAACGACGACGACCTGCAGGGTCTGAAGGCCGCCGGCCGGCTGGTGGCCCGCACGCTGGAAGCCATGGGCAAGGCGCTCGAGCCCGGCATCACCACCCGCGAACTGGACCAGCTGGGTCGCGCCATGCTGGAGCGCGAGGGCGCCCGCTCGGCGCCGGAGATCACCTACAACTTCCCGGGCGCGACCTGCATCTCGGTGGGTCCCGACTGCGCCCACGGCATCCCCGATGACCGCAGGGTGGCGGCCGGCGACCTGGTGAATATCGACGTCTCGGCCGAGCTCGGCGGCTATTTCGGCGACACCGGCGCCAGCTTCGCGGTGCCGCCGGTCACGGCCAAGATCGAGCGCCTGTGCCGCGACGGCCGCCGCGCCATGTGGAGCGGCATCCGCGCGGTGAAGTCCGGCGGGCGGCTCAACGAGATCGGCAAGGCCATCGAGGCCTTCGCCGACCGCAACGGCTACACCCTGGTCCGGAACCTCGCCAGCCACGGGGTCGGCCGCTCCCTGCACGACGATCCGGGCGAGATCCCCACCTGGTACGAGCCGCGCGACAATCGTCGCATCCACGAGGGTCTGGTCTTCACCATCGAGCCCTTCCTGTCCCTGGGCGCCGACTGGGTGGAGGAAGGCGACGACGGCTGGACGCTCACACCGCCCGACCATCAGCCCACGGTGCAATACGAACACAGCCTGGTCGCCACGCGCAACGGGCCGGTGATCTTGACCTTGGCGTAGGCCGCCCCCTACCTCCGCTTCGCCGCGCTGGCGTCGCGCAGCGGCTTGAACTCCGAGCCGGGCTTCCAGTTGGGCCAGGCCGTCGAGTTGGCGGTTTCCTTGCCCATCTCGTAGAGCAGGGCCACGTCCTGCGCCGCGCCGCGCAGGTCCCAGTCCGCGCGCCAGACGTCGCAGGTCTTATGGTAGCAGTTGGCCGTGTAGTCGCTGACCCAGGCCTCGCCCGCCGCGCGGCCGCCCGCGATCAGGTCCTGGCCGCCACCCAGCCCCATCAGCAGCAACACGGGCACCCCGCGCTTGGCCAGGCTGAAATGGTCGGCGCGGTAGAACAGCGCCCGCTCCGGGTGGGCGTCCGGCGTCACCGTGCGGTCCTGGCGTTTCGCCGCCGCGGCGAGCTGGTCTTCCAGGTCGCTCTGGCCGGCCCCGATCAGCACCACGTCCCTGGCGGGCCCCACGGGCTGCAGCACGTCCATGGTCAGGTTGGCGGCCATGGTCTCCAGCGGGACCGTCGGATTGACGCCGTAATATTCCGAGCCCAACAGGCCGCGCTCCTCGGCGGTCCAGGCGGCGAAGACCAGGGTGCGGTCGGGCCGCGGTCCGGCCTTGAAGGCCCGGGCGATCTCCATGACCCCTGCCACCCCGATGGCGTCGTCCAGGGCTCCGGGGCGATCGGTCTTGCCTGACGCATCGGGCGCGCCCAGCCCATAGGCGTCCCAGTGTGCGGAGAACATCACGCTCTCGTTCGGCCGCCTGGCGCCGGTCAGCTTGCCGATGACGTTGCGGCTGACCACCTGGGTGTGGACCACCGAATAGTCGGCCGAGAAGGCGGCGCCCTTCAGGGCCACGGGCTTGAAGGCCTTCGACCGGGCGGCGACCTTCTGCGCCTCCAGGTCGAGGCCGGCCTTGGCGAACAGGTCGGCCGCCGCCTCGCGGGTCAGCCACCCCTGCAGCAACAGCTTGTCCTTGGCCGGGTCGGCGCGGACGATGTCGAAGGCTTCGCCATTGGAGGCGATCACCGTCGACCAGCCATAGCCCGCTCCCGGCGCCTCGTGGACGATAAGGGCGCCCAAGGCGCCTCGCCGCGCCGCCTCCTCGTACTTGTAGGTCCAGCGGGCGTAATAGGTGGCCGCCTGGCCGCCGAACGTCCCGGCCACCGGCTCACCGGCCTTGGCCTCGAAGTCGGGGTCGCTGATCAGGAAGACGGCGATCTTGCCCTTCAAGTCGACGTCCTTGTAGTCGTCCCAGCCGCGCTCCGGGGCGGTGACGCCATAGCCCACGAAGACCAGCGGCGCGTCCTTGATCGCCACCCTATCGACCGGCCGCAGGGTCGAGACCGAGATGTCGGTTCCGCGCACCAGGGGCCGGACCGCGCCGTCCTGGCTGAGCGAGATCGTCGAGGCGCCTGGCAGCTCGAACTTCACCAGGGCCACGTCCTGCGTCCAGGCGCCCTTCTCGCCGGCCGGCTCCAGGCCCAGAGCTGCGAACTCCTGCGTCAGATAGGCGATGGTCTTGGCCTCGCCGGCCGAGCCAGGGCCACGTCCCTCGAACTCGGGCGCGGCCATGGTCTTGACGATCGCCGACAGCCGCGCCGGATCGATGGGGCCGGAGTCCTGGGCCTGGGCGGCGGTGGCGAACAGCGAGAGTGCGAGGGCGGTGCGGAGCATGGGGGAGACTCTGACGACGGCGGGAGGGTCAATATAGTCAGATGCTCCCCCTCTGGGGGAGCTGTCAGCGAAGCTGACTGAGGAGACATTGACCCTTGCCTGTGGGCTTCAACCCCCTCCACCGCTTCGCGGTCCCCCTCCCCCAAGAGGGGAGGATCTAGCTCGCTCAGGTCCGCGTCGCGAACTCCGCGTCGCCCGTCACCGCCACCACCTGGTCGTCGAACGAGGCGTGGGCCGAGGTGTAGAGGTGGGCGTACAGCCCGCCATGGGCCATCAGCTCGTCGTGCGGCCCCTGCTCGAGGATGCGGCCCTGCTGCAGCACCACGATGCGGGCCGCGTCGCGGATGGTGGCCAGCCGGTGGGCGATGACCATGCAGGTGCGGCCGGCGAACAGCACCTTCAGCGCCTTCTGGATCGCCTGCTCGGTGAAGCTGTCGATATTGGCCGTCGCCTCGTCGAGGATCAGGATCTGCGGGTCGGCCACCAGGGCGCGGGCGAACGAGATCAGCTGCCGCTGGCCCATGGAGATGTTGCGTCCCCGCTGGCCCAGCATGGTCTGGTAGCCCTCGGGCAGCCGCATGATGAAGTCGTGGGCCGAGACCGCCTTGGCCGCGGCGATGACGTCCTCGGTGGTGGCGCCTTCGGTGTTGTAGCGGATGTTCTGCTCGATGGTGCCGGTGAACAGGAACGGCTCCTGCAGCACCATGCCGATGGTGGCGCCCAGGCTGTCGAGGGTGACGTCGCGCACGTCGTGGCCGCCCACCAGGACCTGACCCTTGTCGACCTCATAGAAGCGGTGGGTGAGCGCGATGATCGAGGTCTTGCCCGAACCCGTCGGCCCGACCAGGGCCACCACCTCCTTGGGCCGCACCGTCAGGCTGATATCGTGCAGCACCGGGCGCTTGGGATCGTAGCCGAAGGTGACGTTCCTGAACTCGACCGTGGCCGGGATGTCCTTCAGCGGAATCGCGTCGGGCTTGTCCTGGATGGCGATGGAGACGTCCAGCACCTCGAAGATCCGGTGCCCCGCGGCCATGGCCCGCTGCATGATCGTATACTGCATGGACAGCATGCGGACGGGATCGAAGAACCGCTGCACATAGAAGATGAAGGCGACCATGACGCCGACATCCAGCCGCCCGCCCAGCACCGCGCCGCCGCCCACCACGATGACGATGGCCACGGCGAAGCCGGTCAGCACGTCCACCGTCGGCACCATGATCTGGGTCATCCAGGCCGCGCCGTTCTGCGCGTCCATGTTTTCGCGGGCCTTCTCCTTGTAGAGCTCGAAGTTCACCGCCTCACGCCGGGTCTCCTGCACCGTGCGGATGCCGTTGATGTTCTCGGCCAGGGCCGAGTTGGCGGTGGAGGAGGCGTCGCGCGCCTCCCGGAAGCTGGACTTCGAGAACGGCAGCCAGATCGCCCGGATCAGGATCAGGGCCGGCAGGACGGTGAGGGTCAGCAGGCCCAACTTCAGGTCCATGCTGAGCAGAACCGCGGTGATCCCCACCAGCATGACCACGTCGCCGATGGCGCCTGTGGAGCTCTCCAGGAACTCCTGCAGGGCGTTCACGTCGCCCTGCAGCCGGGCCATGATCCGGCCCACATGGGTCTTGTCCATGAAGGACAGCGACACATCCTGGAAGTGGTCGAACATCTTGCGGCGGATGTCGAAGATCACCCGTTGGGCCAGCCGCGCCGACAGCCACTGCTCCATGAAGAAGGCGATCGAATAGACCACCACCAGGGCCGCGAAGGCCAGCAGGGTGCGGTCCAGCTTGGCCCCGTCCCCGGCCACCGCCGAATTGACCGCCTGTCCGATCAGGGCCGGGATGGCCACCACCGAGATCGCCGCCACCAACACAGCGACCACCGCCATGGCGAAGGCCTTCTTGTGCGGCTTGAGGAAGACGAAGAACCGCCGCGCGACCTTGGTGTCGAAGGTCCCGAAGATGTCGTCGCCCTCGGAGGAGCCCAGGGAGGCGCGCGGCTGGCGCGGCGCCTCGTTCGAGGGGATGTCGGCCGTGATGTCGCTCATCCGCGGACCTCCTCGGTCTCGAGCACGGGCGCATCGTCCAGCACCGCCTCTGCGTCGGAGCGGGTCTGCAGCTCATAGAGATCAGCATAGACCCCACCCTGCCGGACCAGCTCGGCATGGGTCCCACGCTCCACCACCTGGCCGTCGTCCAGGACGATGATGTGGTCGGCGTGCATCAGGGACGACAGCCGGTGAGCGATAACGATGGTGGCCTTGGTCTGGGTGGCGTGGGCGAGCGCGTCGCGCACGCGGCGTTCGGTCACCGCGTCGATGGCGGCCGTGGAGTCATCGAAGATCATCACGCCGGGGCCCGGCACCACGCCGCGGGCGATGCTCATCCGCTGTCGCTGGCCGCCGGACAGGGCCACGCCGCGCTCGCCGACCCGGGTCTCATAGGTCTCCGGCAAGCCGGCGATGTGGTCGTGGATCTGGGCGGTCTTGGCGGCGTCGACGATGCGATCTTCGGCCGCCCAGGGATCGGCATAGGCGACGTTGTGGCCGATGGACGAGTCGAACAGGAAGGCCTCCTGCTGCACCAGGCCGACATATTCCCGCAAGGACGCCAGGGTCACGTCGCGGATGTCCTGGCCGTCGATGGTGATCGCACCGCCGGTGACGTCGTAGAAGCGCGGGATCAGGTTGGCGAGGGTCGACTTGCCGCTGCCCGGCGGCCCGACGACGCCCAGGGTCTGGCCCGCGCGCACCTCGAAGCTGACATCCTTCAGGATCTGCTTGCCGCCCGGGTCGTAGGCGAAATCCACATGGTCGAAGCGCAGGGTTCCCTTGGTCGGCGCCAGCGCCTTGGCGCCGGGCGCGTCGGCGATCTCCGGCTCCAGATCCAGCACCTCGAACAGCCGCGCCCCCGAGGAGGTGGCCCGCGCCGCGGCGTTGAAGATCATGGCGATCTGGCGGATCGGGGTCTGCAGCAGGGTCATGTAGGTGAGGAACTCGGTCAGCTTGCCCACCGACATCGTCCCGTCGATCACCTTGTGGCCGCCGTACCAGAGCAGCAGGCCCATGGAGCCGTAGAACGACACCTGCATCACCGACACCGCCCGGAACCGCAGGGTGATGCGCTTGTAGGAATAGTGGAGCGCGTCCAGCGAGGCGGCGTCGAACTTGGCCATCTCGAAGCGCTTGCCGGCGAAGGCGCGAACCACGCGGATGCCCTGCAGGTTCTCCTCCATGGTGAGCGTCAGGATCGCCATCAGCTCCTGCACTCGCAGCCAGGTGACCCGCAGCAGGAAGCCCATCCGCCCCAGCGCCGCGCCGGCGATCGGCACGAAGGCCAGGCCGATCAGCCCCATGACCACGTCGGTCGACAGCATCATGTAGCTGGCGAAGCCGAGCAGCAGGGTGAGCGTCAGGGCCTGCATCATCCCGCCCTGGATGAAGACCCGCGCCCCCTCCAGATCGAGCATGCCCCGGGTGATCAGGTCGCCCGAATGGATGCGGTCATGGAAACCGAAGCTGAGCCGCTGCAGCTGCTGGAAGAAGCGCAGGCGCAGGTCGTAACCGACCTGCTGGCTGACATATTCCCCGTGATAGCCGGCGGCCATGGTCATCAGGCCGCGCACGATGGTGGCGGCGATCACCAGCAGGGCGGTGCCCCACAGCGCCGCCTGAGCCTCCCCCGCATGGCCGGCGCCGGCCGTGAGCAGCACCTGGGCCTGATCGACCGCGTTGCCGAACAGGCGCGGCAAGGTGAGGCTCGCCACGGCGGACCCCAGCGAGCAGATAATGGCCAGCGACACGCGACCCGGATACTTCAGGGCCAGGGCGGTGATCCGCTGCAAGACCCTGGGCATCTGACTGACATCCACCTTCGGTGCGGAGTCAGAAGGTCCCGCCCTCCGCTGGGAGGGGGGAGAATCACTCATCACAATTTCCATGTCCGAGTATGGAAACTATTTTGCGGCGCCGGTTCCCCGTGCGCCAGACACGATTTGACGACACAGATGAAATATAGATTTGTCCGTATGCGCCGTTCTAGGCGCGCTTCAACCGCCTGCGGGCGAAGGATTGCGCGCCCGGACGACGGTGACCGGAGCCGCCGGCGGCGCGGGCCGCCGCCGCACTCGCTCGCCCTTGCGCCAGATCTTCAGGGCCTCCCAATGGATCGCGGCCATGACGCCCAAGGTCATCAGGGGATGGTCTCGCCAAGCCCGGAACAGAGCGCGGTCCGAGAGCTCCACGCGCCTTCCCCCGAAGGCCGTCGCCAGCACCAGGCCATCGGCGTCATAAACATCCACGCCAACCGAGACCCGCTCGCCCGGAGGCGCGATCCGAAAGACGTAGGAGAGCTCCATGTCCATGAACGGCGAGACAAAGAAGGCCTTGTCACAGCCTTGCCGGCCGCCGGCGTCGATCACGTAGCTGTGCCGCTCGCCGAAGGTGTTGGTCACCTCATAAAGGATCGCCGACAGGATCCCGTCTCGCCGGTGGCAGAAATAGACAGTGAGCGGATTGAACACGCCGCCCAGGATTCGCGGCATGGCCAGCATCCGCACCGCCCCGCCGTGGGCGACGCCGGCGGCGGCGAGATGGGCCTCCACCTGGGCCTTCAGGTCCGCCCCCGAGCCGTTCAGATGATCGGCCTCATGGAAGCCGGTGAGCGCGAACCGATTGTGGGCGAACAACCTCAGCCCCCGGTCCAGGGCGGAGATCTCGTCCAGATCCAGCAGCAGCATGAAGATGCGGTAGCGCAGCCGATGCGCCCGGGGCTTGACCCGCGTGTGGGTCACGACGCCCGGATAGATTCCGGACGCGAACGGCGTCACGCGGCTCGCTCCAGGGGCTGCGCCGGTCGCGCATGGATGCGGCCCGACTCGTCGTCGACGGTCCAGGGCCGGCGCACATCACCCAGCGTCTCGGCGACGGCCAGGCCCGACTGCAGGGCGTCCTCGTGGAAGCCGTGGCCGAAATACGAGCCGCAGAACCAGGTCCGACGCACGCCCTGCAGCGACCAGAGTTGTTCCTGGGCGGCGATCGCCCCGGCGTCGAACAGCGGGTGGTCGTAAACGTCGGTATGGATCACGGTCTCGGGCGCGATCTCGCGGGTGGGGTTGAGGGTGACGAACAGGTCGCCGGCGTCCTTGATCGACTGCAGCCGGTTCATCCAATAGGTGACGCAGCCCTCATTGGGCGCGTCGCGCCGGCCGATATGATTCCAGCTCGTCCAGGCTGCCCGGCGCCGCGGCATCAGGCTCGGATCGGTGTGCAGCACCGCCAGGTTTCGCGTGTAGCGGAAGGCCGACAGCAGCCGCCTCTCCTCCGGGCCCGCGTCATCCAGCAGCGACAGCGCCGTGTCCCCATGGGTGGCGATCACCACCTGATCGAAGCGCTCGGCATGGCCCCGGGCGTCGCGGATCGTCACGCCTGTCGCATCCCTTTGGATGGAGCTGACCCGCACCCCCGTTCGGATCTCGCCGCCGAAGGCCGCGGCCAGAGGGCCCACATAGGCGCGGCTGCCGCCGGCCACCGTGCGCCATTTGCCGCGCCCGAACAGGCTCATCATCCCGTGGTTCTGGAAGAAGCGGATCAGCGCCGCCGCCGGATAGTCGGCGATCGCGCCCACCGGGGTCGACCAGATGGCGGCGGCCTGAGGGATCAGGTGGTCGTCCCGGAAGGCCTGGCAGTACCCCTTCTCCGTCAGGTAGTCGTCCAGCGAGGTGAGCGGCGCGTCCAGGCCGGCCAGGTCACGCGGCCCCTGGCGGTAGAACCGGTTCACGTCGCGCAGCATCGACCAGAACCGCGCCGAGAACAGATTGCTGAGCTGGGCGAACAGGGCGCCCGAGGAGTACTCGAACTCGCCCTCGTCGAAAGAGACGCTGAGCGCCATGTCGGCGGGGCGGCTTGCCACGCCCAGGTGCTCCAACAGGGCGGTGAAGTTCGGGTAGTTGGGCTCGTTATAGACGATGAAGCCGGTGTCCACCGGGACTGGTCCCTTGCGGCCGGGCGCCTCGGCGGTGTTGGCATGGCCCCCCACGCGATTGTCGCCCTCGAACAGCACGACCTGATGGCGTTGTCCCAGCATCCAAGCGGCGGACAGGCCGGCGATACCTCCGCCGACTACGGCGATGCGAAGCGGAGTCTCGGCTGCAGTCACGGTCACCTGGCTTGGTCCCTTATCCTCGAGCGCGATCGCTCTCCCCTCGGAGCATTACGGTTGCGGCTGGAAATGGATGCAGGCCGCATCCGAAACGGACGGCGGTGCGTATGGCTGATGACGTCCGCACCCGAGAGATCGACATGAGCCTGGTCGCCAACACTATCCATGCCTTCGAGGGCGCGCCCCTACCCGACCTGGTGCGCCGGGCGGCGGTTGACCTGCTGGTCGCCCAGGCCCGCCGTCAGCTGGCCGCCAGCCCTCCCGAGGCGGCGGCCGTCTTCGCCCGCGAAATGGAACTGCGCCCCATCGCCGAGCACACCGGCGCGGCCAATGAGCAGCACTACGAACTCCCCGCCGCCTTCTTCGAGGCCGTGCTGGGGCCGCAGCTCAAGTATTCCTCCGGCCTCTATCCGACCCCGACCACCACCTTGGCCCAGGCCGAGGAAGCCGCCCTGCTGGAGACCGCCGTCCACGCCGACCTCAAGGACGGACAGCAGATCCTGGAGCTCGGCTGCGGCTGGGGATCGCTATCGCTGTGGATGGCGCGGACCCTGCCCATGGCCCGGGTCACCTGCGTGTCCAATTCCGCCAGCCAGGGGGCGTTCATCCGTGCCCGCGCGGCCGAGCAGGGCCTGACGAACCTCACCGTCATCACCGCCGACATGAACGATTTCGACGCCCCGGCCGCCGACTTCGACCGTATCGTCTCGGTGGAGATGTTCGAGCACATGGCCAACTGGCGGGCCCTGCTGACCCGCGCCAGGGGCTGGCTGAAGCCCGACGGGCGGCTGTTCCTGCACGTCTTCACCCACAAGACCACGCCCTATCGCTTCGATGTGGACGACGAGGCCGACTGGATCGCCCAGCACTTCTTCACCGGCGGGGTCATGCCCAGCCACGATCTGGCGGGCCAGTTCCCCGACCTGTTCACGATCGAGGCCGATTGGCGCTGGAGCGGCGCGCACTATGAGCGGACCGCCAACGACTGGCTGGCCAATTACGACCGCAACGCCGCGATGATCCGTACGATCCTGGCCGAGGTCTATGGCGACCAGGCAGTGTTGTGGCGCCGGCGTTGGCGGCTGTTCTTCCTCGCCACGGCCGGCCTGTTCGGCCATCGCCGCGGCGCCGAGTGGGGTGTCAGCCACTATCGGCTGCGGCCGGTGGCGGCCTGATGCTGAAGTTCGTCATCGCCTATTTCGCCTGTGCTGGAACTTTCGCCGTCGTCGATGCGATCTGGCTGACCATGGTCGGCCCCAGGCTCTACCGACCCGCCCTCAATGAGGTCCTGGCGGACGCCTTCCGCTTGGCGCCCGCTGTGGCCTTCTACGTGATCTATATCGGCGGCGTTCTGTTGCTGGCCATTCTGCCCGCCGCGCGGGAGAACGCCGGCTGGACCCGGGCTCTGCTCAACGGCGCCCTGCTGGGGTTCGTGGCCTACGCCACCTACGACCTGACCAACCAGGCGACGCTGAAGGTCTGGTCCACAAGGATCACCCTGGCCGACATCGGCTGGGGGACCTTGCTCACGGCCTGCGCCGCCACGGCGGGATACTTCGCCTATCGCTGGGCGGAGGCGAAGTTCGGCTAGGCCTCGGAGCGTCCCCGAAAAGCCACCACCGTCGGATCGGCGGGCCGCAGGACGGAGCCGACCTTGGTCGCCAGTTCATGATCGTCGAACGGCTTCTGGATGATCCCGCATTCGTCGGCATGGGCGAGCGCCTCGGTGTCGGCATAGCCGGTGACGAACAGGATCGGCAGGTCCGGTCGTCGGGCCCGGGCCTCGCGCGCCACCTCCGCGCCGTTCATCCCGGGCATTGCGAAGTCGAGCAGCATCAGATCGATGTCGGCGCGCCGTTGCAGCATGTCCAGCGCCGCCCCGCCGCTGCCGGCCTCCACCACCGTATAGCCCAGCTCGGTCAGCAGGGTGGCGGTGATCTCCCGCACTGCGCTGTCGTCATCGACCAGCAGCACCACCCGATCGCCATCGGCTCTCGGCGGGACCGCCGCCCGGCGTTCCGTCCGCGGCGCGCTCGCGGCCCGCGCCCGGGGTAGATAGACCTTCACCGAGGTTCCCTCGCCTGGCCGGGTGTCGATGCGCACCCCGCCGCCGGATTGCTTGGCCAGCCCGAACACCTGGCTCAGGCCCAGGCCCGAACCCTTGCCGACCATCTTGGTGGTGAAGAACGGTTCGAAGGCCTTCGCCAAGACCTCGGGGCTCATGCCCGAACCCGTGTCGGACACCGAGACCATCACATATTCGCCCCCCGGAGGCTCCTCGGGCCGCTGTGGTTCTCCCAGGGTCGCGTTGCCGGTCTCGACGACCAGGGTGCCGCCCACCTCCATGGCGTCGCGGGCGTTGATCGCCAGGTTGAGGATGACCAGCTCGATCTGGGTCGGGTCGATCAGCGCGGTCCACAGCTCCGGATGCAGCACGGTCTCGATGCGGGTGGAGCCCCCCATGGTGCTGTGCAGCAGGTCGCGCATGTTGGCGACCGTGTGGTTCAGGTCGACGAGCTGGGGCTCCAGCTTCTGGCGGCGTGAGAAGGCCAGCAGCTGAGCGGTCAGCTTCGCGCCGCGGGAGGCGGCCTGTTCCATCATCTCCAGCCGGCGACGGACGTTGGGCTCCACATCGCCCTTGGCGAGCTGACGGGCGTTGCCGATCACCACGGTGAGCAGGTTGTTGAAGTCGTGGGCCACGCCGGAGGTGAGCTGTCCGACAGCCTCCAGCCGCTGGGCCTGGCGAAGGGCGGCTTCGACCTTCTCGCGCTCCTCTATCTGGCCGAGCAGCTGGCGGTTGGCGGCGGCCAGCTCGGAGGTCCGCTCCTCGACGCGGCGCTCCAAGGTGTGTTCCGCCTCGCGGATCTCCTCGATGCGCTGGCGTGACTCGTACTGCCGCCGACGGCCGCGCAAGGCGGTGCGCGCGACGCTCACCAGGCTGGTGGGGTGGAAGGGCCGCTCCAGGAAGATGACATTGCCGAGGGCCGAGGTGAGCCGCGAGGCGCTGGGGTTGCGTTCCAGGCCGCCGCCGCGCTCGGTAAGCAGGACGAAGGGAAAATCCGACCACGGCGGTTGCTCGCCGACCCAGGCTGCGAGTCCGGAGAGATCGGAGGACTGCAGGGCGTCGTCGGTGACCAGCGCGAATCCCGCTCCATAGGTCAGCTCATGGCACAGGGCTTCCAGCGTCGAGCAGACCAGCACCTCGATGCCGGCCTCGCGCATCAGCGAGGCGGCGATCTCGGAGTCACGACCGAGCGGCGTCAGCACGAGGGCGACTTCCGCTCGGGGATGTCGAGCCGGACTCACGCGCCGGAGTCCGCCAGCAAGGAATGGTTCTGGCCGACATAGGTCGGGACGCCCCGAAGCACGCCCTGGAAACCGACCACGGGCGCGCCGACGGTGAGGCCGTCCGCGCCGATCTGGTATTCCCGGATCGTGTCCTCATGGGCGCTGGTGCGCTTCTTGATCACCGACATCGCCCGCCGCACGCGCCCATTGGCCTCGAAGTAACGCAGCAGGATCACCGTGTCGGCCAGGTAGGTGATGTCCACCGGGGCCTGCATGTCCCCCACCAGCCCGTGCTGGGCGATGGTCAGGAAGGTTGTGACCCCGCTGCGGTTCAGGAACTGCAGCAGTTCGTGCATGTGCAGGACCAGGAACTGCTCTTCCGGCATGGCCGCCTGGTAGCCGTTCAGGCTGTCGATCACGATGGTGCGGAGATCCTTGGCCTCCATGCAGGCTCGAACTCGATGCGTGAACTCCCCCGGCGCCAGTTCGGCCGCGTCCACCTGCTCGATCAAAAGGCTCCCGGCATCGCGCAGGGCTTCCAGGTCAAACCCCAGGCCCCGGGCGCGATCGAACAGCAGGTTGATCTCTTCGTCGAAGACGAACAGCGCCGCCTTCTCGCCCCGCGCGATGGCCGAGGCCACGAACTGCAGGGTCATCAGGGACTTTCCCGCCCCAGCCGGCCCTAGAATCAGGGCGCTCGATCCCCGTTCGACGCCTCCGCCCAACAGGGTGTCTAGGCCCGCCACCCCACTGGGCAGCGCTTCGCGTGTGAAGCTGGCCCGATGCTCAGCGGCCACCAGGCGCGGAAACACCACCAGCCCACCCGGACGGATGGCGAAGTCGTGATAGCCGCCGCGGAACTCCTGGCCGCGATACTTGATGATCCGCAGCCGTCGGCGCTCCTTGCCGTAGATCGGCGCAAGTTCCTCCAGCCGCACGACGGCGTGCGCCACGCTGTGGACAGTCTTGTCCAGGACGTCCGCGGTCATGTCGTCCAAGAGCATCACGGTGGTGTTGTGCTTGGCGAAATAGTGCTTGAGCGCCAGGATCTGGCGGCGATAGCGCAGGGAGCCGCCGGCCAGCAGCCTGATCTCGGACAGACTGTCGATCACCACCCGGGTCGGCTTGGCATTCTGGATCTGGTTGAAGATGATTCGCGTGGTCTCGCCCAGTTCCAGGTCCGACGAATAGAGCAGGCTCTGCTGCTGCTGCTCGTCGAGCAGGTTCTCAGGCGGCGTCAATTCGAAGATCTCGATGAGATCGCTAATCGTCCAGCCGTGCGATCGCGCCGTCTCCAGCAGCTCTTCCCGGGTCTCCGACAGGGTGATGTACAATCCCTTCTCGCCTAGCTCCGCGCCGGCCATCAGGAACTGCAGGGCCATCGTCGTCTTGCCGGTGCCGGGCGTACCCTCGATCAGATAGACCCGCCGCCGGGCGAAGCCGCCGCGCAGGATATCGTCCAGGCCATCTATTCCGGTGCTCGCCAGGTCGCGGACGCCCGCTGCCTTATCCTTCACTCGCTCTCTCGCTTGCCACGAGGCTCCTGGCCCCTTCAGGCGATTTCAACGCCCTGTTTTCGGGCGCGTTCCCGGACCGCTCGGCCGCCCATCCAGTCATTGTTTGGATCGGGGGCGCCGTTGTCCGCGCCGTGAAGCCCTGTCATGGTGGGCTTACGAGACGGAAGGGCCCGCCTCGCCAGCGCATATTTCGCGCCGGATCGGGCCCCACAGATTCGTTTCGCACCATAGAAAAGAGCCGCGCCGCCGTTCCTCCGGCCCGCGGCGACGGGAGGATTTGATGGAAGATTTGAAAGAGCGCGTGAGCCTGGATCAGGCCCTGGAAGCGGCCGCGGCGACCGGCATGACGACGGCGGTCTGGGCCAAGGTGCATCCAGACAAGCCAGCGGTCATCGACCCCAACGGCCGCGTCAGGACCTTCGCCGAGGTCAACGCCAACGCCAACCGGCTCGCCCGCCTCTTCCGTCAACACGGCCTGGAGGCCGGCGATTCGCTGGCCCTGGTCTGCTCCAACCGCGCCGAGTTCGTGGAGGTCCTGGCCGCCACCCTGCGCGCCGGCATCCGCTTCACGCCGGTCAACTGGCACCTGACGGTCGACGAGGTCGCCTACATCATCAAGGATTGCGAAGCCAAGGTCCTGGTCGGCGAGGTCCGCGTGGCCAGCGTCGGGCCAGCCGCCGAGCAATGCCCCGACCTGGTGCTGAAGCTCTCCATTGGCGGCGACATCCCCGGCTTCGTCGACTACGACACCGCGCTCGCGCCGCTCGACGGCTCAGACATCCCTGATCCCATTCTCGGCAACTCGATGATGTACACCTCGGGCACCACGGGCCGGCCGAAAGGTGTGTTCCGCCCGGTTCCCGCGGTGACGCCGCAGGCCATGTACGCCATGCGCGGCTATGATCACGAGACCTCGGTTCAGCTCTGCGCCGGTCCCGCCTATCATGCCGCGCCGCTGGCCTTCGACGTCCGCGCCGCCATGGGCGCCGGCGTGCCGCTGCACTTCATCGACAAGTGGGATTCCGAACAGGTCCTGAAGACCATATCGGAACAGAAGGTCACGCACCTGCACCTGGTGCCGATCATGTTCCAGCGCTTGCTGGCCCTGCCGCCGGAAGTGAAGGCCAAGTACGACGTCAGCCACGTGAAATACATCGTTCACGGCGCGGCGCCCTGCCCGCCCGAGGTCAAGCACGCCATGATCGAGTGGTTCGGCCCGATCCTGTCGGAGTACTATGCGGGCTCGGAAGGCGGCGCGGGCTTCGCCATCAGTTCCGAGGAATGGCTCAAGAAGCCCGGCAGCGTCGGCAAGCGCCCTGCGCTGCTGCAGTGCCGGATCCTCGACGAAGAGGGCAACGAACTGCCCAATGGCGTGCCCGGGGCCATCTACCACCAGCTGCCGCCTGGCGGCGGCTTCACCTACTACAAGGACAACGCGAAGACCGAAGCCTCCCGCAAGGAGGGCTTCTTCACCATGGGCGACGTCGGATATTTCGACGAGGACGACTACCTGTTCCTCACAGGCCGCAACGCCGAGACCATCATCTCGGGCGGGGTGAACATCTATCCCCAGGAAGTCGACAATGAGCTGATCAAGCACGACGCCGTCGCCGACTCGGCCACGGTCGGCGTGCCGCACGACGAGTGGGGCGAACAGGTCAAGGCCGTGATCCTGCTGGAGCCGGGCTACCAGCCTTCCGACCAGCTGGCCCAGGAGATCCTCGACTTCGGCCGCAAGACCCTGCCCGCCTTCAAGGTGCCCCGCAGCCTGGACTTCGTCACCGAACTGCCGCGATCCGAGGCCGGCAAGATCCAGCGCAACAAGGTCCGCGCCCCCTATTGGGAAGGCCGCACCCGGCAGATCTGAAGGCAAAAGCCCCCGTTCACCCCCCCTTCGAGGGGATGAACGGGGGATGCCGGTTCCTGAAAAACAGTCGTTTTGACCGCAAGGCCTTGGCCACCCCGCGGGGCCCCGCATAGGATCGCGCCTTCTCGGGGCGCGGCCTCGAAATCCAGTGGGGCTGACGACGTGAAATACCTGATTTCGGGCGCCGCGCTCGCCGCGACGCTCGCCCTGGCCGCCTCTGCCCAGGCCGCCGGGCCCCTGACCTTCGTCCAGGCCGGAAAGGTGCTGATCGACCCTGCCTCGGGCAAGGTCGAGACAGCCAAGACCCTGGTGGTCCAGGACGGCAAGGTCGTGCGCATCGCCGACGGCTATGTCTCCGATCCCGGCGCCGGCGTGGTCGACCTGAAGGACAGCTTCGTCCTGCCCGGCCTGATCGACAGCCACGTCCACCTGACCAGCCAGCAGAATCCCAACAGCCGCCTGGAGGAGGTCACCCAGTCCTCGGCCGACCAGGCCATGGTCGGCGCGCGCTACGCCCGACGCACGCTGATGGCCGGCTACACCACCGTCGCCGACCTGGGCGCCGACAATGCCGCGATCTTCGCCCTGCGCGCAGCCACCGCCAATGGCGACGTCCCCGGGCCGCGGATCATCGCCTCGGGTTCGGCGATCTCGGTCCATGGCGGCCACGGCGACGTCAACGGCTTCAGCGAGGAGGTCATGCACGTCCTGCGGCCGGGCTCTGTCTGCTCGGGCCCCGACGACTGCCGACGCGCGGTGCGCGAGCAGGTCTGGAAGGGCGCCGACATCATCAAGATCACCGCCACCGGCGGGGTGCTGTCCAACACCGCCGCGGGCCTGGGCCAGCAGTTCTCCGACGAGGAGCTGGCGGCCATCGTCGACGCCGCCCACCGCATGGGCCGCAAGGTCACCGCCCACGCCCACGGCCTCGACGGGGTCAACGCCTTCCTCAAGGCCGGCGGCGATTCCATCGAGCACGGGACCTATCTCGACGCCTCGTCCGTCGCCCTGTTCAAGAAGTCCGGCGGCTACCTGGTCCCGACCCTGATGGCCGGCGACTATGTCGCGCGGGTCGCCGCCGGCCCCGGTAACTTCCTCACACCGGCTCAGTCGGCCAAGGCCCTGGAGGCCGGCCCCAGGATGCTGGACATGGCGCGGCGCGCTCATGAAGGCGGGGTCAAGATCGCCTTCGGCACCGACACGGGGGTCTCGGCCCACGGCGACAACGCGCAGGAGTTCGCCCTGCTGGTGAAGGCCGGCCTCACCCCGCTGGAAGCCGTCCAGTCCGCCACGGTGGTCGCCGCCGAGCACCTTGGCCTCTCCAAGGAGGTCGGCGCCCTGACGCCAGGCCACGCCGCCGACCTCATCGCCGTGAAGGGCGACCCGCTCAGCGACGTCACGGTCCTGCAGAAGGTCGGCTTCGTGATGAAGGGCGGCACGGTCCACAAGGACTAGCTGACGGCTCACGGCCGAGAATGTCTTGCGCCGGCCCACCGGCGGGGGCGCCGCAAAGCCTGGACCTCGGTTAGATTGCGATTTATCGAATTCACGTCATGAGTGAATTCGATCTCAATCAAATACGTCGGCTGGACGGCGGCCTGCTGCTGGTCTTCCGCGAGCTGCTCCGCTGCGGCCGGGCCAGCGAGACCGCGCGCCGCCTGGGGCTCACACCATCGGCGGTCAGCCACGCCCTGACCCGCCTGCGCGACCTGTTCGACGATCCGCTGTTCGTGCGCCGGCCCCACGGCCTGGAGCCGACCCGCCGCGCCCTGGAACTGGGCCCGCGCATCGAGGCCTTGATCGAGATGGCCGGCCAGGCGCTCAAGCCCCATGACGGCTTCGATCCCGCCCGCAGCGGCCGTCGCTTCAACATCGCCGCCCCTGAGTTCGTCACCGCCCTGATCGGCGGACCGATGATCGAGGCGCTGCGCCAGGAAGCGCCCGGCGTTTCCTTCGCCATCGGACACGCGGCCCAGGCGGCGGCGCTGGACGGGCTGCGCCGGGGCGAGGCCGACCTGGCGATCGGCCGCTTCGGGGCCCTGCCGGCCGGCGTAACCGCCGAGCCCTTGTTCTCAGACCGCTACTGCGTGGTTGCGCGGCGCGACCATCCGACCCTCAGGGGCGACATAGACTTGGCTGCCTACAACGCCGGCCGTCACATCTTCGCCTATGCACAAGGCGAGGTGGGAGTTCAGGCTTCGGAGACCGCGGACACTGGAAACATGGTCGCCGCCGTTCCCGGCTGGCTGACCGCCCTGGACATGGTCTCGGTCACCGACGCCCTCGCCACCTGCCCGGAACGATTGGCCCGGCGATACGCCGAGCGGCTGGGTCTGCAGATCCTTAAGGCCGACTTCGAGCTCTGGTCCTTCGACATCCAGGCGGTGCGCCGCGAAGGCGCCGATCCGGGGGTCGACTGGTTCCTGGGTCTCGTACGGGCCACGATGGCCTGAGCGGACGCAAAAATCCGTCACCAAGCGTGTTTGGCTCCGATAGACTCCCCATGCCATGAAGCGCGCCGCTTCAATCGCCGGATCGCCAGATGCCCATTCCGTTCATCGACCTCCAGGCCCAGCGGGCCCGCCTCGGCCAGCCGCTGGAGGACGCCATCCTCAAGGTGGTGCGCTCGGGCGCCTACATCATGGGGCCGGAGATCGCCGAGTTCGAACGGGCGATGTCCGACTATGGCCAGGCGCCGTTCGTGCTGTCCTGCGGCTCGGGGACCGAAGCCCTGGTTCTGCCGCTGATGGCGTGGGAGATCGGGCCGGGCGACGCGGTCTTCTGCCCGTCCTTCACCTTCGCCGCCACCGCCGAGGCCATGCCCCTGGTCGGCGCCTCGCCGGTCTTCGTCGATATCCTGCCGGACACCTACAATCTCGACCCAGCCAAGCTGGACGCCGCCGTCGCCGCGGTGAAGGCCGAAGGCAAGCTGACCCCAAGGGCCGTGATCGCCGTCGACCTGTTCGGCCAGCCGGCGGACTATCCGGCCATCGCCGCGGTGGCCCGCAAGCACGGCCTGAAGCTGATCGCCGATTCCGCCCAGGGCTTCGGCTGCACGCTGAACGGCCGGCACCCGATCCATTGGGCCGACGTCACCACCACCAGCTTCTTCCCGGCCAAGCCGCTCGGCTGCTACGGCGATGGCGGGGCGGTGCTGTGCAAGGACGAGCGGCTGAACGACCTGCTGGTCAGCCTGCGCGTGCACGGCCAGGCGGTGAAGTCCGACCTGGTGGGCCGCACCTTCGAGCACGACCCCAAGTACCTGAACCTGCGCATCGGCATGAACAGCCGCATGGACACCATCCAGGCCGCGGTCTTGCTGCAGAAGCTGACCATCTTCGACGACGAGATCCGAGCGCGCAACGAGGTCGCCGACCGCTACGCCCAGGGTCTCGGCGACCTGGTGACCGTGCCGAGGGTGATCGATGGCGGGGTCTCGGTGTGGGCCCAGTACACCATCGAGACGCCGGACCGCGACGGCCTGGCCGCGCACCTGAAAAGCCAGGACATCCCCAGCGCCGTCTACTATCCGATCCCGATCCACAGGCAGGACGTCTATTCGGTCTATCCGGCGCCTGGAGGGCTGCCGGTCACCGAGGCCAAGTCGAAGGTGGTGATGAGCCTGCCCATGCACCCCTATCTCACCCCCGACCACCAGGACCAGGTGATCGCCGCCATCCGCGCCTATGTGAAGCGCAACGGCTGACCTTCAATCGTCGTCCTGAAACGACAACGGACGCAGCCCGTGGGGGGCCGCGTCCGCCTTTGAGCTGTGATCGACCGAAACTCCCCCAAGCTCGGCCTCTCCAGTCGGAGCGAAGGAAACACAGGTGCGACGGCCGCGCATGACGCAAATGGACTATGCCGCGGCGTCGCGCAGGATCTCCTCCCAATGCTTCAAGGCCAGCAGGTGGCCTATGCCCGGCTTGATCCGCACCTCGTGGGGGGTGTCGCCCAGGAAGGCCAGCAGGTCGGGGAGCGGGGCCATCACGTCCTCCGCCCCGTGCCAGACCACCAGCGGCGCCCGCAGCGCGCTTATCGTCTGGTTCTGGCCTCGTCGGAAGGCGCGTACCTCGTCGGCCGGCCCACGGCTCGTGCGCGCCAGGGCCTCGGCCACATAGGCGGAGATGAAGGGCAGCACCTCGGGGTGCGCCTCCACGAAGGCCCGGTCGCTGGGGGAATGGGCGATCGATCGGCGCACCACCTTCTCCACCTGGGCCGGCGAGTTCCGCAGCCGCAGCACCGCGAACAGGGTCTCGACCACCCAGGGATTGCTCTCGATGCGGGCGCGGAACTGTGCGAGCGCGCTGCGAGGGGCGTTTTCCAGCCGCCGGGGCGGCCGGCCGGAATAGAGGTGGACCTGAGTGACCCGTGATCCCAGCCGAATCGCAGTTTGCAGGGCCGAGGGGGCGCCCGACAGCAGGGCGCCGATCTGCAGCTTCCTGAGCTCCAGTCGGTCGCACAGTTCGACCATGTCCTGGGCCACGCCATCGAAACTGTAGTCCGGCCGCGGATCGGACTGGCCGAACCCGGGCCGTTCGGCGCTGATGATCCGCAGGCCCAGCTCGCGGGCCAGCCCATGGGTGCCCGGCGGCATCAGCGACGAGCCCAGGCCCTCGTGGAAGGACAGGATCGCCCGGCCGTCGGGATCGCCATAGTCGCGATAGGCCAGCCGCCGGCCGTCGCCCAGCACGATGCTGCGCACCGTGGGCGCGTCGGCGACAGGGTGCGCAATCTGCGGTTCGGGCCCGGCGGCGTCCATGGCGTTGGCCACGGCCGACAGCTCCGTCAGAGCCCGGATCAGGTCGCTCTGCCGGTTCAACCCCATCTTGTCGAAGATGGCGCGAAGCTGGTTGCGCACGGTGTTGACGCTGACCTCCAGCTCGTCCGCGGCCTCCTTCAGGGTGCGCCCATCCCTCAGCTTGACGGCCAGCCGGACCTCGGCGGCGGTGAGGCCGAAGCTCTCCCGCATGGCCGCCCACAGCCGCCCAGTCTCCTCGATAGCCGGGAACACGACTGCGAAGGCGTCCTCCGCCAGCTCCGCGGGACCTACCCCGCCGGGCAGGTCGCGGGCCGGGATCAGGTAGGCGAAGCGCGGGCCCTCCTCGGCGTCGCGCTGCAGCTTCAGGATGATGCGACCTCCGGCCAGACCACGGGCCTGGCCCAGCGCCTGGGTCAGGGCCTCTCCGTTCGCCGGATCGGAGAAGGCTGGCGCGTCTCCGAGCCGCAACTGGCCCAGGCCATCCTCGATCACCGCATGGGCCGCCGGGTTGGCCGCGATCGCCCGCCCCTGCGGCGACAGCACCATCCAACCGATGTCGCGTCGGAGTTGGTGACCGGCGCCCGGCCCCTCGTCGGCCCGGCTCAGCAGGCGGGCGATGTCCTCGCTGTGAGCCAGGTCGCGGATCGACTGGACGGAAGGGTCTTCATCCTCGCCCTCGGCGCCCAGGGCGTCGATGAGCTGTTCCCAGTTCTCCAGGTCCGCGGCGATCCGATACATCGCCTCGATGACCAGGGCGGCCTTGGCGTCTCGTTCGGCGTCCATGCGATTGGGTCGCCAGTTCCTGCGGGAGAATCAGGTCTCGACCCTAGCGAACAGAACCGCCGAACACGACAATCTAAACACTCCCGGCGCTGCGCCCGCCAAATCCGCAGGCGACGCCGGGCTTTCCCTTGCGCGGCGCCCTTCCGCCCGGTTAGCTTCCGGTCAAACATTTGTTTAAGTTATTGGGAGAAGGCGCATGAAGGCGGCGGTCTATTACGAGAACGGCGGTCCCGAGGTCCTGAAGTACGAGGATGTCCCCGACCCCGCCTGCCATCCCAAGGGCGTCGTGATCCGCGTCGAGGCGGTGGCCATCGAGGGCGGCGACACCCTCAATCGCTGGCGCGGCCCGCTGATGACCGTTCCCCACGTGGTCGGCTACCAGGCCGCCGGCGAGATCGTCGAAGTCGGCGCCGAGGTCACCCATCTGAAGGTCGGCCAGAAGGTCGCCACCGTGAACAACTGGGGCAGCCATGCCGAGCTGCGCTCGGTCCCCGCCCGCAACTGCTGGCCGATCCCCGACGGCTTCGACGTCAAGAAGGCCGCGGCCATCCCGGTGACCTTCGGCACCGCGCACGATTGCCTGTTCGAGTTCGGCCGCCTGAAGAAGGGCGAGACGGTCCTGGTCCAGGCCGGCGCCTCGGGCGTCGGCGTGGCCGCTATCCAACTCGCCAAGCGCGGCGGGGCCAGCCTGATCCTCGCCACCGCCTCCTCCGACGAACGGCTGGAGCGGCTGAAGCCGCTCGGCCTCGACCACGGCATCAACTACACCCGTGACGATGTGGTCCGCGAAGCCAAGCGTCTGACCGACAACAAGGGCGTGGATGTCATCGTCGACTCGGTCGGCGGTCCCACCCTGCAGGGCTCGATCAACGCCCTGGCCTATCGCGGCCGGGTCTCCATGGTCGGCGCCGCCGGGCGCGAGCCCATGGTGGTGGATGTGGGCTCGATGATGGGCGGCAACCGCTCGCTGTCGGGCGTCTTCCTGGGCGCTGAGATCGGCACGGACCGCGTGCACGACAACATCCAGCAGCTGATCAATGACGCCGCCAAGGGCGAACTCGAGGTGGTGGTCGACAAGGTCTTCAAGCTGTCGGAAGCCGCCGAGGCCCACGCCTATATCGAAAGCCGCGCCGCCGTCGGCCGCGTTGTGCTGGTGCCGTAGCCGCGAACGACGAATGATAGATGCTCCCCCTCTGGGGGAGCTGTCGGCGAAGCCGGCTGAGGGGGACTTGACTCGCTTTCGGGCGTTTCAACCCCCTCCGTCTCTCCGCTTCGCTCCGAGCCACCTCCCCCAAGCCGCTGCGCGCTGGGGGAGGATCTGAGGAGGAAGGACACCCATGCCCCGCGCGAAAAACGGCGCCGTCGAGATCGAGTACGAGAGCTTCGGCCCCGCCGAAGCGCCCGCCGTCCTGCTGATCAACGGCTTGGGCTCGCAGATGACCCGCTGGCCGGCGGCTTTCTGCGAGAAGCTGGTGGCCAAGGGCTATCGCGCCATCCGCTTCGACAACCGCGACACCGGGCTCTCCACCTGGTTCAAGCCGGGCGAGTCCTATTCGCTCTCCGACATGGCCGCCGACGCCGTGGCGGTGCTGGACGCCGTCGGCGTGAACAAGGCCCACGTGGCCGGGGTCTCCATGGGCGGCATGATCGGCCAGGCCGTGGCCATCGAGCATCCGGACCGCGTGCTGTCGCTGACCTCGATCATGTCGGCCAGCGGCGCGCCGGGGACCATGGACCCGACCCCGGAGGCCGGCGCGGTCCTGACCACCGCCCCGCCGGATCCCGAGGCGGACCGGGAAGCCTTCATCGCCCATGGTGTGAAAAACGCCCTGACCATCGGCAGCCCAGGCTATCCCTGGCCCGAGGGCGCCCTGCGCGAGCGGGTCATCGCCGAGCATGGGCGAGCCTTCAATCCCACCGGCTCGGCCCGCCAGATGGCCGCTATCCGCGCAGACGGCGACCGCACTGAACGGCTCGCCAAGCTGAGTGTCCCCACCGTGGTCCTGCACGGCGACGACGATCCGCTCGTTCGGCGGGTCGGCGGCGAAGCCACCGCCAGCGCCATTCCCGGCGCCGAGCTGCGGGTGATCCCCGGCATGGGCCACGATCTGCCGCCGGCCCTCCACGACATCTTCATCGACGCCATCCTGGCCGCCGCCGCGCGCGCCCAAGCTTGAACAAGGAAACCATCATGGGACGACTTTCCGGCAAGACCGCCGTCATCACTGGCGCGGCCAGCGGCATCGGCCGGGCCAGCGCCATCCTGTTCGCGAAAGAGGGCGCGAACCTGGTCATCGCCGACAAGGCCGAGGCGGTGAACGACACCGCCAAGCTGGTGACCGACGCCGGCGGCAAGGCGGTCGCCATGGTCGGCGACGCCGGCGAGGAGGCCTTCGTCGAGAGCCTGATCGCCCGGGCGGTCAAGGATTTCGGCGGGCTCGACATATGCTGGGCCAATGCCGGCGTCTCCGGTGGCTGGACGCCCTTCGACGAGCAGGACGGCGCCTTCTGGGCCGAGATCCTGCGCATCAACCTGATCGGCGCTTTCCTGGCCGTGAAGCACGCCTCGCGCGTGATGATCCCGGCTGGCAAGGGCTCGATCATCTGCACCGCCTCGGTGGCCGGCATCCGCTCGGGCGCGGGCGGCTCGCCCTATTCGGCCTCCAAGGCCGGCGTCATCAGCCTGGCCCAGACCGCGGCCAACGAGTTCTACGGCACGGGCGTGCGGGTCAACGCCATCTGCCCCGGCCTGATCGAGACCGGCATGACCCAGCCGATCTTCGACGGCGCCCGGGCCCGCGGGAACGAGGACAAGATCGGCCAACTGAACCCGCTCACCCGCGGCGGCGTGCCCATCGAGATCGCCAACGCCGCCCTGTTCCTGGCCTCCGATGAGGCCTCCTATGTCAACGGCCACGCCATCGTGGTCGACGGCGGGCTGTCCTCCTCCCACCCGGTGGTCCGCCGCAAGCGATGATCTATCTGGCGCGGCACGGCGAGACGGCGTTCAACGCCGAGGGGCGGATGCAGGGTCACCTGGACTCGCCCCTCACCGAGCGCGGCCGCGCCCAGGCGCAGGCCATGGGCGAGCGGCTGGCCGAGCTGATCGGCGATCCGTCCGGCTGGCGGCTGATCTCCAGCCCGCTCGGCCGCGCCCAGGCCACCGCCAGGGCGATCGCCGCGCGGGTCGGGATCATGACGGAGATCGACCACCGGCTGATCGAGGTGTCGTTCGGCGCCTGGGACGGACGGCTGCGCGCCGAACTGGCGCGAGAGAACCCCGACACCTTCGCCCGCGGGCAGTGGCAGTTCGCGGCGCCCGACGGCGAGAGCTATGAGGCGGTCGAGGGGCGCGTCGCCGACTGGCTGGCCGAGCTGCCGCCCGAGCCGGAGCGCAAGATCGTCATCGTCTGCCACGGCGGATCGGGCCGCGTGGTCCGCGGCGCCTATCTCGGCCTTTCACGCGCTGAGACCTGGGCCCAGGACGTCCCGCAGGACGCCGTCTATCGCCTGCTCAATGGATCGAGCGAGAGAATAGATTGTTCCAGCGTGGCCGCGGAGTGATCCGGGTCGAGAGCACGACCAGCCCCAGGGCCGCCACGGCCCCCAGCAGGAAGGCGCCGGCCACCGCGCCGGAAAGTCCCGCGGCCCCGATGGTCATCGGGCGGCGATCCATCCAGTGGACGACCTCGGTCTCCGGGGGCTCGGCGAGGTTGTCGTCGGTATAGTCGCTGTAGTCGGTCATCTCTGGGCTCCACCTCGTCCATGGGCTCAACCCCCAGGCGCGGCCCTGGTTCCTCCGGCCCGGCTGGCCTTCGCCGCCGTCCAACGCTAGAAGCGCCCACCTGCTGCAAGAAAAGCCAGAACGAGACCCATGGCCGGACACTCGAAATTCAAGAATATCATGCACCGCAAGGGCCGCGCCGACGCGGTGCGGTCCAAGCTGTTCTCCAAGCTCAGCCGCGAGATCACGGTGGCCGCCAAGGCCGGCCTGCCCGATCCGGCGATGAACGCCCGCCTGCGCCTGGCGGTGGCCAACGCCAAGGCCGAGTCCATGCCCAAGGACAATATCGACCGGGCGATCAAGAAGGGCGCCGGCGGCGACGCCGAGAGCTATGACGAGGTCCGCTACGAGGGTTTCGGCCCCGGCGGCGTGGCCATCATCGTCGAGGGCCTGACCGACAATCGCAACCGCGCCGCGGCCAATATCCGCACCATCTTCTCGAAGAACGGCGGCAATCTCGGCGCCTCCGGCTCGGTGGCCTTCCAGTTCGACCGACTGGGCGAGATTACCTACCCCGCCAAGGTGGGCACCGAGGACGCGGTCATGGAGGCGGCCATCGAGGCAGGGGCCCAGGACGTGGAGTCCGACGAGGACGGCCACACCATCTACACCGCCTATGAGGACTTCGCCGAGGTCGCCGCGGCGCTGGAGGTTGCGCTCGGCGAGGCCAAGACCACCAAGATCGTCTGGCGCGCCCAGAACCTCACCCCGATCTCCGGCGAACCGGTGGGCACGTTGATGAAGCTGCTCGACGCCCTGGACGACGACGACGACGTGCAGAACGTCTACGGCGACTACGACATCTCCGACGAGGACCTGGAGAAGTACGGCGGCTGAGACGGCGGAGCTGGCTTCAGCCCCGCCCTGGCGGCGCGGGCGCCTCGGCGGCCTGCTCGACCAGCCAGTCGCGGAACGCCGCCACCGCCGGCTTGACCTCCCGCGAGGGAGTCAGGAACCAGAACCGCGAGGGCGTGGGGGCGAAGCCTAGCGGCGCGGCCAGCCGCCCGGCGGCGATGTCGCCCGCCACATAGATCCACGGGCTCAGGCCCACGCCCATCCCGGCGGCGGCGGCCTCCAGCACATAGAAGACGTGCTCGAACTCCTGGACCTCGGGCGCCGGCGGCAGGGTTATGCCCGAGTGGTTCTCCCACTCGATCCAGGCGGTCTGGCGGGTGCCGGTGGTCAGCCGGGTCAGGCCTTCCAGTCCCGTCGGCCCGTTGCCGACCAGCCGCGGCGCCGTCACCGGTCCGGTGAAGTTCTCCAGGAAGGCCGTGGCGTGAGCCCCGGTGATCGGTGCGGTCTCGTTCACTCGGATGGCCGCGTCGAACCGCTCGCGGGCGAAGTCCACCGGGGCGTAGGACTCCGTCACCCTGACCCGCACGCCGGGATGGAGCGCGTGGAAGGCCGACAGGCGCGGGATCAGCCAGCGGATGGCCAGGGTGCCGACGCAGGAAAGATGCAGTTCCTCGTGCGCCGTGGACTTCAGGTCGGCGACCGTCCGTTCCACCTGATCGAAGGCGCCCGACAGTGTCGCGGCCAGCCTCGCCCCCGCCTCGGTCAGTTTCAGCCGGTGGCGCGGGCCTTCGGTGAGAACGAGGCCCACGGCCTCTTCCAGGCTGCGGATCTGGCGGCTTACGGCCCCGTGGGTGACGCACAACTCGTCGGCCGCGAGAGTCATGCGACCCCGCCGTGCGAAGGCCTCGAAGGCCCGAAGCGCCGTCAGCGACGGTAGCGAACGCTTTTCCACGACCCCGCCCCCTGTGATCTCAGCTCACAAGCATATCGCGGTTATATCGTTTGGTGCAATGCAGCATCGCGCCCCATCCTAAGGTTGTCGAAAGGCTCGCAAGAACAACGCCATGACGGATATCAACTTCGCCGCCCCCCTCGCCCAGGACATGTCGCCGCCGCGCGTACCTCCCACGCGCTTTCGGCCCGCCGCGCCGGATCAGACCGACCACTGGCCGACCCTGCTCGACCTGTTCCTGGGCGAGACCTCGCGCAATCCGCTGGTCGGCTGGCCGAAGGAGACCTTCGACCTCTTCAATCGCCGGACCAAGGTCCTGCACCTGACCTATCACGGCATCAGCGACCCCGAGGGGATCAAGCGTGTCTTCCTCGACAACGCCGCCAACTATCCCAAGCCCGGCCTGGTGCGCAGGATGGTGGCGCCCGCGATCGGCGAAGGCCTGTTCTCCGCCGAGGGTGAGTCGTGGCGCGGCCAGCGCCGGCTGATGGCCCCGGTCTTCACGCCGGCGGCGCTCGCAGGCTTCAATCCCACCTTCGCGCGCGTGGCCAGGCGCACCGCCGACCGCTGGGCCATGGCCTCGGCCGACCAGGTCGACATCGCGGCCGAGGCCACCCGCACCACCTTCGAGATCATCGACGAGGCCCTGTTCTAGGGCGCGGCGGGCCTGGCCTTCCATGACACCGCGCCGCACCTGGACGCCGTGATCGCCGCCACCGCCGAGTACCGGCTCGGAATCCTGTTCGGCATGCCCTGGCTGGACAACAGCGCCATCCAGCGTCGCGGCGCGCGCGGCCGCAAGGTGCTGCTGGGCAAGCTCGCCGACTTCATCGCGCGCCGCCAGGCCAGCCGCGCGCCCACCGACGACTTCATGACCCGGCTGCTGGACAGCTTCGCCGAGCATCACGAGCCGCGGGCCGCCGCCAAGCTTGCCCTCGACAACGCCGCCACCTTCTTCGTCGCCGGCCACGAGACCACCGCCAACGGCCTGGCCTGGGCCATCTACCTGCTCAGCCGCGACCCCCAGGCCCAGGACTGGGCGCGCGAAGAATCCCAGGCCGCCTGGGACGCCGGCGGGTCCCCCGCCGAGATCCTGGCCCGCCTGCCCTATCTGCGGATGGTCTGGGACGAGACCCTGCGCCTCTACCCGCCCGTCCCGCGCATGGACCGGCAGGCCCTTGAGGACGACGAGATCTGCGGTCAGCCGGTGCGCAAGGGCGAGATGGTCAGCGTCTGGCCCTGGGTGGTCCATCGCCACCGCAAGCTCTGGGCCGAGCCCGAACTGTTCAATCCGGAGAACTTCGACCCCGAGGCCAAGGCTCAGCATCACCGCTTCCAGTACATCCCCTTCGGCGCCGGGCCGCGCATCTGCATCGGCATGGCCTTCGCCCAGGCCGAGGCCCTGCTGATCCTCTCCCACTGGCTGGCCCGGTTCCGGTTCCGCCCGGTCGAGGGCCACACAGTCACCCCGCTGGCCCACGCCACCCTCAAACCGCTCGGGGGCATGCCGATGATCGTCGAGCGGGTCTGACGGGTCGCGGGGGGGTGGTCGGGGACAACCCGATTGAGCCAATTCCCCCCACGCGGGACGGGGCAAGGTTAATTCGCCCGCCGGCGCCTGAATCAGCTTGGCCATGGCGCCGGGCACGAGCGAGATCGCCGCCAGTTCGAGTCGGGTGACGATCATGAAGTCGGTTCTCGGGGCGCTGGCCCTGGCGTTTGTGGTCCTGGCGGGTCCCGCCCAGGCCAAGCTCATCACCTTCGACGACCGCGCGCCGGTCGCCCAGGCCCTGACCTCCTATGAGGGCCTCGACTGGGAGAACATGAGCACCCTGGGCGCCGTCTGGTACACGGGCTTCGAAGACACCGGCTTCGGCCACGGGACCGTCTCGCCGGAGAACGTCGCCTTCAACGCCGGCGGCGACGTGGTGGGCGCCGTGTCGCTGGCCACGGGGACCTTCGACTTCGACAGCGCCTATCTCACCGCTGCCTGGATCGACGGCTTGCAGCTGCGCATCCAGGGCTTCAACGACGGGATTGAACTGTTCTCCCAGGTGCTGAACCTCGACACCGCCGGGCCGACCTTCTTCGCCGCCGGCTGGGGCGGCCTCGACAAGCTGACCTTCACCACCTGGTACGACGGCTGTTCCTGCAAGGGCCGCCAGTTCGTGATGGACAACCTAATGCTCACCTCCGAGGTCCCCGAGCCCTCGACCTGGGCGATGCTGGTCGTCGGTTTCGGCGGGGTCGGGGTGCTGATCCGCGGGGCGCGCCGCCGGGACCAGGCCGCGACCGCCTGACCCAGGCCGGAACTGCTGGGACCGTAAGGCCGTTGTGTCTCCCGAAGCTTCAGGAGAACCCCAGGCCATGGTCGACCAGACGAACACCCAACCCACTCACCTGGCGGGCCCCGGCCCCGAATTCGACAAGTTCGAGGACGCCGCCGCCAAGCTCCAGTCGGCCGAGCCCAAGGGCAAGGGAAAGCGCGGCGCGGCGCTGAAGCAGGCCGCCGCCCCCCTGGTCGGCGCCGCCACCGAACTCGCCCACGAGGCCAAGGTGGCCCTCGGCGAGAGGGCCAGCGTCCTGCAGGCAAGGGCTCAGGAAGGCTACGACGTCGCCCGCGAGCAGGCCCGCCGCCGACTGGGCGAGGCCGAGACCTTCGTCCACGAACGCCCCTACGCCTCCCTGGCGGTGGCGGCCTTCGCCGGGTTCCTGATCGGCCACATCATCTCCAACGCCAAGACCAACGTCGTCTATCTCCGCGACGACCGCTGACGTCGGCCCTAAGAATCTCGTGGGCGGGGTGCTACAGCCCCGCCCATGAGCGCCATCCGCCTCTGGACCCTGTCCAGCCACCACTCCGCCTTCCGCGTCGGCGGCTGGGCCCATCTGCGCAAGACCGCTGAAGGCCTGGCCGGAGCGGCCGGCGGGGCGCGTCACATCACGCCGGAGCGCACGGTCCTGGCCGGGCTCGCCGCGGCGCTGAAGGACCTGCCGCCGGGCGCCGTCGTCATTCACGCCGACAGCCCGATCGTCCTGGGCCGGATCCGGGCCGTGATCCTGGGCGAGGCCGCCGACCCGCCGGAGGCCGACCTCGACCTCTGGGCCCAGGTCCAGACCGCGCTCAAATCTCGCACCGCGACTTTCGTCCGCGCCCCGGTCACGCCGAACACACCCCAGGCCTTCGCCGCCGCCTGGGCTGAACTGGCCCGCGACAAGGCCAAGACCCATGGCCCCTTCACCCACCCGATCCCCAAGCCCAACCTCGCTAAGGTCCAGGGGCTCTAGCTGAGCCGCCGCTTGAGGTTCAGCAAATAGACCTTGCGGTCGAGCGGGTCGTGATCGGTTCGAGGCCGCGAGGGAACCTGCCCGCGCACCGGCTGGTGCTGGTGGAAGCTGGTTTCCAGCACCCCCTCGCCACGGGTCAGGGTCGGCAACTTGAGCTGCAGCTCGTGCACCCGCGCCGCCGGGATCTCGCCTTCCAGCCGACAGGCCTGGCCCCTCGGGACCTGGGTCCGCGGGATGGCCTCCACCTGGGCCAGGACCGAGAGGATCGATCCCAGGGTGTCGGCGGGAACGTCCAGCTCGAAGCGCTGCATGGGTTCGCAAACCGCGACCCCGGCCTGCTTAAGGGCGTCCATCAGCACCAGGGGCGTCAGGTTGCGGAAGTCCCCCGCCGTGCTCGACATGCTCTTGTCGAAGATGGCGTGGGAGTGGCTCTGCCGCGGCTGGTAGCCGGAGTGGGTCATGGTCACCACGCAGTCGGTGACGGCCCAGCCGTGCAGGCCCTGGCTCAGGGTCTTGAACACGGTTTCCTCCACCGCCCGGTGGAAGGCGTGCGGGATCGAGCCGAACTCCACCTCCAGCCGGAACGTGACGCCCGAATCGATGGGCGCCGGGTCGATCCGCAGGCCCACCGTGGCGAGGAAGGGGTTGGGCGGTTCGCGCAGCACCTCCACCGCGCAACCGGTCCCCACCGGCCGCTCGATGCAGATGGTGGTGGTCTCGCGGAACGTGACCTCGACGCCGTAGTCGCTGGCCAGGGTCTCCTGGATGACCTCCTTCTGCACCTCGCCATAGAGCGAGACGTAGATTTCCTGGCGGACGTCGTCCTGCCGCAGGTTGATCAGCGGATCCTGCTCCGCGAGCTGGACCAGGGCGCCCAGCAGGGCCCCGCGCTCGACGGGATGGCGCGGCGCGATCACGGTCTCCAGGGTCGGCGGCGCGAAATGGCGCTGGACCGAACCCTCTCGCGGCAGGCCGATCGCATCGCCGATCTGGATGTCGCCCAGGCCCCAGAGCTTGCCGATCTGACCGGCGGCCAGGCAGTCGCGCTTGACCGCGCCGCCGCGGTCGAAGACCCCGATGGCGGTGACCCTGGCCTCCCTGCCCTGGCCGAACCGCAGACGGTCCCGGGTGCGCAGGGTTCCGGAGAACATTCGGACATAGGCGATCTTCTCGCCCGCGGGACCGCGCTCCACCTTGAACACCGCGCCGGAGACCGGGCCGTCGCCCTCGGCGCGCGCCCTCGGCAGCAGCCGGGTCGCCCCGGCCATCAGCGCCTCCACCCCGGAGCCGGTGATCGCCGAGCCGAAATAGACCGGGTGGACCAGGGCCCGCCGGGTCTGGGCGGCCAGCCCCTTTCGAAGCCGGCCAGGCGAGAGCGCGCGCGCCCCGTCGAGATAGGCCGCCAGCATGAGGTCGTCATGGTCGGCCAGCCGCTCGACCAGACGCGCCCGGAAGACCGAGTCCTCCGGTTCGAACGGCGTGAAGCCGGCCTCCCGCCCACCAAGATTGCGCGCCGATCCCATGGCGATGATCGCCGGGGTCAACCGCTCGGAAATCGCCTGCAGCACCGCCTCGTCCTGCGCCCCGCCGCGGTCGATCTTGTTGACGAAGATCAGCGTCGGAATCCGCAGGCGCTGCAGGGTTCGCATCAGGATGCGGGTCTGGGCCTGCACCCCCTCCACGGCCGAGATCACCAGCACCGCGCCGTCCAGCACGGTCAGCACCCGCTCCACCTCGGCGATGAAGTCCGGGTGGCCCGGGGTGTCGATCAGGTTGACGGTGACGTCGCCGACCACGAAGGAGGCGACCGCGGTCTTGATGGTGATCCCGCGTCGTCGCTCCTGGGCGAGCGAGTCGGTCTGGGTGTCGCCGTCGTCGACGCTGCCGATCGCCGCGATGGCGCCGGCCTCGTAGAGCAGCCGTTCGGTGAGGCTAGTCTTGCCGGCGTCTACGTGCGCCAGAATCCCCAAGTTGAGCGTGGGCATAGAGCTTCAAATCCTGTCGATAAGAGGAATCTCCTTTCGCGATGGACATGAAGCTTCGGCGCACGTGGCTCTCCGGGATCGGTTGTTCGGACGTTCAGGACAACAGAAGCGTGATCCGATGGCAACCGGGCCCTGGCGCAAACCTTCGCCTTGGGTAGGAATGGGCGCCGTGAGTGACCTCGCCGCCATAGCGCGCCTCCTGACGCCCTTCCGCCCGACGGCCGGCCCCTTCGTGGTTGGGATCACCGGCTCGGTGGCGGTGGGCAAGAGCACCTTCGCCCAGGCGCTGAAGGCGGCCTTCGAAGCCGACGAGCAGGGCGTGGACCTGGTCTGCACCGACGGCTTCCTGCATTCGAACGCCCGGCTGGAGGAGCTGGGCCTCACCGCACAGAAGGGCTTTCCCGCGAGCTACGACCACGCCGCCCTGCGCGCCGCCCTGGAAGGCGTGCGCCGCGTGCCCACCCGCTTCCCCGGCTACAGCCACGTGACCTACGACGTCGATGAGGCGCTGACCCGCGAGGTCGCCCCGCCGGACGTGCTGGTCATCGAGGGCCTGACCCTGCGCCATCCCCTGACCGGACCGCCCGGCCTGCTGGACGCCCTGGTCTATCTGGAGGCCGATGAGGCCGACCTGGAGCGTTGGTTCGTGGCCCGTTTCATGGGCCTCTGGGACCTGGCCGAGCATGACCCCACCTCGTTCTACGCCCGCTTCCGGTCCATGAGCCGCCCGGAGGCGCAGGCCTTCGGCAAGATGGTCTGGGACCGCATCAACCTGCCCAACCTGCGCGACCACATCGCCCCGGCACGCGCCCTCGCCGACCTGGTGGTCCGCAAGGCCGGCGACCACGCCATCACCGGCGTCGAGAGGCCCTAGCTCCCGACAGCGGATTGCGGCAGGTTGACCGCCACCCATGGTGGAGCTTGATCGATGCTGCTCGTCCTCGCCGCACTCGCACCGGCCTCGGCCGTCGCCGAGGCTCCGGCCGCCGATCAGTCCATGGCCGGCTACTTTGTGCGCGTGCCGACGCCGCGTGAACTCGCCTCGGCCGGCTCGCGGGCGGGGCGCGGCGGTCACATCGCGGGCCGCGCGGTGCTCGTTTGCCTAGTGAAGGCGGATGGCAACCTCACCGAATGCAGGATTGAGGACGAGACGCCCACCGGCGCGGGGTTTGGGGCTGCGGCTATGAAACTCAGATCCAAGTTCAAGCTACGCCCCACCACGGCGGACGGAGTATCCGTTGAGGGCGGATCAGTTCGAATTCCCCTGAGTTTTGCGCCGCGATAGGCTAACTCGCCCCACCCCCTCGATTGGAGCCCCCTTGGCCGACGCCGTCCTGCCCACGACCGAACGCCCGCCGATCAGTCCCAACGCGCTCATCCTGCTGGCGGCCTGGATCGTCTCCGGCTTTGCCCTCGCCCTGGTTCCCGAGGCCACCGGCCCGCTGACCTTCGCCTTCGTCGTCCTGGGCTGGATCGCCGCGGTGGTGGTCCATGAGTTCGGCCACGCCTTCACCGCCCACAAAGCCGGCGATCCGACCATCGTGGAGAAGGGCTACCTGACCCTCGACCCGCTGAAATACGCCGACCTGGGGACCTCCATCGTCATCCCGGTCATCGCCCTGGTCCTGGGCGGCATCGGCTTTCCGGGCGGGGCGGTCTATCTGCGCGAGGACATGATGCGCTCGCGCGGCTGGCGCTCCCTGGCCAGCCTGGCCGGGCCGGTCGGCACCTTCGTGGTCCTGCTGGCTCTGGGCGCGGTCATCCACCTCGCCGCCCCGGCCCTGCCCGGCGGCGCGGCCAATCCGCTGGTCGCGGCCCTGGCCTTCCTGGCCTTCCTGCAGGCCACCGCCCTGGTGCTGAACCTGTTGCCGGTTCCCGGCCTCGACGGTTTCGGCATCCTGCGCCCCTGGCTGCCCCAGGCCGTGCGCGAGCGGCTGCGCCCCATCGAGGGGATCGCCATGCTGGCCCTGCTGGCCCTGCTGTTCTTCGTGCCGTTCGCCACGGCCCTGTTCTTCGCCGTGGCGCTGCTGCTCACCGACATCCTGGCCCTGCCCCGCGAGCTGATCCAGGCCGGTTGGGACGCCTTCAAATTCTGGACCTAGGCGTGGGCCTCGCCCGGCTCGGCGGCGCGGGCGCTTAGCCGCCCTGCGAAGGTGCTCACATGCCGCGCGCCCTGCCACAGTTCCGCGCCGAAGGCGTTTACCAGGCGCGAGGCCCGCTCCAGGGCCTGGGCCTCCGAGGCGCACGACCACTCCTCCGCATGGGCCACCTGGCCCGCGGAATCGAACACGTAGAGCCGATAGTCCATCTCGCCGTCCTCCGTCCTGGAGGACCAACCTCGCGGGCCGGCTGGCGGTTCCACGGCCGTCAGGGCGCCTCTCCGGTCCATTCCCAATGCCAGGGCTCGAAGGCGTAGCCGGCGAAGCCGAACCGCCCGGCATTGACCACCAGCCAGCGGTACGCGGCCATCCGGCTTTGGGCCAGGCGGTTGGGATCGGCGCTGGAATCGGGACCGTAGCCCTCGGCCTGGCCCACATAGATGTCCATCGCCAGGCCCGTCCGATGGGGCGAGCAGGTCGCCCGCGTCACCCCGTTGCAATCGCCGTCGCGCTCGCATCGCGCCGCGTCAGAGGCCGGGCTGCGGAACCCCGAATAGATCTGCAGGAACCGTGGATCGGCGGCGATCTCCGGCGACTCGGCCCGGGCCGCGGCGACCATCGCCCGATAGGCGGCCAGCGCCCCGGGCCGAAGCTGCACGGCCTTGCCGCCGTACCCCTCCCCCGGCCGCGCGTCGGCCAGTTCGGTCGGCGGATCGGGACATACGCCGCGGTCGAGCACCGCCACGATCGGGCGCCGGGCCTGGACGGCGATCTCGACCGCCTGGAGTGCGGCCTCGGTCATCACCCCGTCTGGCGCGCCGCCCGGCGGCCAGCCGGCCAGGGCCTGGGCGAAGCCCGGGGTGTCAGGAGCGCAGCGCGTGCCGATCTCGCGGGCGGCCACGGGGGCGTAGGTCTCCCACCCTGCCTCGGGGCGACCGAACACCGACAGGTTCATCCGGACCAGGCTTTCGGCGTTGGCACGGGCCGCCTCCGCATAGGCCGGGGCGGCGCAATCGCCCGTCGCCACGGGGGGTGGAGCCGGAAAAGTAGGCGGCGCTCCAGGTGGGGCGGCGAGCGGCGGCCGCTCCGCCGGCGGCGGGGATGGCTGGCGCTCGGACGGGGCGAAGCATCGGGCCAGGGCTAGCGTCCCCAGCCCCAGGATCACCAGGCCAAGCGCGACCGCCCGGAACCTCCCCGCTTTTCGACGCTTCCCAATCACGGCGGCGATTGTGCGCCGGATACCGTCGAGATCACAGATGCGTCTTCGCTCAAGCTTCGCACTTATTGGCCTGACCCTGCTGGCGGGCGCCTGTTCTGACGCCCCCGCCGCCAACGAGGTGGCCGCCGCCGGCGCCATGCCGCCGATCAAGGGCGCCCAGGTCGGCGTACTCCCGGCCGGCTCGGACATCGCCACCGCGCCCCTGTCGGTCCCGGCTGTCCCGGCCTCGGCCTCCCCGCTGGCCCAGGCCGTGGACGCCGCCGCCTTCACCGAGACCGCCGACCCAAAGGCCGCCAGGAACCTGCTGATCCGCGCCCAGGTCCTGCTGGACCGCGCCCATTTCTCGCCCGGGGTCATCGACGGCCAGGCGGGCGAGAACCTGCGCCAGGCGGTCGCCGCCTTCGAAAAGGCCAAGGGCCTCACGCCCGATGGTAAGCTGGACGCCGAGACCTGGACCGCGCTCAGCGCCGCCGACGCCGCCCCGGTAATGATGGACTACACGATCACCGCCCAGGACGTGGCCGGCCCGTTCATCGACAAGGTCCCCACCGAGCCCAAGGCGATGGCAGCGCTCAAGACACTCGCCTACACCAGCCCCCTGGAGCTGCTGGCCGAGAAGTTCCACATGGACGAGCCGCTGCTGAAGGCGCTGAACCCCGGCGCGGACTTCACCAAGCCCGGCCAGGTCATCGTGGTCGCCCAGCTCGGTCCCGAGACCCTGCCCGCCCAGGTGGCGCGCATCGAGGTCGACAAGGCCGAGCGCGAGGTGCGCGCCTATGACGCCCAGCAGCGCCTGCTCGCCGTCTATCCGGCCACGGTCGGCTCGGTCAGCCGCCCGGCCCCCAGCGGGGAGTGGGCGGTGCGCACCGTGGCGGCCGAGCCCACCTGGAACTACGACCCCAAGCGCCTGACTTTCGGCGACGGCAAGGAGAAGCTCTCCATCGCCGCGGGCCCCAACAACCCGGTCGGCTCGATCTGGATCGACCTGACCAAGGACACCTACGGCATCCACGGCGGACCCGACCCTCGCCTGATCGGCAAGCGCGACAGCCACGGCTGCGTGCGGCTGACCAACTGGGACGCCGAGGAACTGGGCGCGGCGGTCAAGCCCGGGACCGTGGTGGTGTTCACCGGTGCCGAGTCCACCACCGGCAAGACCAAGGCCTGATCCCTTCCACAGTCGCGGATTCACCCCTCCGTTCGCCACGGCTTGACATGTGACCTTATGGTCACCTATTGTCCGCCCGTGACCGACGACGACCTGGTTTTCAAAGCGCTTTCCGATGCGACGAGGCGGTTCCTCCTCGACCTCCTCCACGCCCGTGACGGGCGCACGCTCTCCGAGCTGGAGGCCGAGGTGGCGATGAGCCGCTTCGGTGTGATGAAGCATCTGAAGCTGCTGGAGGCGGCCGGTCTGGTGGTCACGCGCCGTTCGGGGCGCGAGAAGCTGCACTACCTCAACCCCGTTCCCATCCGCCTGATCCACGACCGTTGGATCGGCAAGTACGCCGAGCGTCCCCTCTCGGCGCTCACAAACCTGAAAGCCGACCTGGAGTCCGACACATGAGCGACACCACCCAGATCTTCGAGATCTACATCAAGGCCCCGCCCCAGAAGATCTGGGACGCCATCACCAGTCCGGAATGGACGGCCAAGTACGGCTATCAGGCTCGCGCCGAGTACGACCTGCGCCCCGGCGGCGTCGCCCGCCACCACGCCACCGCCGAGATGGTCCAGATGGGCCTGCCCGAGGTGATCATCGACGGGGAGGTTCTGGAGGCCGATCCGCCGCGCCGCCTGGTCAACACCTATCGCTGGTTGTTCAGCGAGGAGAACAAGGCCGAGGGCTTCACCCGCATCACCTGGGAGATCACCCTCACCAGCGCCGGCTTCTGCAAGCTCACCGTCACCCACGACGTCGCCGGCGCCCCGCTGATGGCCAGCGCGATCCGCGGCGACTTCTCCGAGCAGGGCGGGGGCGGCTGGACCTGGATCCTCAGCGACCTGAAGTCGCTGCTGGAAACCGGAGCCACCCTGAGAGCCTGAGAACTTCCCTAGACAGATGGAACGTCCTTCTTCCGTCCCGGGAGAAGGACGCCTCCCCTACCCGTCCATCAGCACGATATCCCAGCGGTACTTGCCCGCCCCGGCCGCGGCCGCCACCGAGGTCCCGGCCTCGCCGCCGAGATCCTTGTAGAGCTGGTCCCCGGCGTTCAGCGTCGCCTCATCCGGGAAGTACATCTGGGCGCTCAGCCGGTGGGCGGTCCCGCGCACGTCGAAATGGATATGCGGGGTGCGCAGGCCGATCGGCGAGTCGTAGGCCGCCGGCTTGACCGTGGTGATCCGCCAGCCGCCGTCCTTGTCGGTGCGCAGGTTGGCGAAGCCCTGGAAGTTGGGATCCAGCGGCGCCTTGCTGATATCGTTGGGGTGGGCGTAGCGGCCCGCGGCGTTGGCCTGCCAGATCTCGAGGTTCGCGTCGCGCATCGGCGCCCCGTGGCGGTTCAGCACCCGGCCCGACACCTCGATGACCTCGCCCAGGGCGCGGGCCTTGGCGCCCTTCAGCCAGACCAGGTCGGCGTCGGCCTCGGCCAGGTGGCTCACCGGATAGAACGGCCCCATGGGCGACTCCGCCGTCCCCGCCGGCGGCGCCTGCCCGTGCGCGCCTCGCCCGCCGGCGGCCAGCGCCGCCCCGGCCATGACGGCGAAACCCCGACGCGAAACCAGAAGACTGCTCACTGACACCTCCCCATCTGCGTTCATCCCGGACGCGATTGGATACCCTTGGTCGGCCAAGTCCATTGGAACTTGTTCAACTTTCCGCGGGCCGCCGGCCCTCTCACCCTGAGGCTGCGCCGCCGCGCGAAATGCAGCCGGGGCGGACTCGCCGCGCCGCTGATGTTCTGCTTTTGTTCACGTCAACATTGTCAGCAGGAGCACCCATGACCAAGGTCCGCTACACCGGCGTCGCCGATCCCAAGGCCGCCTTCGAGGCCCTGCGCGACTACCACCACGCCCTGGTCAAGCTGCAGACCCGGTGCCGGCCGTTCGGCGCCGACTACCTGGTGATCCTGGCCGCCAAGGAGGCCCTGGAGACCGCCGCCTTCCACTTCACCCGCGACAGCGGCTTCTACGCCGGCAGGCCGCATGGCTGACCTGCGCCCGCTCGCCAACCTCGCCCAGGCCCGGCTGGAGGACGCCCGCCGCTATCCGGGCTGCGTCCTCATGCTGGCCTGCGCGGGCTGCGGCTGGGCCAGGGGCTATGACGTGGGCAAGGTCATCAACCGCCTCTACGAGCTCCGCGACGGCGGCTTCACCACCCTGGTGGCGGACGTGGCGGGCTCGGTGAAGCGGTCATGCCCGACGTGCAAGGCGAGGAACTGGGTGACGAAGCTCGCCTACCCGGCCCACATCGACGCGCGGGAGACCAGGCGGCTGGCCGGGCGGTATCGGAATTGACCAGCGGCCAGGCGCGCGGCGACAAAACGGGTTCTTCCACTTCACGGACCTGATCGCCTAGGGTCGACCCGCTTCCCGCCGCTCGAACCCCGCCAGGTCCATGTTTCGCAATCTCATCGCCTGGCCCGGCGTCCCTCTGGCCATGGGGTCGGCGGCCCTGTTCGGCGCCAGCACGCCGTTCGCCAAGCTGCTGCTTGGAACCGGAGTCAGCCCCTGGCTGCTCGCGGGCCTGCTCTATCTGGGGTCGGGTCTCGGCCTGAGCGTGGTCCACCTCGGTCGCCGGCGCTTCGGGATCGCGCCCGCCGAGGCGCCGTTGCGGCGCGGCGACCTGCCCTGGCTGGCGCTGGTGATCCTCAGCGGCGGCGTCATCGGCCCCGTGCTCCTGATGATCGGCCTGACCACCACCGCGGCCTCCACCTCGGCGCTGCTGCTCAACCTCGAGGCCCTGGCCACCATGGCCATCGCCTGGCTGGTGTTCAAAGAGAACGTCGACCGCCGGCTGCTGGCCGGCGCGGCGGCGATCCTGGCCGGCGCCGTCGTCCTGTCCTACCAGGGCGGCCCCACCGGCTTCGGCCTGGGATCCCTTGCCATCGCCGGCGCCTGCCTGGCCTGGGGCGTCGACAACAATCTCACCCGCAAGCTCAGCGCCGCCGACCCGGTGCAAAGCGCCATGGTCAAGGGCCTGGTGGCCGGGGCGGTGAACTTCGCGCTCGCGCTCGCGACCGGGGCGCAGCTGCCGCCCCCCGGCCCCCTGCTGGGCGCCGGGATCGTCGGCTTCCTCGGCTACGGGGTGAGCCTGGTGATGTTCGTCCTCGCCCTGCGCCACCTCGGCGTCGCCAGAACCGGCGCCTACTTCTCGACGGCCCCCTTCATAGGGGCGGGCCTGGCCATCGCCATGTTCGGCGAGCCCTTCACCGTCCAGCTGTTGGTCGCCTCAGTCCTGATGCTGATCGGCGTGGCCCTGCACCTGACCGAGGGGCACGAACATCAGCACGCCCATGAGCCGATGGAACACGAGCACCGCCACATCCACGACGCTCACCACCGCCACGAGCATGGGCCCGCCGACCCGGACGGCGAACCCCACACCCATGTCCATAAGCACGGGCCGCTGACCCACAGCCACCCCCACTACCCCGACATCCATCATCGGCACGGACACGCGCACTGAGTCTCGCGGCACGCCACGACAGCCGCTTGCGGAACATCCCACCCCCCGCCGTGTTCCGCTGGTCCGCACCCCAACCCGGACCCGCGACATGCCGCTGTTCTTCGTTCTCCGCATCTTCACCAGCCTCCTGTCGCTCGCGATCCTGGGCGGGGCGGGATACCTGCTCTGGAGCTGGTGGCAGGGGGAGTGGCTGACCAGCCCCGACGGGGTCCTGTTCCGCGTCCGCGAGGACTGGCGGCTTTGGACCGGCATCGGGCTGGCCGCCTGGTCGCTGCTCGGCCGGGTCGTCCTGACGCCGCTGCTCGCCAGGCCCGACAAGCGGGTCACGGCGCCTCAGCGGGGCGCGGCGCGGGTGCTGGCCGGGCCAAGCGGATCGTCGCTGCACGTGGAGACCCATGGCCGCCTCGACGGTCCTCCCATCGTCTTCACCCATGGCTGGGGTCTGGACAGCACGATCTGGCGCTATGCCCGCGAAGACCTCTCCGACCGGTTCCGCCTGGTGCTCTGGGACCTGCCGGGCCTGGGCGCCTCGAAGGCCCCGCGCGGCGGCGAAATCTGCCTGCCCGACTTCGCCAGGGACCTGGAGGCGGTGCTCGCCGCCGCGGGGGACAAGCCCGCCGTCCTGGTCGGCCACAGCATCGGGGGCATGACCATCCAGACCCTGGTGCGCGACCACCCGGCGATCCAGGACCGCATCGCCGGCGTGGTGCTGCTCAACACCACCTACACCAACCCGCTGAAGACCATGATCCTCAGCGGCCTGGTCCAGGCCCTGCGCAAGCCGGTCCTGGAGCCCCTCATGCGGCTGACCGCCTGGCTGCAGCCCCTGGCCTGGCTGATGGCCTGGCAGAGCTATCTCAGCGGCTCGGCCCACCTGGCCAACCGGCTGGGCTTCGGGCGGTTCGTCACCCGCAGCCAGCTCGAGCACGTCACCCTGCTGGCCACCCGCAATCCGCCCGGGGTCCAGGCCAAGGGCAACCTGGCCATGTTCGACTGGGACGCCACCGGCGCCCTGATCGGCTTCGACAAGCCGGTCCTGGTGATCGGCGGCGACAAGGACATCGTCACCAAGCTGGAGGCCAGCCGCGTCATCGCCCAGGAGACCGCCGGCGCCCAGTTGCGGGTGATCGAGGACGTCAACCACCTGGGCTTCCTGGAGCGCGCCGACCTCTACAACAGCCTGATCGCCGAATTCGCCCTGTCGGTTCAGGGCCGCAAGACGGTCGATCCGCGCAGCTTCGTGGCCGGCGAGGCGGGCATCGGCGCCGAAGCGGCCGGCGCGGCCGGCGAGCCGGAGCCGCGCTGGGAAGGCCCCCGGCCCGGCCAGCCCCTGCACTAGCGTTCCGGCCCCCGGTTCAGGGCCCCGTTCAGGCCCCCGTTGAGGCCTTGACGAAATAGCCGCCGGGGGCCGAGGCCCAGCCGAACTTCTCGATCCGGGGAACGGCGCCCTTGAAGAACTCCTCCACCGCCTCGGACTCGCCCGGCCATTCGCGGATGGCGTACTCGTCGAACAGCACCACCCCGCCGGTCAGCAGCCGCGGCCAGAAGGCCTTCAGCGCCGCCAGGGTCGGCTCGTAGAGGTCCATGTCCAGGTGCAGCAGGCTGATCCGCAGGCCCGGGTTCTCGGCCACGTACTGGCCCGCGGTCTGGCAGACGTCGCCGTCCACCAGCTCCACCCGCGGCCGCTGGGGCACGAAGCTGTCGGCGTTGAAGGCGTCCACCAGGGCGAATAGCGTGTCGCGGAAGGCCGCCGGGTTCCAGCCCTCGGCGGTGTTGCCGACCCGGGAGTCCAGGCCGTCCTTCGCCGTGCGGTCGGCCAGGCCCCGGAAGTGGTCGAAGCCCAGCACCTTGCGGGTGCGGTCGCCGGGACAGAAGGTCTCCAGGAACCGCGCGAAGCTCAACAGCGACGAGCCCTTATAGACCCCGCACTCGACGATATCGCCCGGCAGGTCGGCCACCATCTGGAACACCTCGTAGTGGGCGAAGGCCTTCATGAAATGCATGCGCCGGCCGAACGAGCCCAGGTTGGCGATCAGGTCATGGTCGTCCAGGTGCAGCTTGAGCAGGGCGCGCAGGGTTTCATCGGCGGGGATCATTCGGTTTCCTCGTATTCGACCAGGTCGGGATGCAGCGCCTTGAAGGTGTCGAAGCCGTCGGCCCGGCGATTGGCCCAGCCGCGCGCGACGCACTCGGGCGCCAGCAGGTCGCCGAAGCGGACCTGGATGGAAAAGCGGTGCCGGGGCCCGGGATTGAAGCCCGAGCGATGCACCAGGCGGTTGTCGAACAGGGCCACGTCGCCGGGCCCAAGCTCCAGGGTCTGGGCCTGCGCGTCGAACCCGGCCTGCAGGCGCTGGGCGATGAAGGCGTCGCGGGTCCCCAGCCGGTTTCCCGCCGCGTCGCGCTTGTAGCGGATTTCCACCGGATGGATCTGGTCCGACAGGGCCGGCGCCGCCTCCACCCCGCCATTGGCCGCGCCGCTGGGCGTCAGCGGCGTCCAGGCCGTGACATAGGCGCCCGACAGCATGTTGTACGGATAGTCCTGGTGCCAACCGAAGCCGCGCCAGTGCTCGCCGGCCAGGTCCATGCGGAACACCGCGTGCTGGAAGGGGCTGTGCAGGCGCCTGGCCCCCGTCATGGCCTGGGCCGCCGCGGTCAGTTCCGGGGCGGTGACCACCCTCTGGAACACCAGGGTCTCGCGGAAGCCGTCATAGACCGCGCCCAGCCGCCGGCGCTCCTGCCCGCGCAGCCGATCCACCCGGCCATCGATGTCGCCCGGCTCTCCACCCCCCGCGCCCATGGCGTCCAGCATGTCGCACAGGGTGGCGACCGCCTCGTCCACCAGGGCGGCGGGCAGCAGCTTCGGCGCGATGCGCAGCAGCTCCCCCGCCGGGGGCCGGGCGCTGTCGGATGACGGGCGAGGAAGGGTGTCGGTCATGGGCCCGGCGACACTAGGCAGAACTGGTTAACCATATCTGTGTAGCGCTCGGGCCGACAGTCTACGGAGGGGACCATGACCCTGCCCAACACGGCTCTGGCGCCCACGGCGGCCGAACAGGACCTGATGCTCCACGGGTCTCATGTCTTCCCAAGGCCGGTGGATCCCAGGGCCGCCGCGAGCCTGCTGGACGAGATCCGCGCCGACCGCGGCTTCGACGCCGGCCTGTTCCTGGACGAGGCCGCCTTCCGCGCCGACCCGCAATATACCGGGGTCAATCCTCGCCCCGGCCGCAACCTGCTGGACCGTTTCGAGGCCCGGCTCGGCTTCCTGGAGGCCGATCCCCGCATCGTGGACGCGCTGACCGCCGTGCTGGGCCAGGGCTACCAGATCATGAACCGCAAGATCGTCTGCGGCGTGCCCGACAGCGCCGTGCCGGCCTGGGTCAAGACGATGATCGCCGGCAACCCGGTGAACAATCTCGGCGCCTTCGTGCGGCCGGAATATCGCGACGTCACCTATTTCTACGGCATCGATTTCCACCAGGACCTGATCGACTTCAAGGACCGGGAGGCCGATTTCGTCACCCTCTACTGCTACCTCCATCCCGTGGGTCGCGCCGATGCGCCGCTGTTCCTGCTGGACGGCAGCCACGCGCTCGGCGCCACGGTCTTTCCCCATGACCTGCGCCGCGCCGAGGGGGAGGTCTGGACCTATGGCGACCGCCGCGGAAACGAGATCCCCGTGCGCCAGCGGGTGCTGACCGGCGACACCGGCTTCACCGCCATGTGGCATCCCTGCACCCTGCACGGCACCCAACCCGACGCCGCCGACCACGAGCGGATCTCCCTGCGCTACCTGCTCTCGCGCGGCCCCGGCCCCGCGGGCCTCGACGCCGTCAACGCCGCCCTCAAGGGTCCCCTGCGCCTCTCCGACACCCGCGTCGACCTGGCCCAGGACGGCTCGGCCGCCATCCGCGCCAACACGGTCAACCAAGCCTAGGGTCGATTGAGCGCCACGTTCCTTCTCCCCTTGCGGGAGAAGGTGTCGGGCGAGGAGCCCGACGGATGAGGGGTCTCTCAGAACCCTCCGGCTAGCCTTCGACCTAGCCGCGACTCACACATCAGACCGATAGGTCTATCGACCCCTCATCCGACCCCGCTCTCGCGGGGCCACCTTCTCCCGCAAGGGGAGAAGGAGACCACGAGCCGACTTCCGCAGCCGCCTCCGGCCGGTCATCCGGGTCCCAGGCCTTGGCCGACAGCACCGCGGTCCGGTGGCGCACATGCTTCAGGGCCGCGCGCAGGGTCGAAGGCTTCGCTCCGTCGATCAGCCCGATCAGCCGGTCGCTCAGCATGTCGGCCTGCAGCCGCCGGCTCAGCCCATAGTCCGCCGCGAACGCCGGATAGCGGTGCAGCCAGTTATAGACCGTCACGATCGTCGGCATGCCGCGATCGCGGCAGATGGCCGCCAGGCTGCGGCCCTTGATCAGCCCCAGGCAGATCGCTTCGGCCCGCGCCTCGGAATAGGTGCTCACCGAACCCGGACAGTTGCGCTTCTTCACCTTGGGCGGCCTGGCCGCCCGCCGCGCCAGCATCTCCTGCGCCCGCCTGCGCCGCGCCTCGCGCCGCACGATGTGGAAGGCCTCGCCGAACTGGGGGTCCTTCTCGGCCCAGCGATAGACCGTCGGCGGCGTCGGCATCCCCGGCCGCCGGCAGATGGCGTGCAGGCTCTCGCCCCGAGCCATAGCCCGCAGCACCTCGGCCCGCAGTTCGACCGTGAAACCGCTGGTGAAGGCGGGCGTCACGCCCTTGGTGGGAGGTGTCCAATCGGCGAGCGCCATGCCGGTGGAGGTTAGGCTAGGTCGGGGAGACTGGCAAGAACAAACCGGGAACTATTGTAGCTTCGCGCATAGCATGCAGAACTCGACGAACCGTGCTTGGGATGGACGACTTGAAGGCGCTGCTCATCATTTGCCTCGTGGCCTTATGTGTCCCCGCCCAGGCCGGCGCCCGCGCGCGACCGTCGTCCGATCTCACCTGCCCGGTCCGCGACGGCCTAGAGGTCACCGCGATCGAGGACCCCATCTCGTGGGCGGCCTCCGGTCCCGTCGTGAACGTGCGCGTCCTGGAGTCCCTCCGGCACATGTTCGGCGGAAAGGACAAGGGCTTCGCCGTGGTGCGGCTCAAGCGGACCTTGAAAGGCGCGCCGCGCAAGGGAACGGTCCGCATTCCGTTCAGCTACGTTGAGACCGACACCGGACCATTCATCTCCGGCTACTTGCCCAAGCGCGGCGAGACCTATCTGGTCTGGCAGGCTGCCGATGGCGCCGTTCGAGGCAAGCTCGCCTCCTGCGTCACCGGCCTGCCCTAGCTGTCGCCCTTCTCGCCTTGGGAGAAGATGGCCGCTCGGCGAGCGGTCGGATGAGAGGTCTCTCAGAATTCGCCAGCGAGGTCGGCGAAGCCACTTTTTCGGCGACTAAGACTTACAAGTTCCGGCGGCTTGTTTGGCTTTGCACTCATTGCAGAGATCGCCAGAAGTCGGCTTGGTCTCTCGCTCCACGAAGTCGGAAGTCGGCCAGTTCGTGCAATTACGGCACCAGTGCCACGTGTCGCTAGAAGTACGCTTTCTGTATGCCATGAAGAACATCCTTTTGAGCTCAACTGTAGAGAACGTACCGGATTCGTTCGCAAAGTCGAGTCCACTGGTTGTATATCAAATGAATGTGGCGCCAGGTAGCATTCGCCATCCCTCGAACCGACTCGCGGCCGATCGCATCGTCGTCGCGGTCGAGGTGCGGACCATGGCCGGGATCGCCGCGCCGTACGCGCGCCGCCGACAGCCTCGGCGTCGCGTGAGGCGCGCTGGTTGCCTTCGGGCCAAACCACTTCCATCCCTAGGAAGCGAGCCCGGACGTGCTGGTGCTGGGCCGCTTGCTGCGCGGAGTTAACTATCGGGAGGTGGCTGGCAAGCTAGCTGCCATGGAATCCCTGAGACAGACCAGAACATTGAGAACAACATCAGCCGGGGCTGATTCACCGGGGCTTTCTTGATCCAATGTCTGGTCGCCGTTGGGGTTACGTCATTACGGCTGGAGGACTTGCAGCCCTTTTTGGCGTCTGGCTTACCTGGTGGTACTCGTTACCACAGCAGCCACGTATAGCCCGCTATGAAGCCTCTCAAGGACCAGAACGCGGCTACAAGCTCGGCGGCGCTGCCTGCGACCCAAAGCGGCTGAATGCGCTTCCGCCCGAAAAGGCCCCATCCGAAAGAGACCGTTGCGCCCAGATCCGCGAAGATCATCGCGTTCAACAAGCCGTACTCTTCCAAGCGGTTCGAGCGAACGACCTATCCGAAGGGAACCTGCGGGTTGCCCATCAGCAGGCCCGTATTGCGTTCGCTCAGACCATCGCCACCGTGCTGGCCTTCATCGCGGCGAGTGTTGCGGCCGTTTTCGCCGGCCTCGCCGTCTATCACAGCAAGCGGAGCGCAGACGCCGACAATGAGGCCTTGGCGGAAACCAGAGAAGCCGCTGGAGAGGCTAGGGCGGAAGCAGCAAGGCAGGCGAAGCGATACACGGATCAACTCGGTCTTATGGACCAGACCATGCACTATACGGCTGACAATGCTGCCGCTATGGGACGTGTCGCTGACGCCATGGCGACGAATATTGAGAAGATAAACGAGACCGTAGACATAAATAGATCTATAGCGGCCCGACAGAAAATACTCGGGGAAGGTCAACTTCGTGCTTATGTTTCTGTGCAGATTGGCGGCGCTCTATACCAAGACGACAACTATGTTTTCGAGGCTAATCCAGTCTTGTACAACAGCGGCGGAACGCCAGCGCACAAGGTGACTTGGCGTGTAGCGGCTGCGGTGCTTCCCGTCCCGTTGCCGGACGATTTCCGCTTCCCTTTGCCTGAGCGCCCGCGCCGCACTGCGCGCAGCCTCTTGCTTCCTCCCCAGCAGACGTTTGAGATGAGAGGGATAGTCGACGGCCGGATTGAGCCCGGCGAGGTCTTGAGGACGAAGCTAGGCTTCGGCCAGGCCCTCTATGTTTGGGGAGTCGTTTCCTACCGCGACATCTTCCGCCGCTCTCACCGCACGACCTTTGCACAGCAGGTATTCTGGCGCCCATCCGGACCAACCGGACCAGATGGCACCACCCCGGAAATTATCCGGGGGAGTTACTTGCCCCATCACAACAAATCCAACTGAGGCGGCCACCGCCCCCGATCCGGGTAGCATGCTTGACTATGGGATCGAGCTTGCGACCTCCCAGCTATCTCCGTCCCCAGTAGCTTGAGGGCCGAGATGCCCGGTAGCCCGTCGCCCACTTGTCCCGGCTGCCCTCCTTCTATTTTCGATCGCACGGGGTTCAGGCTCGATCTCAGGCGCTTCCCCCTCAACGTTTGCTTAACCCCGCCAACGTCCTGTACTCCTACCCGGAACAGATGACGAACGCGCCGATTCCCATGCCCACGCCCCTCCGCATCCTCGGCCTCGATCCCGGCCTGCGCCGCACGGGCTGGGGGGTGATCGCGGTGGAGGGGTCCAGGCTGACCCACCTGGCCCACGGGGTGATCGCGCCCAAGGACAGCCTGCCCTTCGCCGAGCGGCTGCTCTGCCTGTTCGACGCCATCTCCGAGGTCGTCGCCCTGCACGCGCCGCACGAGGCCGCGGTGGAGGAGACCTTCATGAACAACAACGCGGCCTCGGCGCTGAAGCTGGGCCACGCCCGGGCCATGGCCATGATCGTGCCGGCCCGCGCCGGCATACCGGTGGCCGAATACGCCGCCACCGTGGTCAAGAAGTCGGTGGTCGGGACCGGGGCGGCCGACAAGGACCAGGTGGGCTTCATGATCGCGCGCCTGCTGCCCACGGCGGGCAAGACCACCGCCGACGCCGCCGACGCCCTGGCCGTCGCCATCGCCCACGCCCACCACCGCCGGGTCCGCAACATCGGGGCCGCGGCATGATCGGCCGGCTGCGCGGCCTGGTCGCCGAGGTGGGCGAGGAAGACGCCCTGATCGACGTGGCCGGGGTCGGCTATGTGGTCCGCTGCGGGTCGCGCACGCTTTCCCACCTGCCCGCCATGGGCGAGGAGGCGGTGCTGCACGTGGAGACCCAGTGGTCGGAGGCCAACGGCATGAAGCTGTACGGCTTCCTGGGCCGCGACGAGCGCCGGGCCTTCGTCATGCTGCAGGCCATCCAGGGGGTGGGGCCCAAGGCGGCGCTCTCGGTTTTGGACGTTCTGCCGCCCGCCGAGCTCGCCCAGGCCTGCGCCCGCGACGACAAGGCCGCCGTCGGCCGCGCCAACGGGGTGGGCCCCAAGCTCGCCCAGCGCATCGTCACCGAGCTGAAGGACAAGCCCCTGACCGACGGCCCGGTGGCGGCCTTCCACGCCTCGGCGCTCACGTCGGCGACACCGCCGCCCCCGTCCGCCGCCGGCGAGGCGGTGGCCGCCCTGCTGGGTCTCGGCGTCGCCGAGGTCAATGCGCGGCGCGTGGTCGAACAGGCCCACCTGCGGCTGGGCGAAGACGCCACCATCCAGGCCCTGATCAAGGCCGGCCTGCAGGAGCTGGGCCGGTGAGCCGCATCGCAGCCCACTTCCGCTCCCCCCGCTCCTTGGAGGGAGAGGGCCGCGCGAGGCTTTCCAAGATGCTCCCCCACTGGGGGAGCTGGCCCGAAGGGCCTGAGGGGGACTTTGACTCCCTCTCAGACCCGTCGAACCGCAGACCATCAAGGTCCCCCTCACCCGGCCATTCGGCCGGGAGCTCCCCCAGAGGGGGAGCATCTGGCCGCCATGCCCGGCCAGGTCATATGCGACCGCCCCGCCATGAATGGGGAGAGGCGCCATGACCCGGATCGTCTCCAGCGAGCCCCAGGCGCAGGACGCCCCGACCCACGACAAGGCCCTGCGCCCGCAGACCCTGGCCGAGTTCGTCGGCCAGGAGCAGGCCAAGAGCAATCTCAAGGTGTTCATCGAGGCGGCCAAGAGCCGGGCCGAGGCGCTGGACCACGTGCTGCTGTTCGGCCCCCCGGGCCTGGGCAAGACCACGCTCGCCCAGATCGTCGCCCGCGAGCTGGGGGTGAACTTCCGCGCCACCTCCGGCCCGGTCCTGGCCAAGGCCGGGGACCTGGCAGCGATCCTGACCAATCTCGAACCGCGCGACGTGCTGTTCATCGACGAGATCCACCGCCTGGCCGCCAATGTGGAGGAGATCCTCTATCCGGCCATGGAGGACCATGTGCTGGACCTGATGATCGGCGAGGGACCCTCGGCCCGCTCGATCCGCATCGATCTCGCGCCCTTCACCCTGGTGGCGGCCACCACGCGGGCGGGCCTGCTGGCCACGCCCCTGCGCGACCGGTTCGGCATCCCCCTGCGCCTGGAGTTCTACACCCATGGCGAGCTGCAGAAGGTGCTGGCCCAGGCGGCGCTGAAGATGGGCTTGAGCCTGGCGGCCGACGGCGCCGCCGAGATCGCCGCCCGCGCCCGGGGCACGCCGCGCGTGGCCGGCCGCCTGCTGCGCCGGGTTCGCGACTTCGCCGCCGCCGACGGCGTGGTGGTGATCGACGGCAAGGCCGCGGCCCGGGCGCTCG